>CAZHTM010000012.1:0-50555 GCA_964535735.1 uncultured bacterium
ATCCCAATTTTGAGGAGTTCCAGACCTGTTTTAAAACTTTTACCGGACACTACTGTTCTTAGATAACGAATTCCTGATATGGTTTCGGGGGAGGGATCGTTATGAATCTCCAAATCGAATCCAGTGGCAAGGTGTCGGTTGTTACGGAAATCGGAGCCACCGGATTCGGAAAAGATTTTTGGTCGAAAGATCACGAGCATGATCTGATCTTAGAACTGAAAAAGTCATTTCAGGGCTTTTGATTATGGCTAGCTTTAATTTCAGCAAGCCCTCCATCATTTCTAGCAATACCCAAATTGATAAGAAACAATACCGCATTCTTTATTGTCAAAACAGGGGGCAGAACACCGAAGATATTCAAACCATCCTTAGAAATAGCCGTTTAAATCACGCCTTCACTTCCGTGAGTAATGAATCGGAGTTTCGGTCACAACTTCAGCATTCCCGTCCTGATGTAATTCTTTCTGATTACAACCTATGGAATTTTTCCGGATTTGAGGCATTTCAAATCGCCCGTCAGGCAATTCCATCCGTTCCTTTTATTTTTATCAGTGAGACCATGAATGAAACCAATGCTCTGAAGGCTGTCCAGGCAGGTGCAGACGATTTTATTTTTCGGGAACACCTGTCACGTCTTACGCCGGCAATTATGGCCGCCGTAAAACGTTTCGAATTGGAACTGGATCGGAATTCCCAAAAAGAATTTCTGGAATTAGTCCTGAATTCTCTGGCCTATCCCTTTTTTGTAATTAACGTTGATGACCACAAAATTGTGTTTTCAAACCGTGTAAAAAACACCCCGGAAATGGATCCATTTCCCACCTGTTATGCTGTATCTCATCACCGGGACAGTCCCTGTACCGGTAGTGATCATCCGTGCCCGATGGTTCAGGTTGTTGCCACGGGGCAACCGGTCATTGTAGAGCACAACCATTATGATCATAATAACCATCTCCGACAAATGGAAGTTCACTGTTTCCCAATTATATCTGAAGATGGTTCTGTTAAACAGATTATTGAATCGTCGGTAGATATTACCGAAAGGGTTCAGGCTCAGGAGGAACTTAAAAAAGCAAAAGAACGCTTCCAGGCTTTGGTGGACACTGCCACCGATGCCATCATTAGCCGCGATGCCCAGGGACAGATCAGTGTTTGGAATAAAGCCGCAGAAAAAATGTTCGGATATACTGCCCAGGAGGTAATGGGAAAAGAATTGCACAATATTATTGCCCCTGAACGTTATCGGGATCAGGCCTTTGCCAAATTGAAAACGTTTGTCAAGACCGGTAAAGGAGCAATTATTGGGCAAACTCTGGAAATTTTCGCCCAGCGACGTGACGGCAGCGAATTCCCAGTAGAAGTATCTGTGTCCAGTTTTCAACAGGATGGACACTGGCAGGCTACTGCAATTATTCGGGATATTTCCGAACGGAAAGCCGCGGAGGCCCGAATCCATATGTTGTCCACTGCCGTGAATCAGAGTTCCTCCGGTATTGTATTGATCGACAAAGACTGGAAAATCATCTATGTGAACCCCCGGTTTACTAAAATCACCGGATTTGCTGAATCCGATGTATACCGCAAACCGCTGCGAATTCTTGTCAACCGTGAAAATGTATCTCATAATGTTTGCGAAGAACTTAAGGGCACCGTTATGAGTGGCCGGGTTTGGAGATCCGATATTCACAATCGTCGAAAAGATGGCTCGGAATACTGGGAATCGGTGGCTATATCATCCATCTTTGACCCAGAAGGTCATATACTGCAATATTTACTGACCGTAGATGATATCACTTCTCAGGTTGAAGCCCAAAAATCACTGGAAGAAAACGAACGAAAATTCCGTAAAGTTGTTGAACAATCCAATGACGGGATTTACGTCCTCCACAAGAAGCGCTTCCAATTTGTCAACTCGCGTTTTACCGAAATAACCGGGTATTCTGCACAAGATGTTTGCCAGGAATCTTTTGATTATAAAACTATGATGACTGAAGAGGGGAAAGAGGTCTTATACCAACGGATTTCTGCTCTGAAACAGGGAGAAACCATTCCAGACCAGTATACCTTTCAAGGTCTGACTAAATCCGGACAGATTCGTTATTTTGAAGTGAGCATTGCTCCTATTGAATGGGAAGGGAATCCTTCCACCTTGGGTGTCTTGCGGGATGTGACTGAAGCTATTTCTATGCAGAAGAAATTGAAGCAGGCGTTGAAAGAGGCTCGACAGGGAGAGGAAATCAAACGATTATTTTTGGCCAATATGTCCCACGAAATACGAACACCGTTAAATGGGATCATCGGATTTTTAGACTTATTGCAACACTCCCTTAAAGACCGATTAAATGATGAAGAACAAGCGTATATTTCCCAGGCTTTAGTCAGTGGCGATCGCCTCATCCACACGGTTCATGAAATTTTGGACATGTCCTTGATTGAATCAGGCACCTTCATGATTAAACCGAAAATTTTAAATTTAGTGGATCTATTGGAACGGGTGTATCAGTTTTACCAACCAAAGGCACAGAAACATAATTTGGATTTTAGTTTTGATTGTACTGAGAAAGAGATCTGGATCCATGCCGACAGTTTTTGCATACAGCGTTCCTTGGAAAACCTTATCGAAAATGCGATAAAATTCACCTCAAAAGGAAGCGTAACCGTGCGTTTGATTCGGCAAGGGTCCGAAGCACAAATCATCATCCAGGATACAGGCATCGGGATTACAAAAGAATATCTGAAGCACCTCTATCAACCCTTTTCCCAAGAAAGCGAAGGATACACCAAAGAATTTCAAGGTGTCGGTCTTGGCCTGGCCTTGACGAAACAATATTTAGATTTGAATTCAATTCCTATCGATGTGGATAGCACAAAGGGGAAGGGGACCACGTTTACACTCCATGTCCCGATTCTCAAAGAGAATTGTCCAAATGAATGATCTTAATTCTAGGATAAGAACGTTGAACGTGATGGCTTAAGATGAAGCAACCCCGTCCTTTCTGTCTATCTTTTTGAAATAAGTTTCCATTCCCAATAGCGATTGTATCCTGTACCGACCGATTATTAAATACTTGCAAAAAGACCGTAATTCCCCAAAAAATTTTGTTTTGGTTTACCCTTAAACTTCTGAGTCGGTTTTTATCTCAAATGGTATGAAAAAAGAACATTCCAAATGATTGTTTGGAAAGGTCAGTAAAAAATTATGCCTTTGAATTGCATTTTGGGTTGGACGTATCTTTTCTGTTGTTTCCAACCCTGAGATTTATTGACGAAGATGACAGCAAAGACTATCCTGATTGGTATTGCCGGCGGAACGGGTTCCGGAAAAACTACAATTGCCCAGGCTTTGGTTAAAGAATACGGCCAGGGGGAAGTGGTCATTCTGGAACAGGATTCCTATTACCATGATTTATCTGATTTATCTCTGGAAGAACGACAGCATTACAATTTTGACCATCCCGATTCCATTGATATAGACCTATTTCTCTCCCATTTAAAAGCTTTATGGGAAGGAAAAAGCATTTTGAAACCCGTCTATGATTTCTCCACCCACACGCGTAATTCTCAAACCGTACAAATTGAACCCCACCGGGTCGTGGTGGTGGAAGGCATTCTGGTCCTCCATTTTCCTTCCATTCGGGAATTGCTGGACATTAAAATCTATGTGGAAACTCCCGCCGATATCCGGTTCATCCGACGTTTAAAACGAGATATTGATGCCCGGGGTCGTACCACTCACTCCGTGATTAACCAATATTTAAGTACTGTCCGTCATATGCATGAACAATTCGTGGAACCGTCGAAATTCTACGCTGACATTATCATTCCGGAAGGCGGCCAGAATACGGTAGCCATTAATTTATTGCGGACTAAAATCGATTTCACCTTAAGCAGGAACTAAATATATGCTTTCCCATACTCCAAATAACGGCGGCTGGATCGAAGTCATTTGCGGTAGTATGTTTAGCGGCAAAACAGAAGAATTGATCCGCCGTTTACGCCGCGCAGAAATCGCCCGACAGAAAACCATTATTTTTAAACCCCGAATTGATACCCGATATAGTGAAAACCATATTGTATCTCACAATCAACGGCGCATGGAATCCCACCTGGTGGAATCTTCACGGGAAATTTGGAACCAGTCCCAATCAGTAGACGTGGTAGGTATCGACGAGGCTCAATTCATGGATGACGGCATTCTGGACGTTTGTAGACAATTGGCCGCCCACCAAAAACGTGTGGTTGTAGCCGGGCTGGATAGAGATTTCCGAGGGTTGCCGTTCGGTCCCATGCCGGCGCTGATGTGCGAAGCTGATTACTTGGATAAACTCCAGGCCATTTGTGTCATTTGCGGTAATCCTGCGTCCTATACCCAACGAACCACGCTTCAGGCGGAACAGGTGGTCATCGGGGAAACGGATATTTACGAAGCCCGATGTCGCCATTGCTTTCAACCTCCGGAGGAATCATGACCCATTTTACGGGAATTTTAGGTGTTGGCGTCCTATTGGGAATTGCTGTACTCATGTCCAATAATCGACGTCGAATTCCCTGGCGGATGGTGATCTGGGGATTATTGCTCCAGTTGTTCTTCGCATTGTTTATTCTCAAAACACCGATTGGCCAGCCGTTTTTCAAGCTCTTAGACACGGGCATTCAAAAATTACTCAGTTTCAGTGATGCCGGATCGGATTTTCTGTTTAAATCCTTTGGCTCCGGAGTTGTGGAAGGACCATTGATGAATTTTGCCTTTCGTGTGTTGCCTTCGATCATTTTTTTCAGTTCCTTGATGGCGGTTCTTTATCACTATGGAATTATGCAATGGATCGTAAAATGGATCGCTCGGGGCATGCAGAAGACCTTGAAAACCAGTGGCGCTGAAACGCTTAGTGTATCCGCCAATATATTCGTGGGACAAACGGAAGCGCCCCTCATGATCCGACCCTTTGTTCAACGCATGACCCAGTCGGAACTTATGACCGTCATGACCGGCGGATTTGCTACTGTCGCAGGTGGCGTCATGGCTATGTATGTGAAAATGCTGTGGGACATTCCCGGAATTGCCGGTCATCTGATGGCCGCGTCCATCATGAGCGCCCCTGCGGCCCTGGTCGTTTCTAAGATAATCTTTCCGGAAACCGAAACCCCGGAAACCTTAGAATCCAAAGATATCCAGGTAGAGCGATTGGAAGATAATGGTATGGAAGCCTTGTCCCGAGGAGCAACCGAGGGGTTGAAATTAGCCGGGAATGTGGCAGCCATGTTGATGGCCATTGTAGCCATGATTGCTATGGTAAATGCATTTTTAGGCTTGGCCGGTACATCCCTGGAAGCGATCTTAGGGTGGATTTTCCGTCCTTTGGCCTGGACCATGGGCGCGCCCTGGAACGAGGCTCAAGTCTTGGGATCCCTCATGGGAAAAAAACTGGTTCTGACAGAATTGATTGCCTACAGTGATTTAAGTAGCTTAAGATTAGAACACGCCATTTCAGATCGAACCGCTATCATCGCCAGTTATGCCCTCTGTGGATTCGCTAATTTTGCTTCCATTGGAATACAATTAGGTGGTATTGGCGGGATGGCCCCAAATCGGCGATCTGATTTGGCCCGGTTGGGGTTCAAAGCAATGATAGGTGGAGCTCTGGCATCATGGATTACCGCATCGGTTGCCGGGATGCTCATATAAAAATTCAGAGGATAGTATGCGTTTGATTTTACTCGGTCCTCCAGGAGTGGGAAAGGGTACTCAGGCCCAACGACTCAAGGACCATTATTCTATCGTTCATTTATCCACCGGCGATATTTTGCGCGCTGAAATTGCCGCCAATACCGACTTGGGGAATCATGCTAAATCTTTCATGGATCAGGGTCAATTGGTGCCGGATGAGATACTGTTGGAAATGATGAGCGGTCGCCTACAGCAGAAAGACTGCCGTGCCGGGTATTTATTGGATGGATTTCCCCGGACAATTCCCCAGGCGGAAGGTTTAACCGATATTCTCAATACATTAAATCAACAATTGGATGCGGTTGTAAGTTTGACCGCAGATCGGGATGAATTGATCCATCGCCTCTTACTCAGGGGAAAAACATCAGGCCGGAGTGACGATAATCTGGCAGTAATCCGCCAGCGATTGGACGTGTACCGGGAACGGACCGAGCCACTGGTCACCTATTATCAAGAGGCCAAACTCTTGGTGGAAGTGGATGGCATTGGATCCATTCCGGAAATTACCGAACGAATTATTAACGCCTTGGATGTAACATGCTCAAAGTAGGACTTACCGGCGGTATCGGTAGCGGCAAAAGTACCGCCAGCGCCATTCTAGCGGAACTTGGCGCTTATATATTCGACGCCGATAAAGAAGCCAAACATATTCTGGATTCTAACGAAGCAGTTCAGAGTGAATTGATTGCCGAATTTGGGACCGATATCATTGGCCCGGATGAAACCATTGATCGCCGGAAGCTGGCCCGGATCAGTTTTCAGGATGAAGATCATCAGCTTCGTCTGAATTCCATTATTCATCCTTTTATCTTCGAAGAATTTGATCGGCAATTTGAAAAAATTTCCGCTCAATCCACCTATCCTCTCTTTGTCGTAGATGGAGCCCTCATTTTTGAATCCGGACTGGATCAGCATCTGGATTATATTATTGTCATCAGTTCAACGGTAAAACATCGAATCGAACGCGCTTTGAAACGGGGCACCTTGACCCGAGAAGAAATTATCAAGCGAATGGAGCTTCAGTGGACCGATGAAGATAAAATTCACAGCGCTGATTTTGTTATTCACAACAATTCCACCGAAGACACCCTCAAAGAGCAGATCCAACAGGTTTATCAGCAACTGGTATAACCCAGGTTCTGGTTAGAGGAATTGCCCCTTACTCCATGAAATCCCTAAATTGTAATACAAGACACGTTTGTCTTATTATGCGGATACCACCACCATCCAGATTCTTGTTCCCCAGACGTCGGATTGCGATGTTGATGTTTTCACCGTCGTCAGCGGAATCCGGAATCCGAAAGGAGACCAGCCATGCCTAAACCCATAACGTCCTATACTTCCTGTGAAGCGTTATTAGTGGATGCTATTCGGGAGGAACAAGAGGCGGCAGAATGGTACCGTCAGGCCGTTCACATATCCTCGGACCCCGAGGTTCAAACGCTTTTGTATCGGCTGGCCGACATGGAAATGCGACATGCCCGTGAATTAACATTGTGTCTGGAGGCGGTACAAAATCAACAGGCGGTTCAGGACGGAATTCTCGCTTCGTTTGGTGAAACCGGAATGGAACCACAACGAGTTCCAAACAGAGGAGCACTGCATGATTGAAATACGAATGCACGGTCGCGGGGGACAGGGTGCGGTCGTAGCCTGTAAAATTTTGGCTTCAGCCGTTTTTAAGGAAGGAAAATTTGCCCAATCTTTCCCTGCCTTTGGCGTTGAACGGCGAGGTGCGCCGGTGATGGCTTTTATCCGGATTGATGACCGGCCGATTCATCTTCGAACCGAAATTTACGAACCTCAGCACCTGATTGTTTTGGACCCCACGCTATTGCAAACCGTCGAGGTAACCTCCGGATTAGTCAAGGGGGGAACCATCCTCCTCAATAGCGCCACTCCGGCGACGGACTATCCCCAGCTCAAGGACTTTACCGTCGCCACTGTTAATGCCAATCAAATTGCTGTTAATCATGGCTTGGGAACCAAATCCACACCCATTGTTAATACTGCCATCCTGGGCGCGTTCTCTAAATTCACCGGACTCGTAAGCCTGGACGCGCTGGTGGATACCATTCTGGCTTATGCTCCTCTGAAACCGGAGGAAAACGCCGCCGCCACCAGGGACGCTTTTGAACTCTGTCAGTTTACTCAATCGGCCCCCGTCTAGGAGATTATCATGAGCGATGCTTTAAACTTCAAAAATGATCGTCCCGTCTTTGCCGTGTCCACGGGAACCATGGATTGGAATCATACCGGTTCCTGGCGATACATGCGCCCCCGTTATGAAAACAAATATCCCCCCTGCACCGGTGGGTGCCCCACTCATGAAAAAATCCCCCAGTATTTTGCATTGGTAAAACAACAGAATTTTGCAGCAGCCTGGGAAATAATTCTGGAAGACAATCCCCTTCCCGGCGTGTGTGGACGAGTATGTTATCATCCCTGCGAAGGGGTCTGTAACCGAAGCGAATTCGATGAAGAAATCAGCATCAACGCCATGGAACGATTTGTGGCGGATCAAAACCTGGATCGGGGCTATCCGGATCACTTCTACGTTCCATCCAATGGCCATTCGGTAGCCGTTGTGGGATCCGGTCCTGCGGGACTCTCCGCTGCCTATCAACTGGGCCGTCGGGGCTATGCCGTTACTATCTTTGAGGCATCCTCTGAACCGGGAGGAATGCTAAGGTTGGGGATTCCGGAATACCGCCTTCCCCGAAATATTCTGGATAAGGAAATCGCTGATATCCAATCCCTGGGCGTTTCCATTAAAACCGGACAACGGCTGGGAGATAATCTTTCTCTCGAGGATCTGAAATCCCGTTTTGAAGCAGTCATTTTGGCCTTAGGTGCTTACAAAGGTCGGGGTGTTGACCTTCCTGGCCGAAATCTGCCCGGCGTAACCTCTGCGCTGGATTTTTTGCAGGAATACAATCTCACCGGAAAGAGCGATCTGCCAGATACGGTTTTGGTGGTAGGAGGTGGAAATACCGCCATCGACGCCGCTCGCAGCGCCCGCCGCCTTGGTGCGCAGGTCCATTTGGTTTATCGTCGATCGCGAGCGGAAATGCCTGCCGTTCCGGATGAAGTAGACGCCGCCCTGGAAGAAGGCGTCCAGCTCCAAACTCTGACCAATCCGGTAGCCTTTTTAGGCGAAGATCATTTGACCGCCGTTCAGGTCATTCAGATGAAACTGGGCGAACCGGATGCCAGCGGACGCCGCCGACCTCTTCCTATTCCCGGAAGTGAGTCGACTATTCCTGTGTCTCGGGTGCTTATGGCAATCGGGGAAACCCCAGACGTGGATCATATCAAAGGGTTGCCATATCGGGACGGCGACCGGATTAAAGTAGAATCCAACCAAGCCACAGATATACCCGGCGTTTTTGCCTGCGGCGATGTGGCGGCCGGACCCATTGGCACGGTGGTGGACGCTATCGCCACCGGTAAACGGGCCGCCCTGAATGTCCATGCCTATTTAGGCGGTAACATTCCTGCAGAAACAGACCCTGAACCAGTGAAATATTCCGATTTAAACCTGAATCATTTCCGACATGAAGCCCGGCCGGAATTAAACCACCTTCCCTATTCTGTAGCCATTCAGAGTTTCGCAGAAGTGAATTCCGGACTTGCTCCCGATGAGGCCGTAAAGGAAGCCTTGCGCTGTTTCAGTTGCGGTACCTGTATTGAATGTGATATCTGTCTGATTTTTTGTCCCGATGTGGCCATCCATCGAGGATCAAATGGCGTCCCGTATGAAATCAATTATGATTTTTGTAAGGGGTGCGGTGTCTGTGTGGCGGAATGTCCTCGGGATGCCATGACCTTTGAGGAGGAATTATCGTGCGCGAATTAGCCCCTGCTTTAAAACCCTTTTTTAACGAAGACACCACCGAAGATATTTTAGTCATCGAAGGAACGCATGCCGCCTCCCACGCAGCTCGACTGGCGCGGGTCCAGGCCATTTCCGCCTATCCCATCACCCCCCAGACCTCGATCGTGGAATTGCTTTCGGAGATGTGTTCCAATGGTCAATTGGATGCTCAGTTTATCAAGGTGGAGTCGGAACATTCGGCTTTGGCCTGTCTGGTAGGATCGGCATCTGCCGGGGCGCGAACGTTTACCGCCACATCCTCTCAAGGCTTATTGTTAATGCACGAAATCATCCACTGGGTAGCGGCGGCCCGTTTACCTATTGTCATGGTGAATGTGAACCGTGCCTTGGCACCACCATGGTCCATTTGGGCCGATCAGACCGACAGCCTGGCTCAACGAGATACGGGTTGGATTCAATTCTATGCGGAAAGCAACCAGGAAGTCTTGGATACGATTCTCATGGCCTACCGTCTGGCAGAGCAGGTCATGCTTCCCGTTATGGTAAACATGGACGCCTTTTTCCTATCCCATACAGCGGAACCGGTAGCTCTGCCTCGGCAGGATTTGGTGGATAAATTTTTACCTCCTTATGAACCTCAATTTCGCCTGGATGTGAATCATCCCCGGGCGTTTGGCGGCCTGGCCAAACCGGATGTGTATATGGAATTTCGTTATCACATGCAACAGTCCATGGAAGAGGCTCAACGGTTATGGCCCGTGATTGCCGAGGAATATCAGTACCACATTGGCCGTTTTCACGGAACCGCCGTGGAAACGTATCGATGCGAGGACGCCGAAACTCTCCTGGTTACCGCCGGCACGATTACCGGCACCTCCCGGCTGGTGGTGGATCACTATCGGGAAAAAGGGGTTCCCCTTGGATTACTAAAAATTCGGATGTTCCGCCCCTTCCCAGTAGAGCCAATCCGCTCAATCATCAAACAGGTTAAACGGATCGGCGTTATTGATCGAAATCTTTCGTTCGGCCAGGGAGGCATTTTCTTCAGTGAATTGAAATCAGCCTTGTACAATGGCCCGGAACATCCCCTTCTCAATGGTTATGTCGCCGGGCTCGGCGGCCGGGATGTGACACCAGCCGTCATTACCCAAATCGTGGAACATCTTCTCAATAGTAAAACCGGGGAAGATCTGGTCTGGATAGGAGTCAAAACATGAGTCAAATCCCTATTTCGGTTCCTAATGTTGAAATTATGGGCTCCGGCCATGTGGCCTGCCCCGGATGCGGCGCAACGCTGTCCATGCGACTAGCCCTGAAAGTATTAGGCCCTAAAACCGTGGTAGTGATTCCCGCCTGTTGTTGGTCCGTAATTGACGGCCCCACGCCCCATTCCGTGTTGGGCGTCCCTGTGATTCACACTGCCTTTGAAACCGCCGCTATCACCGCCACCGGCGTCAAAGCCGGACTCCGGGCTCGCGGTGAAACGGACGTCCAAGTGATGGCCTGGGCCGGTGACGGTGGTACCTTCGATATTGGATTCCAGTCATTATCCGGTGCCGCCGAGCGCAATGAGGACATCATTTATGTCTGCTACGATAATGAAGCTTACATGAACACCGGAATTCAACGGAGTTCAGCCACTCCCTGGGGCGCCTGGACCACTACCACCCCGGTTACAAATCCAAAATCACGGCCGAAAAAGAATATCGTGGATGCTCTGGCAGCTCATCATATTCCCTACATTGCCACTGCTTCTGTAGCGTATCCGGAAGATTTGGTCCAGAAATTCACCCGTGCCAAGTCTATCCAGGGCATGCGCTTTATTCACATTTTATCGCCCTGTCCTCCAGGCTGGAAATCGGCGCCGGAACAATCTATTCATATTTCACGGTTGGCGGTAAGGAGTCGGGTATTTCCCCTCTATGAAGTAATAGATGGCCGTGAATATCGACTTACATTTGATCCGGACCCGATTCCCGTGGACGACTATATTCGTTCCCAGGGTCGTTTCCGGCATTTATCTACTGAAGACATTCATCAAATCCAGGCGGATGTGGATTTCCGCTGGACGCAACTTCAACAGAGGATCGCGAGTTCTTTATAAGAATCCAATTTCGGAGAAGCGGCGCTTCTCATCCTGAATTACTCGGCAATCGGATTGGTCCCACGAGTAATCGAACGCACAGGACTATTACATCTATTAAATTAATCCCTAGAATTTTTAGTCTGACTACCCTTTAGGAAAGGAACCATATGGACATTCGCAATCGGCACATACTTGTACTCGGCGGCTGGGGTCTTGTTGGAACAGCAATTCTGCATAAACTGGCGGAGCGGCAGCCGGATAAAATCATCATTTTATCGCTTCGGAAATCAGAAGCGGAGGAAGTTTGCCGGGAAATGGGGAATCTCTATCCCCAGATCCAATTCATTCCGGAATGGGGAAATATCTTTGTCCGGGATACACTGAAAGATTTATCCCGCTCTGACCTCCTGGGAAATCCTCAGTTTCGGAAAACCCTCCTGGAGGATACCATGGAGGAATTTACCGATGAAATTCTGGAGGCCTCCTTCCTAAACCAGGTGATTTCCCGGCATCGACCCCATATCATTATCGATAGCATCAATACCGCCACGGCTCTGGCGTACCAGGATCTTTATTCCGGGTATTATCAGTTAAAACCTCTTTTAGAACATCAGGATGACCAAAGCCATGTCCGTGCCGAAGTGGAAAAAATGCTGACCACCCAATACATTCCACAAATTATTAGACACATACAAATTTTGCATGCCAGTATGGTGAAAAACCACACGGGGATATATATCAAAATCGGTACCACCGGAACTGGAGGCATGGGGCTCAATATTCCCTACACGCATAGTGAAGAACGACCCTCCCGGGTTCTGTTGAGCAAATCGTCCCTGGCCGGCGCTCACACGTTGCTCCTGTTTCTCATGGGACGGACACCAGGCGGCCCCATCTGCAAGGAAATCAAGCCGGCGGCAGCCATTGCCTGGAAAGGCATCCAATACGGTGAAGTGCGGAAACAGGGGAAACCCATACCGCTGGTGGATTGTCCCCCCACGGCGGCCATGGAATTGAGTGACACGTTTGATTTTCGCTATCAGGGGGCCTGGGAAGATTTGAATGAAAATTTAAAATCGGTCTATATCGATACAGGCGAAAACGGGATTTTCTCTTTGGGAGAATTTGAAACCATTACCACCGCCGGACAGATGGAATTCGTAACTCCGGAAGAAATTGCGGAAAATGTCATTTTAGAAATACTGGGGGATAGTACTGGGTATGATATCATCAATGCCCTGGATAACGCCATTATGGGACCGACGTATCGTGCGGGATATATACGTCACCAGGCACTTCAGGAAATGCAACGTCTTGAAAAAGAGCATAATACGTGCAGTGTGGCCTTTGAAATCCTGGGACCACCCAGACTTTCCAAGCTATTACATGAGGCACACCTGCTTCAGGGAATCTGCGGGAATCTGAAGGATCTTCCAAACCGGGACGCTGAGGAAATCGTGCAAAAACTCGAAGAACGGATTCTTCGTGACCAACAAATCCGGGCAGAAATTATTTCTATCGGGATTCCTATTTTACTCCCGGACGGAAAGCGATTGATTCGAGGACCGGAAATAAAAACCCCGGTTTATCGGGGTCAGGAATCCATTCCGCTAAACAGTGACTTGGTTGATGAATGGGCGCATTCCGGTTGGGTGGATTTACGGATATCCAATGTTCGTCGTTGGCAGGCTCGGATTCAAGGAATCCTGGATTATATCCATTCCTTGCCGCCGGACGACACCAGTTCCCAGTATCATCACGGATTGCGATACTGGAACGAGGATCAGCCCTTTAATATTGGAAAAGTTGCCGCCTGGATTTTCATCCAGGAAGATAAGGGCGCCCGAATTAAACGGTGATTCAGTAAATCTCGGAGCGTAATGCCAGAGGTTTATCCAGAATTTCCTTTAGAAGAATGGCATTCCGAAGTCCGGCCTGATTCCGTAACAGCGATTGAAAACCCCTCGTTGGTAAATTAGAAGGTTTGGAAACGTTCCGTTCTATCGGTTCCAAAGAAAATGTATCTTCAACTTCCGGAGGGCTGATCACAACTTCAACGTCTTCCTTCTGTTCCGGCACCGGCTCATCCTCGAAATCCTCGATCACGATGTCCGTTTCCAGGTCCTCATCCAGCCCGGATAGATCCTGAAATATATCTTTTAACCAATCCGGCTGCGGTTTGGACTCAGGTTGTGGTTCGTTCGGGTCTTCCTCTTCCAATAACAACCGACGCCGGGCGGCCTCTTTCTGGCGCTTTTTCAGGAGGCCTGACAAAAGATACAGGATTAGTAAAAAGATCCAATAGCCGATACCTTCCACGTTTATTCGTCCTGCATATCCTGGGGTTTAGCATCCTCATCTGTTTCCGGTTTCGTCTCTGTGGCAATGGATTCCCGCATGGAAGTGTCGGCAACAATATTCTTCATGCGATAATAATCGAAGATGCCCAAATTCCCTTCCCGGAACGCTTGGGCCATAGCTTTGGGCACTTCGGCTTCGGCCTCTACCACTTTGGCTCGCATTTCCTGGGTTCTGGCCTTCATTTCCTGTTCCGCCGCTACGGCCATGGCACGCCGGGTCTCTGCCCGCGCTTTGGCAACCTGAAGGTCGGCTTGGGCCTGATTAGCCTGCAAACGGGCGCCTACATTTTTACCCACATCTAAGTCTGCAATATCGATGGACAGGATTTCAAAGGCCGTTCCCGCATCCAATCCTTTTTGTAAAACCGCTTTAGAAATAAGATCCGGATTTTCCAGAACCGCGGAATAATCCTCGGAAGATCCAATGGCGCTCACAATCCCTTCGCCCACCCGAGCGATGATGGTTTCATCGGTGGCACCACCGACCAGTCCGGGAATATTGGTTCGAACCGTGACTCTGGCACGAGCTTTCAATTCAATGCCATCTTTGGCCACCGCCGCCAGGAATCCTTCTTTGGGGGCATTGATTACCTTGGGATATACACTGGTTTGCACGGCTGTTTTGACATCCCGGCCCGCCAGGTCAATCGCCGTGGCTGTTTCGAAAGGTAATTTGATTTTGGCTTTGTCAGCGGCAATCAAAGCGGCCACCACATTGGGGACATTCCCACCTGCCAGGTAATGGGTCTCCAGCATATCGGTGGTGATATCGACCAGGCCGGCTTTGTGCAAATTGATGACACCATCTGTTACCAGCCGCGGGGATATCTTACGCAAACGCATCCGGATCAGGTCTACAATGGTGATTCGTCCCAATCCCAGACTGACCACTGATTGAATCCACAGTCCAATCGGCACAAAATAGAACAAGACAAATAAAAATAGAACAATCAAAGTGAGAATAATGATGGAGATAGTACTCATAGCTTACTCCTGTGAGGTTGAATTAATTTTACGGACCACAATTCGATTGCCGTCCACTTTTAATACTTTGATCCGTTGGCCCTTACTGACAAAATCACCTTCGGTCACAACAAAAAGACGATCGTCGTCAACCGTCGCCCATCCTGAGGGCCGCAAATCAGACATAGCGTGTCCTTCTTTGCCCACATGTTTTTCAAATCCAAAGGAGGTTGTGTAGCCCTGATCACGGTCCTCCACCCCTGGTGCTGTCAGTCGGGTCCATAAATGAGTCCGCGTCAGCAATCGGAACAAAATCACTAGCGCTACCAGTCCTCCAACAATTCCAATGGTTAATCCAAATAACGCCATATCTTCGATCTCCTTGCCCACCGGAATATCCGGTAGGAGTAATTGATATAATCCCCATAGAATGAATAGGATGCCTCCGAAACCCGCGATACCGAAACCGGGAATGACCAACACTTCTAGTAGTAATAATAAAACGCCCACTAAAATGATCAGTGCGTCAGTCATGGTGGCCAGTTCGGCGATATAGGACGCGCCTAAAGACAACGCCAGGCAAACCAAACCGATGCTGCCCGGCAATCCCCATCCGGGGCTCTGTAATTCAAAGAGAATTCCCAAAAAACCGAACGTGGTGAGGAGGGACGCCACTACGGGATTGGTTAAAAAACGGACAAATATTTCAGACCAATTCTCCCTCTTTTCGACGACTTGGACATCATTTAAATCCAGGGCTTCCAGAACCGCAGCAAAGGTCTCGGTTTTTTTATCCGCAATTTTGTATTTCAACGCCAGTTCTGTGGTAAGGGTGATCAGTTTTCCTTCTTTGCGCCCTTCCAGATCGTTGACCTCCACGGAATCGCCATCAATCACCAGATGGGTAAAACTTAATTCTTCATCCACCATTCCTTTCGCAATGTCCGTATTCCGCCCTCGGCGTTCAGCGGTTGAGGCCATTTCTTCCCGCATATAGCTGATGACTTTTTCGGAGCCTTTTTTCCCGGACATGTCCACCGCGGTAGCGGCTCCAATGGTGGCGCCTCCAGTCATGTAAATTTGTTCGCAACTTAACGAAATCAACGATCCGGCCGAAATGGCCCTCCGATTAATAAAGGCGATAGTAGGAACCTGAGAAGAAAGAATGGCATCCTTGATCTGAGTAGCGGCGTCCACTCGACCGCCGAATGTGTCAATATCGAAGATAACTGCGGCGACGCCTTCTTCAGCAGCTTGGTCCAGAACGCGTTCAATAAACGGGGGAAGTCCCAAGTCAATGGTTCCCTGAATTGGGACGCGGTACACAGTAGCTGGTGTACACCACACGATTGTGCTAAGAATTAAAAGGCTGAATAAGGGTCTCTTCATCTAACAATTTTACCCGTATTCCCGACGAAATGCAAACGTTACTCCCCCGGAATCTCTCCACGTCTCCATGCAAGGGGATAACACCGACTTTTGCCGGAAGATTGCCCCGATCTCCATCGTGGGATTATAACTTCACCCGATATCGCCCCGATAGCTTTCGGGGAAGTGATTTCCGGCCAAACGCTTTAGAGGAATCCTTCCCAAAAATTGAATACCCAGATTATACCCATCATATCATCTGGAGTGTATATGGTCGGAAAGAATATATCCTAGCCTTTCGGACCTGTAAATCGGGGAAATACCCTGTTTTTACTCAGGCAACTTCACGGGATAAAACCTGAGGAACTTCAAAAATAATCTTCAATCCTGAACCTGTGCGGCTGAGAATAGAAAACGTGGATTTCCAGGATCAGAGCCGGTATCTTTATCCGGGATTTTAACCAGAATTATTCTGAAAGAGTAACCCATGCGACCCACAACTTTGGCAGGGTGGATTCTGTGGATCCTTATTAACGGCTCTTTTCTGCCGGCTCAGAATTCGCCCCGCAATCTAATAGTCGTCATCATTGACGGTGCCCGGTATAGCGAGACATTCGGGGATCCCAACCGCACATATATTCCCGAAATGAGTGCTATCGCCCAACAAGGCGCCCTGGTGAATACCTTTTATAATGACTCCCTCACATATACTTCCCGAGCTATCCCGGCACTCTGGTGCGGAAGTTGGACCGATGTGCAAGATACCGTTGTCAACGGGTTTTCCACTCAATATACCCGAAAACCTACCCTGTTTGAGTATTACCGGAAACAGGCAAACCTACCTGTGGACAGTGTCTATTATGTCCTTAAATACATCTCGTCTCTCTGGCTCCCCAGTTTTCATCCGGAATATGGACCGGACTATTGGCCCACATTTGAAAGTGAGGGTTCTTCAGATCAAGACGTTTTGGACCACATCCTCTCCGTAATGGAAACCGCACACCCTCGGCTGCTGTGGGTGTATTTAGCCGATGTGGATCATGCCGGTCATTCTGGAGATTGGGCGGCTTACACTCATGCCATTCAAGTGGCTGACAGCATTGTGGGCGCAATTTGGACCACCGTCCAACAGGATGCCTTCTATGCGGGACGGACCAATCTGCTGGTCACCAATGACCATGGACGGCATGATGACCTACACGGGGGGTTCAGCGGACATGGAGACGGATGCGATGGATGCCGTCACATTATGCTCCTGGCTCGGGGGCCGGATATTCAGCCCAATATTGTAACCCAATCCTACCGTCGTACGCCGGATTTTGCAGTAACCGCTTGTCAATTATTACAGGTGCAGCCCGAATATGCCACCGGGGAAGTTATCCAAGAAATTTTCGTCTCTTCCAACGTGTCCCGGGAGGATATATTGCCTGGGTCTTTCCAACTAGGCCAGAATTACCCCAATCCATTTAATGGGTTGACCCGCATCCCCTTTAGCCTAACCCGCCAATCACCGTTTACACTTAGCATTTATAATCTCCAGGGCCAGGTCGTCACCACTGTGGTGAATGCTGTTTTATCTCCAGGTGAATTTACTGTTACTTGGAACGGCACTGATAACCAGGGAGACCCCATACCTAGTGGATTATACCTTTATGTGGGCTATCAGGGACATGATCGTGTTATGCGAAAATTGATTTTGCTTCAATAGGTCTTTCTATCCGACTAACCGTAATTTTACAGGTTACCTATCAGTAATACACTCATGGAATCTCTAACCTATTTTACGCTGAAGGTTCTTTCGCGCCTTGTTTCCCGGCTTTCCCGTGGAACCCGTCTCCGCTTTCGGGATCGTCTGGCCGGATTTCTATATCACCATGTTCCCCGTCGCCAAGCCCATGCCATCCAGCAACTCCGCCTTGCTTTCCCAACGTATTCTCCCTCTCGAATTGACAACCTGGTACGAAACCTTTACCGACATTTTACTGGAGAGTTCTTGAATTTTATCACCCTGCCTCAATCCTATTATCAGCTTCGATTCGCTGTGGAAGGGAAACACTATCTGGATGATGCACTTCAGAAGGGGCGTGGTGTTTTACTAGTCTCGGGACATTGGGGCTCTTGGGAAATGCTCGCCGCCTGGCTGGGACATTTGGGATATTCGACGACAGCCGTTGCCAACCGTCAATCCAATCTCGGGGCGGATCGATTTTTCCGGGAACTTCGCGAAGTGGGTGGTCTTGAGCACATTTATAATAAACGGGGGACGGAAACCTTGAAAAATGTACTGAAAGCCAATCGGATATTGCTTCTAGCCAGTGACCAGGATGCCCGTCAACATGGTGTCTTTGTCTCCTTCTTTGGACGTCCCGCCTCGACGCCCAGAGGCGCGGCGGTATTCCACCGCCGTTTAAAGGCTCCTCTTATCTTTGGAACATGTCACGTTGATGAATCGAATACTTACACCATCCGTTTCACACCTGTACCGATTCAATCCGGTGATTCGATTACTGATATTGTTCAGGCCTATACGACTCAATTGGAAGAGGCGATTCGAACCCACCCCGAACAATATTTCTGGTTTCACCGCCGCTGGAAAACCAAACCGAAAACCCCAAACACGTCTAAACATGCGTAAACGCCCTGTCCATGACCCCCAGACCATTATCCATGCTCTGAACATCCTTCAATCAGGTGGCTTGATCGTTTACCCCACCGATACACTATATGGATTTGGTGTGGATGCCACACATGAAGAGGCTCTGAAACGATTAGAAACGGTGAAAGGCCGCAGCGGACCGTGGAGTGTCTTGGTTTCTGATCAGGAGATGGTGCGTAAGGTGGTAACCTTGAGTCAAAAGGACTTTGAGATTATCCAACCCTATTTGACGGCTCACACTACCGTGATTGTACCCGTGGTAGACGGATGGGTCCATCCCCGAGTATCGGGTCCGGGTCCCACGGTGGGAATTCGTATCCCAGATCACGAATTTTGCCGGCAATTGAGTATAGATTTCGGGCAGCCTATAACTACCACCAGTGTGAATCGGACCGGACAAAAGCCTATGAATTCTATCCAAGAAATTGAAAAGGAGTTTGACGCGGAAGTACAACTCATCGTGGATGGGGGGAACTTACCCCCTTCGTCAGGATCAACCATTTACCGCTGGGAGCAATCCCGTCTTATCAGGATTCGCAATTAATGCGGCCAGTCTGGTTCTTATTCGGCTTAGTATTCGCGATCGGCCACGGTCAGGATTATCCATTCAAAATCGGTGAGTCGTTGCACTACACCGCGCAGTTTAATTTCATTCCCGCGGGTCGAGCATCTCTGGAAATTCTTGGAGCGGACACCCTCGATAACACACCAGTATACCATGTGGTGTTTAGCGCTCAGACCGGAAAAATTGCGGATCGGATTTATAAAATCCGGGACCGGATCCATACCTGGATTGACCAGCGCGAGCTCTACACACACCGCCAAAAAAAGGTCATCCGCGAAGGATCGTACCGATTGACCAGCTTAACCCAGGTCGATTACCAACAATCCATTGCCATAACCGGAAATGACACCTTTCAGATCACGGAACCTCTCCGGGATGTATATTCGCTCTTTTATTATCTTCGAACCATTCCTTTGGAACTGGACAGTATTCTGAATTTTGCTGCTTTCGATAATAATCGGGAAACGGCTTTTCAATTAAAAGTGTCAGCTCAGGAAACGGTCAATGTTCCGGCGGGATCGTTTACCTGTCTGAAAGTGATTCCATTTCGAAAGGAAAGAAGTCTATTTAAAAATCAGGGCGATATGGAAATCTGGTTTTCGGATGACAAACAGCGCCTGCCGATTCAAATCCAGATCCGTTTAAAATACGGAAGTATGCTGCTACGGTTGGATTCGTATACGCTTTAGGCTTAATTCCCCAGCAATCGACCAATATCGTTATATACCACTGTAATCATCAGAAGCAGCAGTAACGCCATTCCAATCTGTTGAATGATCATTCGCACCCGGAGCGACAATTCTCGCCGGATGATTATCTGAATGACGGTGACCAGAATATGCCCGCCATCTAATCCTGGAATAGGAAGAATATTCAGAAAGGCCAAGTTGACGCTGATAAGCGCCATGAAGGTCAGCAGGGGAATCCATCCCGCTTTGGCCGTTTCCCCGGCCATTTGGGCAATGAAGATAGGACCTCCCATTTCTTTTAAGGACGCATCGCCGGTGAACAGCATTTTAATCGACATAAATATCATGGCGAAAGTGTTGGACGTAGAGCGCACACCCGCGCCCATGGCCTGCACCGGACCAATTGGTAAATACGTTACCTTGGGATAAATCCCAATCGCCCCCAGCGTGTCTCTCACCCCTTCCCGTATGACAACCTGGGTCCCGGAATGAATAGGCAAATCAAATTCTTCATCACCTCGTTGGACGGTTAACACCAAATCGGCGTCCGGAAGCGCATGAATTCTTTGGGACATGTCTCCCCACGTGGACAGGCGCTCGCCATTGACCGCTAAAATACGATCATTGATTTCCAACCCAGAACTTTTTGCCGGCATATCGGCCACGAATTCAGCAATGACCGGTTCATTAGAGACTTCCGGAAGTCCGGTCTTCCATGCCACCCCGGAAAACAGGACCCAGGCCAGAAAGATATTCATAATCACACCGGCACTCATAACCCAAGCCTGAGCAAGGGGCGTTTTGGAGGCCAGTTCATCGGGGCTATGCTTGAAATTTGCATCCAGGCTTTCGTCGATCATCCCGGCCATTTTTACATAGCCACCCAGAGGAACCAACGCCATGCAATACTCGGTTCCGCTTCCCTTTTTCCCGGGACGATTAAACTGTTTTTCAAAAACTGGTTGCCATTCTAAACGGCGATCGGCGTTCCAACGATAAAAGTAAAGACGGAAACGCCAACCATCGGTTTCAGAGGTTAAGGTGAGAAGGCGTGGAGGAAATCCAATGGAGAATCGATCCACCCGCACGCCGACAGAACGCGCCGCCAGATAGTGCCCCAATTCATGAATAAAAATCAGGACGCCAAGAACGAAAATGGTTGCCCACAAAGTTGTCATAATAATGGTCTTTTCATCTTAGAGTGATGCCAACAGAAACGTTACACCTTGGTTTCCGTCGCAGTCACAGAATAGTTTGTTACGGATTGAATGATATCCTGTTCCAACTCGATCAAATCTTCTAGATTGGGATGTGCGTTCCAATCATGGGAGTCTAACACGTTTTCAATAATCCGGGGAATATCAGTAAATCCAATTTCGTTTTTTAAAAACCGGTACACTGCTTGTTCATTGGCCACATTCAAGGCCGCCGGACTGGACCCGCCTCGGCGCAACGCTTCGTAGGCCAACTCGATGGCCGGAAAGCGATTCAGATCTACCGGCTCAAAGGTAAGTTCCTTCACAGCTAATAAATCCAGCCGTTCCCAGGGAGCCGGAGCGTGGCGAGGACCAGTAAGGGCGTATTGGATCGGTACTTTCATATCAGGAACCCCCAACTGGGCTTTCACGGACGCATCCTGAAACTCCACCATGGAATGAATAATCGATTGTGGGTGGACCACAATATCAATTTTTTCAGGAGGAAGATGAAATAACCAGTAAGCCTCTATGACTTCCAGGCCTTTGTTCATCATGGTGGCGGAATCAATAGTGATTTTGGCACCCATGGACCAATTGGGATGCTGGAGCGCCTCTTCTGCCGTAATACTGGAAAATGTCTCTATCGGCCGGGCACGAAAAGGTCCGCCGCTCCCGGTGAGAATTAACCGCCGGACATCGCTAATATCCTCTCCTGCCAAACATTGCCAGATGGCCGAATGTTCACTATCAACCGGAATGAGCTGTGCTCCCGTTTGGCGCTGAACTTGTGAAATTAAATCACCGGCCATGACCAGACTTTCCTTGTTGCTGAGGGCCACATCCACACCAGCGGAAAGGGCCCGGTAGGTGGGTTCCATCCCGGCAGCACCCACGATGGCATTCAACAACAAATCCACATCATCCCGACTGGCCAACTCCAGCAATCCCTCCCGACCAGATAACACCTCTATCCCCGTACCTTCCAATGCGGATCGGGTGCGATCGGCGGAAATTTTATCCAATACTACTACTGCTCGGGGGTGGAATTCCTGAGCTTGGCGCACCAGCGTTTCCCATTGACGACCGCAACTCAGATAGCAAACCTCAAACCGATCCCTAAGGTTTTTGATAACATTCAGAGCATTAAGCCCAATGGAGCCCGTGGACCCCAAAATAGAAATTTTTCGCAAACTCATGGGGATAGTTTAAGCAACTCCAAAGAAAAAAGGATGAGATTCGATCCAACGATCAGTGTCGGGACCATCTCTATCTCGCGGGTTCCCCAACGCCAGGATCCAAATAAATAATTCTGTTGGGTCTCCAGGGAGGAAGGAGCCGTCGCCAACACTCCGGTATTGAAACGATAAGTGGCTGTGTTCTGTCCAAACCCTATCGTGGTTTGCCCCGGTAAGCGAGGAAGATCTACTGCCAAACGGACATCCATTGTTTGATTATGAAACTGCTGCGCGCCTTTCAGTGCAGAAAGTTGAATGCCAATGTACCATGTGTCTCCCGGTCGTAAAACCAGACCGGCACCCTGCATGACCGCCACATCCGCGCCATCCTGAGCCCAGGCTAACTGTCCTGATACTCCCAGATTTGTGGTGAGCAGCTGAGACACTTCACCCGACCAGGTTTGCATGCTCCGGGGCAAGGCTTCGGATTCAGGGGTCATTGAAAAGGTATAGCGAAGACCGACAGCGGTACGACGGAGAGGATTCCAGGTAATTACAGGATGGTGAGACTGAACCAATGCCTGACGAATTAGGCCCGGTTTTACCGCCGTTATAAACGATGTCGATACTCCGGAAAGATCCAGAATCAGGTTTTGTCCAATCAAACCAGAGCTGGCGAGAAAACCGGAGACTAGCCAGAAAACAATCCGGCGTTTAAATAATGCCTCGTTCACTAGCGGAGATAAACTTCAGAATCGATTGAACGTGAGGATCATCCCCAAATTGATTGGCCATTTGGTCCAATGCCTGAAGACGGGGAAGATCGGATCGGAAGTAAATCCGGTAGGCTTGTTTGATACGGGTCATTTCCTCCCGAGTAAACCCTTTACGTCTCAATCCCACCCGATTGATGCCCTTGTACATTAAAGGTTCTTCCGCAGCCAGAATAAAGGGAGGTACGTCCTGAACAATTCGAAAACCACCCCCCACAAAGCTATACTTCCCTACATGGCAAAATTGATGTACCAGAACACCACCACCTAGCGAAGCCCCGTCCTCCACCTCGACATGACCACCCAGGGTAACCAGATTGGCAAAGATGACTCCATTCCCAATGATACAATCGTGGGCAATATGTACGCTGGTCATAAGCAGAACGTCATTACCGATTTCGGTCTGTCCGTGAGCCGCTGTTCCTCGATTAATGGATACATATTCCCGGATGGTGACCCGGTCGCCGATGATGGTCCGGGTAGGTTCACCTGCATATTTTATATCCTGTGGTTCTTCGCCGATAGAACAATACTGGAAGAGACGGCAGTCCCGGCCGATGGTAGTCCCGGAGCGCAAGGTGACAAAAGGACCGATGGACGTCCCAGCACCCACCACAACCTGGTCTTCAATGATGGTGTGCGGTCCCACAGTAACATTTTCACCCAACTGTGCCGTGGGAGCAATAAGAGCAGTAGGATGGATCGAACTGGCGATGACTTATCCTGTAATGCGGTCTACAACACTGGCCATCAGGGTAGACTCGGCCACTTTTTTCAATCCCACATAGGCTATTCCTTTCAAACGAACTGTGCCCATGCGAAATTTTTCCAGTGTCAATTCCAAGCGTAGTTGATCACCGGGAATGACGGGATGACGGAATTTGGCGTCCTGAACTGCAGAAAAATACATGTTTTTGGTCAGAGGATCATCCACGCTGTTCAAAACTAAAAACGCCCCGGCCTGAGCCATGGCTTCCAAAATAAGTACACCGGGCATCACCGGTTGATTGGGAAAATGTCCCTGGAAAAAGGGTTCGTTAAAACTGACGTTCTTGATGGCGGTTAATGTTTCGCCCAAGGTCATATCCAGAATCCGGTCGATTAAGACAAAGGGATACCGGTGAGGCATGAGTTTGAGAATTCCGTTAATGTCCAGAAGATAATCATCGGCTGTTTTCTCCTGGAAGCGTTTCTGGAGCGTTTTCTTTTCATATTCCTTGCGGATCTTTTTCACCAATTCCACATTGGCGGCATGACCGCTGCGGGCGGCGATCACATGGCCTTTGATGGGTATCCCCAACAGGGCCAAATCACCGATAAGATCCAGAGCTTTGTGCCGAACCGGTTCATTGGAAAAACGCAATTCTTTCCCGTTTAGTATTCCGTTGGCGCCCAGAATGATTTCATCTTCAATGCCAAATAGAGTTCGGAGTCGTTCCACTTCTGCCCGTTCGATGGGTTTATCAATGATAACCACCGCATTATCCAGTCCTCCCCCTTGAATTAACCCTTGTTCTTTGAGGGATTCAATTTCGCTGAGAAAGCAGAATGTCCGTGCCGGAGCGATCTGTTCCGGGTAGTCCCGTTCCATGTTATAGACGGCCGTATATTGTGTACCCAGACTGGGTAATTTGTAATCTATCATAAAGGTGACCCGAAACCGGTCGGAAGGCAACACATGGATATCCACCCCCCGCTCCGGATCAGAATAGGCTACACCTTTATCAATCTCCAGGACCTCCCTGGGAGCGTTCTGTTCCTGAAAACCGGCTTTAAGCAACGCATCCACAAACGCCTTGGAACTGCCGTCCATCACAGGAGGTTCTTTTTCGGTCAATTCGATCAAGATGTTGTCGATCCGCAGACCCGATACCGCTGACAGAACGTGTTCTACGGTATGAATCCGAATACCGGCCTGTTCAATGGTGGTCCCCCGGGAAATATCCACAACATGGTTAATGTCCGCCTTGATTTCCGGACAATTTTCCACATCCTTTCGCAGGAATCGAATCCCTGTATTTTCCGCCGCCGGCTTAAAGGTTATGGTACACTCTACCCCGGTATGCAGCCCCCGCCCGGTACAGGAAACAGGTGTTTTAATGGTTCGTTGTTTTCGTCTCATGAGAATGTTGAGCTAAAGTTTTTTCCAATGTTTCTAATCGTTTTTTAAGGGATTCGACCTGGCGGGGTAATGCATCCCGTCGATTTTGTTCCCGAATTTCCCGAGCCGGCATCCCCGCATACACCTTGCCTGGCTCCAAGGATTTTGTGACGCCCGATTTAGCGGCCACCACCGCCCGGTCCCCGATTTCTAGATGGGGCGCCACTCCTGACTGACCGGCAAGGATACAGAAATCTCCTAATTTTACACTGCCGGCAAGACCAACATGCGCCGTGATTAAACAACCCCGGCCAATGGTCACGTTATGGGCAATATGTACCAAATTATCGATTTTGGTATCTGAACCAATTCTGGTGTCACTGATCGTCCCCCGGTCGATGGCGCAATTGGCGCCTATTTCCACGTGATCTCCAATGAATACACCACCATTCTGGGGGATTTTGTAGTGAACATCTTTTTCCGTTACAAAGCCGAATCCGTCACTGCCAATCACCGTCCCTGCATGGATAATGCACTTGGTTCCTATCCGGCTTCGGGGATAGAGAACCACTCCTGGGTAAAGTACGGATCCCGCTCCGACTGAGCATCCCTCATGAATGGTTACCCGGGCATGGAGGACACAACCCTCGCCAAGGGTAACATGAGGACCTATTGACACAAACGGTCCAATAGCCGTACCTGTACCCACTTGAGCTGAGGAATCAATATCCGCCGTGGGATGACATCCGGTGAGACTGTGGACCTCCGGAGCAAAATAACCCAAGACTTTGGTCATTGCCAATTGGGGATTGCCCACAACAATTCCCGGCTTACCCTGTAAGGAGTCTGCATCCGCTACGATAACCGCTGATGCAGTTGTTAACGGTAAATATTTTCGATACTGGGGATTTGCTAAAAATGTGATCGTTCCTGGTTTTCCATCCTGGATTTCCGAAACTCCAGAAATGGAAAGGT
The DNA here is from genome assembly GCA_964535735.1 of uncultured bacterium. Taxonomy (GTDB): domain Bacteria; phylum Fidelibacterota; class Marinisomatia; order Marinisomatales; family J089; genus J089. Next base: position 26,474 of record CAZHTM010000012.1, read on the forward strand.
CCCCATTACCAACGACTTCCCCGCCACAAAGGGAAGCCAGCTCACGCAAGTTGATCACAAGCGATTAAGTTATTTACTGTCTTCGGTAACTTTTTTTAGCTCATGCAGAACATCGTCCGTCACATCATAGGTGGGTTTCCCATACAGCAGTGACACGGAGCCATCGAAGATAAAATCATACCCATTACTGATGGCCACCTTATCGACGGCCTGCTTGACCTTGGTCAAAATCGTATACTCCATTTGCGCCTGGCGTTTATATAATTCTCCTTCCGGTCCTACTTTTTGCGATTGGAATAATTGGATGGACTGTTCCAGGTTGGTTATTTCCTGTTCCTTCTCGCGACGCCAGTCCGGTGAACTCATAAGCCGTTGGGTTTCATAGGCTTGCCTCAGGCTGTCCAACCGCATCAGCATATCCTGGTATTCGGTTTGCACCTTTTGAAATTCCAACTGGAGTTGTGATTCAGCATCTTTGAATTCTTCATATTCATTGCGAATTCGTTCCGAAGAAATATAGCCGATTTTCACCTGAGCTGTGCCTAAAATGGGCCACAGCATTAAGCCCGTTAGTATGAGGGTTTTCAATCGTTTTGTCCTCACTATGTTTTCTCCTGTCCTGTTAGAAAGGTTGTCCAAATGTAATGGTATAGTTCCATCCCTCCGGTTGGCCATCACCAGTAATGTCATCGAACCCATACCCCATATCGAAGCCCAACATCCCAATCATGGGCATAAAGAAACGAATACCGATTCCGGCAGTCCGTTTCAATGACAAAGGGCCGTTTCGGGGTAAATACAGGGGTTCGGTCATGGTCGTAGAATCCCAAACATTACCCATTTCAGCAAACACCAACCCATATACTACCGGATTTTCGGAGAATGGGATGCGAAATTCCGTGGTGAATTTAAGCATGGAATTCCCACCCAGGGGGCGTCCGTCTGAGGTCAATGGACCAATGGAGTTATCCGGATATCCCCGAAGCATATTCCCATAGGGAATTCCATTCCCACCCATGATGAATTTCTCATCATAAGGAACAATGGAATGCTCATCTCCGCTCGATGGTAGAGGGCGAATCACACCTATTTTGAAAGAACTCATCAAAACAAATTTCCAGAATGTAGGCGTATACCATTCCAAATCCAAAACATGTTTATGGTAGTCTTCGTTCCCACCCAGGATTCCCCCGGAAAATTTGGTCCGCCAGATCATTCGAGAACCTCGAGTTGTGAATTCAGGCCGGTCCCGGCTATCCCGAGTTATCGCCTGACTAAAAGCCAACGCTCTGGATGTTTCTAGTCCTCCCACATATTTTTCTAAATCGTCACTTGATCCGTAATATTCTTTTTGGGTATAGCCCAAATTCCAATTTCCCCGAAAGAAATCATCCGGCCAACGTAAACGACGTCCCCAAGTCAGGGAGGCGCCACGCATGGCGAAATCCAAAGGATACGAGTAATTGGTCGAGGCACCACGATAGGTATAGAACAACGAAAAGCCCACAAGGTTTGGGGTATCATAAATCATCGGATCCGTAAAACTTAGGCTAAAAGACCGGTATTTGGACGGTGTAGTGGTTGTGTAAAACGAATAATTGGTCCCCATATTAAAACTGAGATTCAAGCGCTGACCCAACCCCCTGAAATTGGTGAATTCCAATCCGCCGCCGCCGGTCATGCCGTATTCACCGGTAAATCCAAGATTGGCGCTGGCTCGATCTGATGACTTCTCTTCAACCGTAATCTCCAGGTCCACCTCGTCGTCATCCACAGGAAGAACATTGGGTGTCACATTGGCAAAATAATTCAGGATCCATACTTCCCGTTGGGACCGGATCAATTTATTGCGGTTAAACACATCACCAGGATAAATCTTCAATTCCCGACGAATCACATTTTCCCGTGTTTTCGTGTTTCCGGCTATCAGAATATTCCGTACGTAGACTTTATGGTTTTCCTGGATCACAAAATGAATATCCAGGGAATCTTTTCCAATGGGAGTAATCTGAGGTTGAATCTGACTGTAGATGTACCCTCGATCCATATACAAACCTTGGACTCGGTCAAAGACGGCTAGATTGAAGGTTTCTTCATTATATACATCACCTTTTTTCAGATCCAGGCGATCTTCCAGCTCTTCAGTGGTAAATAGATTATTGCCTTCCCAACTGAAATTCCGATACTTATACTGTGGACCTTCCTCTAAGCGGATTACGATATCCATACGGCGACGGTCACCAGAATAGAATACAGAATCCTTCTTGATCGTTATGTCTCGATATCCATGATTGCGATAGAATGTGCGAAGATTGTTCAGGTCTTCTTCGTATTTATCCCGATCATAGGAAGATCGCCAAAACAAATACCAGCGTTGTTGTTTGGTTTCTTTTAACGCCCGGCGAAGGCGGAAGTCAGAAAAGGACTCGTTTCCATCAAACGTAATCTTCCGAATCCGGACTTTCTTCCCCTCTTCAATGTGGAAAATTACATCTTTAGTATTGGCTTTGATTTTGGGGTCGCGGATCGTGGTATTCTGGGTTTCCACCAGTTCCGGTTCAATCGAAACCAGTAAATATCCATCTTCGGCATAAAGCGCTTTCATATCCTCAATGACGTCGTGAATGGTGTTGGGCTTAATCCTTTGACCAACTTTCAAATCCAGTTCTTCTTCGAATTTAGAATCCTTTATTTTTTTATTTCCTTTGTAGGTAATGGCGCCCAAAACGGGATTTTCCTCTACCTGAATGGTAATATCCAACCCGTCTTCCGATTCATCATTCAGAATAATTTGAATATCACGAAAAACGCCCAACTGCCAGAGACGCTTCACCGCCCGGGTAAACTCACCGGCGGTGATGGTGGACCCGGGTCGTAATCCGGCGGTATAGGTAATCATGGATTCCGACGTCATGGAATTGCCGGAAACGGATACAGATTTCAGTTTTATATCCTGGCTCTCCTGGGCCCCCAGAATACAAAAAAACAGTCCGAGGACTGTGAAGAATTTTTGACTCCAATTCATTACGTATCAGATTTTAATTGTTCGCTAATCATACCGTACCGCCGTTCGCGGGTCTGGTATTCATAAATGGCTTCCAACAATTGTTGTTCCCGAAAATCCGGCCAATAAGTTTCCGTCACCATAAATTCCGTGTAGGCGCATTGCCATAGTAAAAAATTGGATAATCGATATTCCCCACCGGTCCGGATCAGGAGATCCGGGTCCGGCATTCCCGAGGTATCCAAATAAGAAGATAAGACCGCTTCATCGAGATCTTCCGGTTTCTGAACACCCGCTTTTATATCCTGAACTAAATGTTGTACAGCACGGACCAACTCTTGACGGCTCCCATAATTCAAAGCAAGATTTAAATTCAATCCCGTATTGTGCTTGGTCTGTTCTATCCCATCAAGAAGACCTTGCCGGGTCTTTTCCGGGAGCGCGCTTAAATCTCCGATTGTGGTAAGGCGAACGTTATTTTTATCCAGCTCCCGAATTTCTTTCTTGATGGTAGTTAGCAACAGGTTCATGAGTGCCGTTACTTCCGACCTGGGTCGACGCCAGTTTTCGGTGGAAAAGGTGTACAGGGATAAATGACGAATACCCAACTCACCGCAAACCCGGGTTATTTCCTTAACGGAACTGATGCCTTCCCGGTGACCTGCTACCCGCGGCAGTCGATGCACCTTAGCCCAACGTCCATTCCCATCCATAATGATTGCAATATGAACTGGCAATTGGGCTCCGTGGGTGATTTTAGATTTTAAATCGTCAGGGCTCATGGGTGTCAACGTCATTCAGAAAGAAAATCGCCGGCGAAATTACTGCCCACTCTCTCGGCAGTCAACTGACTTCCGAAGAATTCCATTAAAAGGCATATCCATAATTCAGTAAAAAATATCCTCCGGCAAGCAGGCTAATGCTAAAAATAAAGACCAACAAGATTTCTCCCCAACGCCATATAGCAGGCGATAGTTTACGCCCCCAAATTGAAAGTCCTCCGGAAAATAGAAGGGGGAAAATCCAACCCGTTAAACTGTATGTCAACCCTACCCGTAATTCATTTTCCAATAAAAAGCGGTAAAGCGGCAGGCGAATACCGTAATCGTCTTCTGTTCCCGCAACCAGAAGCATACCTAAATCCCACCCAAATCGGATGAGAATGAGAATCAGAAAAGCTTTGATTTGACGGTGATGACGATGAAGATCTATCGGTATTCCCTTGGGCTGGATCCATGATAACAGCATAAGTACGCTCAGAACAATCAAACTGGCGATCAAGAGTATTTTCCCCATAAAAATCCACTGGGGATATACCGGAATCTGCGCGGAGCTTAGGTGACGAAGAACCAATAAACCAAAGAGACTGGGAATCCAAAGAAGTCGGGGGGCGAATTGAACCCAAAGACTGTACAATACCACCGCCAAGACGGCAATGGTCCACACCAGGGCGGACAATCGAATTTGCAACACAGGAATTTGGAACCAAATGAAGCCGGTTGCTACTCCTGAAAAAATAAAATACATCTCCAGGATATCTTGAGTATATCGCGATCCCGAATGACTCGATGTATATCGCGTTAACCAGAAAGGAAAAATCGTTCCGGAGCCCACTAACAGGACTAAGATATAGGGCATCCAAAAGGACATAATATCAGGCGTTTAACGCATCCTCCAACTTATCGACGATGACTTCAAAGGATTTGGCAATGACACCTTCAGGGTCATGAAGCACCAAGGGCTTCCCGGCATCCGTGGCAGCCATGATTTCGGGAGTCAAAGGCAACACACCCAATAAGGGTACCCCTAAGCGTTCGCTTTCACGGGTTCCCCCGCCGCGCTTGAAAAGATCAATGGTAAAGGAAACGGAACCATCCTCCGCCAGGGTGACATCTGAACTACCTTCAATTGTTAGTTTCAAATCATTCGGCAAATCACCGCTATCACGGGAAAGTTGCCCGCGAACATAATACCCGGACATGTTTTCAATGACACCTAGCACCGGCGTGTTAACCTTGCGAAACATATCCGCTCCCTTTTTCACATCCGCCAATGCAATATCCTGAGGGGTCGTAATGATGATGGCACCGGTCAACGGTACTTTCTGACTCAAAGTAAGTTGAACATCGCCGGTTCCCGGAGGAAGATCCAAAATCAAATAATCCAATTCACCCCATTCCACATCTCGGAAAAATTGTTCGGTCATCCGTGCCACCAGGGGGCCACGCCAGATTACCGGTGTTTCGTTCCCACTTAAAAATCCGAAACTCATGACTTTCATGCCGTACCGTTCCATGGGAATAATCTTCTGGGCCGCCGTGACTTTCGGTTGGCCGTTGAATCCCAGAATTATGGGCAGGGAGGGACCATAGATGTCCAAATCTAAAAGCCCCACTGAATGGCCGCGATTTTTCAGCGTCGCTGCCAAGTTGGCGGCAATAGTGGATTTTCCCACTCCGCCTTTTCCACTGGCTACCGCAATAATATGGGTAACCTTTCCATTAATTGCGCGCGGCTGCGCCGTTTCCACACTGGGCTGCGATGGCGGTTGATCCAAAACCGTAACCTGAATATCCTGGAAGGCTTTTGTTTTTTCCAGGACGTCCCGGACGGCGTTCACCACGGACTGGCGTTTTTCTTCCTGCTGAGTGGAAATCTTTAATTGAATCTTGATTTGATCCTTTTCGATGTGAATCTGATCCACCATTCCAAAGGAAACGATATCCCTGGAAAACCCAGGGTAAGGAACAGTTTTTAACAGATCTAAGACGTCATTATTATCCATAATACACTCTTTGAATGAGGGATGAATAAAAAGCGGCTACTGTTGGATAGCCGCTTTTTTGATACGTAGGTATTGGTGAATCAATCGTTATAGGGTCGCCCGTAATAGTCGTAATTGATTTTAATAAAACGGTGCCAATCTTCAGGAACTTCGCTTTCCTCAAAAATAGCTTCTACCGGACATTCTGGCTCGCAGGCCCCACAATCAATGCACTCCTCTGGATCGATATACAACATTTTACCGTCCAGGTTATTTTCGTCGTATCCGGCCACATCCCATTCATCTTTGGTGGGATGAATACAATCGACAGGACAGACCTCCACGCAGGCTGTATCGCAGACACCAACGCATGGTTCAGCAATGATGTAGGCCATGATTCACTCCTTTTTATTGCCGAACCAAATTAAGCCAAAACGAATTTAAAGAAAGACTATTTATGCGGTAAGCTGCTCGTATCGCTCCATGAGGATTTCTTCAGATTCTTCAACACCAACTTCAATGCAATCTACCGGACAAACCTCTACACATTGAGATTCATCATAATGGCCTTTGCATTCGGTGCATTTTTCTGGAACGATATAGTAGAATTCATCAGACATGGCCTCATGGGTTTCCCCGTTTAATTCCCACTCTACACCGCCTTCATAAATCGCAGTATTGGGACATTCAGGTTCGCAGGCGCCGCAGTTGATACATTCATCCGTGATAACCAGTGACATGGTTTCCTCCTTAAATGGTTAATTATTCTTGAGCCTGGAAGAAAAGGCTATCCCACTTTGGGGTTCATACCGGCTCAAAAGCCCAAAAAATTACTGTGGATTTTCTCAAAGGGAAAAACCCTTTTATGACCTAATTTTTAATTACTAAATGACGAAACCCAACCCATGCCAGCCCCTAAAAAAGATTTAGCGTTGTTGTGGGCCGCCCAAGGCATTACGGCGGCTGGTGATGCCATTTATCAAATCGCCCTGGTCTGGTTGATCCTGGATCTGACAGGAAGTACAGTCATCACCGGGCTAGTAGCCATGAGCGCTTATTTCCCCGCCCTGTTGTTTGGTTTATGGGCCGGTGTGTTTTCCGACCGTTACAACCGAATGAAGGTCATGATCTTTTCCCAGGCTTCTCAGGCCCTGACCGTCGCCCTGATCCCACTATTCATCTGGTATGGATGGAGTCATTCCCTGTTAATTGGATGCCTGGCTTTTTGCCGCGCCAGTTTCGGGACTCTGTTTCCTCCTGCCCTCAATGCCTTTGTTCCTCTCCTGGTATCGAAAAATTTGCTGGTGAAAACCAACTCTGTGCTATCCACTTCTTCCCAATTGGCCTATCTCCTGGGACCGGCCTTGGCTGGCTCTCTTTTAAAATTCATTTCAATCCCGTGGTTATTTATCCTTGATGGAATGTCTTTCCTTCTGGCATTGGGACTTCTATTAGCCATCAAACCGGTGCATTACCACCGAACGGTTGGCGCTGAAACCCGATCTATCCAGGAATTACTTCAAGGATTCCGCTATTTGACATCCCATCCTACTTTAGGATATATACTACTACTCACGGTCTTAAACAACTTGTTTATCATGGGACCGGCTATTGTGGGGATGCCTATCCTGGTGAAACAGGCCCTCAATGGGACCGCGGCTCAATATGCCTTTGTGGAAGCGTTGATGGCGTTGGGAATGCTGATTGGTTCCGGATTAGTATACAAGTATCTTCATCGTTATCGCAGTGGCTCGTTGCTCTTGTTGGGTATGGTAATGGACGGCCTAACCTATTCCCTTCTTTTTTGGGCCCAATCCATATCCTTTGTGATGGGCATTATCGTGATTCATGGAATCGGCATTCCTTTCATTGTCATTTCCCGAACCGCTATCATTCAAAAACATGTATCCAACATCTATCACGGTCGGTTATTTTCTATGGTTCATTTATCCGTGGTGGGCGTGACTGCCTTGTCAGCGGCCCTCACGGGTATCGTAGCTGGCTTCACTGATATCCGGATCGTCTTTTTAGGCATTGGTATCGCCGCTGCTGCATGCGGAGTGATTGGCCTACTTATTCCGGGTCTCAAACATTTAAGGTAATATGAGTTTAACATCGCATTATTTAGTACTGGACTTAGGGACGTCTTCGTCAAAGGCGTTTATTTTCAACGCTCGGCAGGAATTGGTTTTTACGCATCGGGTTAAACATGCTCTGCATCGTCCCGCACCTCATCATGTGGAATCGGATGCTTCGGACATTCAGGCGGCCGTGGATGCGCTAACCTCTCGGTCTTTGGACTGGGCTTCCGAAAATAACATCACCTTGGAAGCCGCCGGATTGGCCTGTCAACGCTCCACATTTCTATTCTGGGATAAAGCCCGACTCCAACCGTTGAGTCCGGCTTTGAGTTGGCAGGACAGCCGCGCCGGCGATGTGGTGGAGCGACTTCTTCCTCACGCGACTCAAATCCATGAGAAAACCGGAATTCCCCTTTCGGCTCATTTTGGGGGACCGAAATACCGTCACATGCTTGACCACCACCCGGAACTGGAGGCCATTGTTCAACGTGAGGAGGCGTGGTTTGGACCCATTTCAACCTTTATTGTAGCTCATCTCACCGGTACGCTTGCGGTAGATGAATCCATTGCAGGGAGAAGTTTACTGTTCAACCTGGATCAGCGTCGGTGGGATACGGATCTTCTCACCTTGCTTGATATTCACCCTTCGACTCTCCCGGCCCTGCAGCCGGTCGTTGCCGATTGGGGTAATCTTGGGGGACCGGAGGGGGCGATTCCTTTGCGGTGCGTTATCGGTGATCAGCAGGCGGCGCTGATTGGACAACAGGGGATATCAACAGGAGCCCTGGCAATGAATTTCGGGACTTCCGGTTCCGTGCAACTCAACACCGGCGGGGAACCCCGTCACAGCTCCGGATTATTAAGCAATGTGTTGGTGTCTGATTCCAAGCAGGCTGTATATCTCCTGGAAGGAACCATCAATGCCTGTAATTCCCTGTTTTACTGGCTGGAAGACAAGCTTGATTTTTCTCATACCGACATGGTTTGGCATGAACGCGCTGCTCGGATTGAAACCCAAGGAGCCCTGGTTCCTGGGTTCGTCGGTTTAGCGGCTCCTTACTGGAAGGATAGGTTTTCCACCGTATATCATAACCTATCCTCTCCAACGCCCGATGAATTGGTTCGAGCGGCCATGGAATCTATCGGCTTCCTGGTGCACGACATCCTCATGACCATGGAAACGGAGCTTAATCAGGAACCGCTGTCTGCCAGCGGTGGTGGCTCGCGACCGGCGTTATTAGAATTTTTAGCTGACCTATTGAACCGTCCCGTTGGACATTCGTCCATGCGAGATCGTACTGCCCTGGGTGTTCTCCAATTGCTGCTCCACGCCAATGCTCTTGGTGAAATGACAACCGCCCCGGCCTATGATGCCATTTATCATCCCCGTAAAAATGAAACCTGGCGACGTGAGAAGTTGAAAACCTGGGCTGCTGCGCTAAAACAGGTGGGAATTGAAGCGGTCAAAAAGGTTTGAACTCCACCAGAATCATGGATATCGTCATGCAGACAAGACCGATGATCTGGAAACGGCGGATGACGGTGGGAGCAATGGCTTCTCCATTCAGCCTTTTTTTCAATTTAGCTCCAGAGATATGGACCAATCCCAGGGCAATGATCCACAACAATATTTTGGTATGCAGCCAACCATCTTTAAGCCAATCCGGCCACAGCATCGCCATGCCTAAACCGGCTAAAACCGCCACGATCGCTCCCATGCCTTGAATATTACGAATCAGCGTCAGTGCCGTTCGCTCCTGTGATTCGGCTGACTCGGCCTTTACCAGATACAGAATCGCCAATCCGGCGCCAAACCAACTCGCTATGGATAAAATGTGAATTACCTTTATTGCAGGATACAAAAATGTCATGTTGCGCTCACTCCTTTAAATTGTTGCCAAAAGTCCTGGATCGTCCAGGCGTTCTCCCACCCAGGTAGGATCATATTTTTCAATCGCCGATCGCCATTCCGGGCGTCGGCATACGATGACCGACTGCGCCCCATTTTCAACGGCGATTTTGCAGTCTTCTACCGTATCCCCCACGATAACCATTTGCTCAAAACGAAATGATTCTCCCAATTTCTCCCAGGCTCGTTCAAGAGCCACCCGGGGTAAATCAGAGCGAGTATGACCATCTTCTCCAAATACGCCGAAGGGGAAACGCCGGAAGAGATTGAATTTCTCCAATTTGATGCGCGCCCCTCCCCGAATGTTACCCGTTAAAAGCCCAACAGCGTGTCCTTTGGTTTCCACGGCGGAAACCAGCGCTAGCGCGTCCGAGTAGGTTTTAGGCTCCGGTGAGTCGGGATATTCAGAGGCCAGGAGTTCCAGATACCGGTCCAATATTTCGCTCACAAGATTGGAAACAACGCCATCAATCCCCAATCGTTCCAGTCCCGTGCGAACAATCAGCGGGTCTGTAAATCCCGCCACGTCACTTATCTGTAAATCTGGATTTTTTTCCGTTAACTCCACAAACGCCTGATTCAACATTTTTCGGGGTGCCGGCCCGGGACTGATTAGTGTACCGTCGACGTCGAATAAATACAGCTTCCTCATTTCATTCTCTTCACCTCTAAATTCGGGGAGAATCCCCTCATCAAATTACCACCGATTTCTTAACCTTGTTTTACAGGAAGTTGTGGTCTTTTCCAGGCAAACATCCTGCATAAATGACGGAACACGCGAGTGACTCCTGCCATCCAACCAAACGTTTTGCCGTGACCACGTACGATCCGTGTGCCTCCACCTAAAGCATCCAAAGTGTCACCAGTTTTGGACCAAAAGGATTCTGCGGTTCGTTTCCACCGGAGCATAATCCACCACATCAACATACAAGATATACCCTGAGTAGAGACTACTTTGGTCTAGACGCAAATACGCTATCGGAAATGGTGTTGGCTTTTATCTTCACACCGCGACACAGGCAAAAGCCTCCATCGTGGCATACTATCAACGCTAATTTTTTTGGGAATCCCCAGGTTACCTAATAAACGGGGCCCCACACTTATGGAAGTGGTACGCCTTATCGGGCCAAAGCACCCATGGGATCCCACGGCGCCAGTTTCACCGGTTCCCGATCGTAGATGTTAACAATGTCCTCCGGCAAATAGGCTTTTTCTATGACAATTTCATAGAGATACTTGTCAAACCATTCATCCGTCATGATGTAGAATCCTTTATCGCCCACCTTATCGCCCCAACTGTTTTCAACGCGCCATTTCCGAGGGCTTCCCGCTTTTATATCCACTCCGGTAAACAACATGGCATGGGTCATCATACTGTCTCCGTACTCTAACTGTGTAGCCTTATCCATGCCAATAGGTACACCGTAAAACAAATCGTAATCATACAGGTCCAGATCCATAACACCCATATCCCGGTGAAAATGCTTCCCTACATCACAGCCGAACCAGACGGGGTGATCGTCCTTTAGCGCCTGGATAGCAAATTGTTTTAACTGATTGGATTCAAGGTTTATGTATTTTACAATTCGGCCTTCTACCACATTTCCTAAATACTCTACCGTAAATAATTCGTTATAGGGTTTGTCACTCATGGGCGCGTTGATCAGACAAATCATTTCATTTAAATCCACCCCCACATGGTCCCGGTAAAAAGATTGGGGCGTCAAATTCTCAAACCGGATGAATTGTTTATCTTTATCCCGTGTTTGCCAATCAAACGACTGGGGCGGAGTACCCAGATGAATGGCTAATAACCGGTACACGGTAGCCAACATATCTTCTTTCATGGCGCGCAAGTCAGACACGGTCACGTGATTCTCCCGATGTGCTTTCCGCAATTCCGCCGCAAATTCCCGCAATTTTCGGGTGACAATCCGGTTCATCATCAGGGAATCACTGCTCTGAAAACTCTCGGGCATAACGGATTGGGGAACCACGCCGTATTTCTCAATAAGATTCACAAACATGTCCCATTGCCCACCATCCTGAATGGGATCAGCCAGAAGATGCATCAAGAGACGGCTGTCCCAGGGTTCATCCAGGGTCTTCAAAATATTTTCCAGAAAATAATTGGACTTTTCCAGCTTGTCATGAAACATGAAATAATTTTGCGAAAACTCAAATTTGTCCAGGTGATAACGACGTGATAAATAAATGCGCATCAGGTTCAGGCCCGCAAACCCCCAACACCGACCACTTTTTTTCTGATTAGTGACGGGCAGCTCTCCGCTGATAACATTAGAAAACGTGTGATCAATCTGTCGAAATGCTTCCCAGTTCACGGCCAATTCGCGGATATCGCGTTGGACCGCTGCATTTTGCGCCAAACGGCCCTGGGTATCGGCTACAAATTCATCGGTGAATCGTTTATATAGGCGTGATGATATTGCCGGGTTCTTCATAGTCTATCCTTTTTAGTAATTAATGTGAGAGATTCGCCAAGACACTCTGATTTACGGACTCAACCGTGTCCGGTCCGAAGAGAATTTCCACTAACTGAAACGCGAAATCCATGGCTGAACCGGCCGCCTGACCGGTAATAAGATTGCCATCTATCACCACCCGCTGTCCAGTATGATGGCCTTTTGTTAGTTTTTCCGCCCATCCGGGATGGGAGGTAACCTCCCGTTCACGAGTCAAGCCGGCCTGCTCCAGGACATAGGGTGCGGCACAAACGGCGGCGGTGGTCCCACCACGATCCGCTGTTTTTTGCAACAGCGTCAATAACCGCTTATCTCCAGCCAGATTGGGAGTACCCGGTACGCCGCCAGGCAAAACAATGGCATCCCAGGTCTTGTCCATTTCTTCCGCCAGGACGCTGTCTGCTACGATTCGGATACCGTGGGACCCGCAAACGTTGCGCTTCATTAAACCCACCGTCACAACTTCTGCGCCTGCCCGACGTAAAATGTCGATGATGGTTACTGCTTCAATTTCTTCAAACCCCTCGGCCAGGGGAACTAAAATCTGTTTAGACAAAAATCTTTTCTCCATTCTTTTGACTTAGTAGCACATCGCCAATGATCCTGGCGATGGTTTCAGGCGCTGTCCAGGTTGCGGTATCCGCAGCAGGCATGGCCTGACGATTGGCGGGCGTATCGATAATTCCAGGAATAATTAAGTTGCAGGTCACATCTGGTTCCAGTTCCTGGGCCAGAGTCAGGGACAATTCATGGACCGCCGCCTTACTCATTACGTAGGGCAAGGCATTCGCAATACCCGTTTCCACCGCTGCGGAACCAAAATTGATCAAACGTCCGAAGCCCTTCGCTTTCATATGCCGTACAATAGCCCCGCATCCATGAAGCGCTGGAAAAAAATTGATTTGCATCATCTCATGAATATGATTGTGACTTAACGTCTCCACCGGAATTCCCATTTTGAATCCTCCGGCAACATTGATCCAGGCGTGCACCTGACCCACGGTGCTGAGAATTTGCGCCACGGCCTCCTCGGTAGCGCCTCGGTCGGCCAGATTCACTTGAACTGTGTAAAAACGGTCCTGCTCTTGAGCCAGCTTGACTGTTGATTCACGGCGCGTCCCAACAACGATAGCACCTTTTGATAATAAAAATTCTGTAATGACGCGACCGGTGGCTCCGCTCGCGCCGGTGACGACACAGGTAAATTCATTTAACGTTGTTGGTGTCTTCATGGCTATTCCTCGCCTTCTCTACCGGAAAGTTCTATAATGATATTCCGTATCCGTGTCCTTAACGACTCAACCGATTCCTCACGGTAATCCTTATATTCCAGCGGTTTACCCACCGTCAAAATTAGGCGCGTGGGTTTGATTTTCCAGTCCAACTTTGATTTGGATTCAAAAGCGCCGGTGATTCCCACGGGCACAATGGTGACTCCCGTATTTAGCGCCACATGAAACGGTCCCTTTTTAAAAGGTCCTATTTTCCCCGTTAAAGTTCGTGTTCCCTCTGGTGACATAATCGAGGATGTTCCCTTGCGAATAGCATCTTCTACTTTGGCTAAACTTTGGATCGCTTTCGTTAAATCCCGGCGTTTAATGGGAATCACTCCATATCGCCGAATTAAATACCCCCAGAAAAACCAGGAAAATTGCTTCTGAGCCGCCACTGATGTGAAATAATAGGGAATGGCCGCTCCCAGCATAAAGACATCAAACATGGATTCGTGATTGAATAAAAATAGGTAGGGACCATTTTCTTGTTTCGGAAACGTCCCCTTCACCTGAAGACGATGCCCAGTGCTCCATAAAAAGACCCGACAGAAAAACCGAACGTAAGGATGGAGCCGCGGCGCCGGGAAGATAATCAGCAAAAGGAGATAGATCGGTGTGAGCACGGCAAATACGCTTAAACCTAGAAAAGCAAAAACGATAGCTAATGCTGTTTTAATCATGAATCCATTCCTGACTATTGCATAGTGAAAACAGTTTGTGATTAGCCTTAGGGAAAGGGTAGGAGTTAATATCCGAGGGAAATATCCACCTGAAAGGCTGAATCGGTGAAACGGTGGTACCTTTCAAAGGATAACAGTGAAATAACGTCAGATGAATTTTGAAATGACTATACGCATGCCTGACTACGCCCACGCGGTTCCCCACGGAGATGTTGACGCCGCACTCTTCCCAAAACTCCCGTTTTAAGGCGGCTTCCAATGCTTCCCCAGCTTCTACCTTTCCGCCGGGGAGTTCCCAAAGCCCACCCAAATGACCCGTTTCCTTTCGGCGCGTGATTAAAAATCGATTATCCTTCCATAAAAGCCCCACTACGACTTCCTCTTCAGGTATGGGCTTCTTCACCGTTTTTCGAGGATAGGATTCAACCTGTCCCCGGGCAAACGCACGACAGGTCGATTGAACCGGACAGTCTGCACAGAGGGGCTTTCTGGGACGACAAATTCGCGCTCCGATTTCCATGATCGCCTGATTAAAATCGCCTGGATTATTCTGACGGATTTGGTTGGCTAAAAATGCAGTGATACGACGGAGATTGGTGGGTGTGAAATATCGGATTCCACGATACCGAGCCATAAAGCGTTTTACATTACCATCCAGGACCGGATAGGGCTGACCGAACGCAATGGACAGAACTGCAGCGGCCGTGTAGTCTCCCACGCCTGGTAATGATCGAAAGTCGTCATACCGCTGTGGAATTTTGCCGCGGAACCGGTTCCTAACTTGTTTAGCCGCTTCCCAAAAATGACGGCATCGTTGGTAATACCCAAGTCCCTCCCAGAGTTTCAACAGGGACTCCAGTTCCGCTTCAGCTACCGCCTCAATAGTCGGATATCGACGTAACCAGCGATGATAATAGGGGATCACCGTATCGACCTGGGTTTGCTGCAGCATGATCTCCGACAACCAAATGGCGTAGGGATCGGTGGTTTGTCGCCAGGGCAGGTTCCGGCGATGCTGAGTGTACCACGGAAGAAGTGTTTCATTAAAACTTGTATTATACAATTATATTCTCTCTAAATTCCGTTTCGCCAGTATCCAATGAAACATCAAAAGTATTTCCCGGATCTCTTCCCGGTCCTCCAGGGGAAACGAAGCCAACAGGGAACGACCAAACGTCTCCATTTGGGTTTCAATATCCTGCTGTAATACCTCGCCTTTGGACGTCAGTTTAACCTCTATCATGCGCCTATCCGTCGATGATGAAGTTTTCTCCGCTAACCCTCGTTTCATCAGTATGTCGATCAACCGGGTCATTGTACTGGGTTTCACGCCCATTTTCCGGGACAGGGTCGTCATATCAATACCTTCATCCGGAATGGATGATATGAGCAGGATTTGCGGAAGCGTCAAATCATGCCGGGACACCTGACTGCGAAACAGACTTTGAAGATCCATCAGGAGATGTTTCAGGAGTTCGCCAAATTCCATAGTTGTATATTACAAATAATATCCTAACCCAACCAACGATCAACCCGCTCTCGAAGTAATCGAATATGGTCCGGTGTAGAGCCGCAACATCCACCAATGATGTGAACTCCAAGGGCTAAAGCCTGATCAATAAACTGTTCCCAGTCTTCCCTTGAAATACGTTGATCCAAATTACCCTCTGGATCCGGTTGGGTTGTGCCCAGATTGGGATACGCACCGACCGGCTCTGAACGCAACCTCTGAAACGTGCGAATGCTGGCAAGCGCCGTTTTATACTCCGTGCAGTTAACCAGTAGGGCGTTCACAGCATTGGATGGCCAAGTGGGTGGTAGCCACGCGTTTAATTCTGTTCCGTCCAGCAAGTGGTCCGGGTCCTGCAAAATCAAACTCAGGTATTTTGGTAGCGGATCGGTCTCTAAATAGATCGCTGCCTCTGCTTCGCCCGAATGACCAATGGTTTCAAATAACAGAGCGTCGACACCCGTTTCTTGAAACCAGAATACAAGTTCGCTGTATTCTTCTTCAGCAACCGATTTTCCGGGACTGCGTTCCGGCGTGTAGCAATCTTCCAGCGCAGTGATAGATCCCCAAACCTTCTGATCCCGAGCCGCCTTTTGGGCTAACTCCACAGCCCGGAAAAGACTTTCCCGGGCTTTCTCCCTGGCGCGCTGGTAGCTATACCCTGCGGCAAAATAGGCACGAGGGGTTGTGCGAAAGGTATTGGTAGTGAGAATATCTGCGCCGGCACGGACGTATTGATGATGAATATCCAACACATCCTCTGGAGCGATTAAATTACAATCCGCCGACCACAAAGGAAGAGGGAGCGGCAATCCTCGGGATAGAAGCTCCGTCCCCAGAGCCCCATCCAATACCAGAATGTTAGCTGATTTTGGCGCCATTGGGCAGGGGAGCGTCTGGTTTCAACAGAACAACAGCCCCCTTTTCATCAGGAACGCCCATAACCAACACCTGAGAAGTATATCCGGCAATTTGCTTTGGCCCTAGATTCACGGCGCACACCACCTGACGGTCAATGAGCGCTTCCGGGGTGTAATGCTCTGTAATCTGGGCGCTGGAGGACTTGATTCCTAAGGGCCCCAGGTCCACGGTAAGGCGATAAGCTGGTTTTTGCGCCTCTGGAAACGGCTCTGCCGATCGAATCGTTCCCACGCGAAGATCCAGCTTGGCAAAATCTTTTATGGAAATCATGACGCACTCTTTAAATGGTTATCAAACCAGTCGATGATGAATTTCAGCCGTGCCTCACGGCGATCCGGTCGTCCGTGACGAGAGAGTCCGTGAAATTCTTCAGGGAAACGTACATATTCCACCTCCCGACGCAAATACTTAAGGGATAGGAACATTTGATCTCCCTGCTCGATATTGCACCGCAGATCGTTTTCACTGTGAATAATCAAAAGCGGCGTGGTGCAGCGATCAATATAGGTAATAGGCGACCATTTGCGGTACACATCCTGGTTTTCCCAGGGTGGTCCGCCAAACTCATATGCCATATCCCATCCCACGTCCGAATTCCCAAACATGCTGCTTAAATCCGAGACGCAGCGTTGGGTGACAGCGGCAGCGAAGCGATCGGTATGCGTGACGATCCAGTTGGTCATATAACCACCATAACTACCGCCGGTAACCCCCAGACGTTGATCGTCAATAAATCCCAGGGAAATGACATGGTCTACCGCTGCCATCAAGTCGGACATTGCCGGCTCACCCCATTTACCGGTGATGGAATCGGCAAAGGCTTCTCCATATCCCTGTGAACCACGCGGGTTGGTGTAAAGAACCACATATCCTGCGGCCGCCAACACCTGCATTTCATGGAAAAAGGTCTGCCCGTACTGACCACGGGGTCCGCCGTGAATGTTGAGAATCAGGGGGTATTTATGATTGGGATTAAAATCCGGTGGCTTTACCAACCACCCCTGAAGCGCCTGATCGCCATTATAAAACCGGATTTCCTCTGCCGGTCGATAATCCCGGGCACCCATAAGCCGCCGATTCAATCCCGTAATCCGATTTGCCCTGCCAGTCGTCAGGTTTAACCGGTATAATTCGTCGGGTCCGTGCAGAGATGCGCCATGATACACACACGTTTGGCTCGTAAAATGAATGGAAAATGTGATCGCCACCGCGTCATCGGGTGTGACGGGCGTAACCGCGCCGGAACTTAGATCTGCCTTGATAATCGGTTGTCGCCCTTCACTGGAGATAATATAATAGACCTCTGCTCCATCCGGTGACCACACTGGAGAACTGACCACAAAGGACGGTGTGACATCTCCGATGGTGAGTGGGTATGCGGTTCGATCCAGTTCTTTCCCATAGGTGCGGTGGTTTCCCTTTCGGTCTACCACATTCAGCAAATAACCAACCGATCCCCAGCTATGGTACGGCCGTTGGTGTCCAAAATAGGCAATTCGATCACCCTCTGGCGAATAGGCCAGCCCATCCTTGGGTCCCGCGGGGGTTTTCCAGGTTTGCAATTCACCGGTTTTAACATGAACAGTGTAAATGTCTTGTTCTTCCAGACGCAGTTGCCAATCGTCTTGGCGAAAAGAAATAAAGGCAATTTCACGGCCGTCCGGCGACCAGCAGGGGAAGGCATCGTCGTAGGGACCCGTCACCAGTTGGCGACATTTTCCTGTTCGGACATCGGCCACCCACACATGAGTGTTTTCACTGTCGCGCCAACCGTAACCATCCAGTCGGAAGAAAATATTGGTTATATGGCGGTAGGCAGGTATTTCCGGCTTCCCATCCTTTCCGAATGTCACCTCTTTCCCGATGGGATGGAAAAGGAAGGCAACCTGGCGTCCATCAGGAGACCAGACCAGTGAACTGATACTGCCTCGCGGCAATTTTGTCAATGGATATGCTTCCCCGCCATCCATGGGCAATATCCAGATTTGACTGGTGTCATCCCGCTTGCTAACAAACGCTATCCGAGAACCGTCCGGTGACCAGCGCGGGGTCGTGTCATTCTTCTTGCCAAATGTTAATTGGCGGATGGTTTTATCCCCCATACCGCTTAAATATAGATGTGAATAATATGTTTTATCGCTACGGGACATGGTCTCCACCACAAAAACGACCCTCGATCCATCCGGGGATAGGTTTGGATCGGAAATCAGTTTAAATCGATAGAGATCCGGAATGGAAATTCTGGCTTTAGCCATGGATTTGTCCTTTCAGTTCAATTAGGGAAGGGACCATAAACGTCGACAGTGATTCACGTATAATTGGGTCAGAGCCTGACGCTCTTCAGGGGTGAACTTTCCATGGCCCACGGAACGCCAGTGATCCATCCGTAAGGGACCGATGGTGTACCACTGCCCTTGGAGAAGAGGCTCTCCTTCCCGATATTCCGCAATGGGGTCCGGTCCGTTAAGTCCAGTGGTTGGTCCTCTCTGAGATCGCGTATTGACCACGCCATCATTGGGAAACCAGGTAGAATCGGTGGCGGTTCCATCGGCAAAATAGGCCACCTCAGACCCGATGATTCGGGCTCGCATTCGTAGAATGATATTCATATCGTCATCGGGAATTTCCGTCCCTGTAGCGGAATCATAATGCGTCGCCTGAAAAGTGAAGGAAAAATAATACACCTCCGGGTCCGCCTGAACCAGGGTATTCATTTCCCGGGCCCCTTCTACGCTCAGGTCCCAGGCCGAGATATTTTTCGTTTTCCAAGCGGGATGTTCCCGCATGCGCTGGAAATAATCTATCCAAGGTTCGTTATGCTGACGCTGAAAACCCCATTGTTCCAGGTCAAAGTTGTAATAGTCAGAGCCAACTACGGCCGCCAACCCTAACACATATTGCAGAAACGGGATGGTCCGGGTAACAATATCCGACAAGGTAGTGCCATCATGAGGCGTTGCCAGCGTTGTGATCGATTTGATCCAGCCTTGATGCACTTCCCCAAGCAAAGGACTTTCTTCTGGAATATTATTTTCCTCATCGGCGTAGATAACATGGGTGAGTAAATAGTCTAGCATACGGACGGTTTGCCCGCCCATGCTGTGACCGATTAAATGAACGGGATGATCCGCATCCCATTCCGGGTATAGCCCGGGATAGGATTTCCCTTCGGGCTTTTGAATCAGACCAAAGGTTTCTGAATGTTGTTTCCCATAATCCACCTGACCGCCTTTGATCTGGGTATAGACCTCCACAGCCCGGTCCCAGTTAGAGGATACGGGGCCCACGGACACTACATACACCGTAAAACCGCTGTCCCGAAGCGCCTGCGCTAGATCCTCGGTTCCGCCCCAATACCGGTATTGGCCCATTTCCTCCGGACCCCAGCCAATGAAGCCATGGACCAGAACAATCGGCGCCGTGTTGGCTGCTTTCAGGAAACCGCCACTCAGGGTAAGGAAAATCAGGAATTGTGCTATTCGTCTAAAAATCATCGACAGAAATTTACGGAGGGTTCGGAGTTTCCGTCAGAGATTTTAATGGCAAAATGGCGAATGACGGGAAATGATGTTCCCGGTCACATCTGGGATTCTAAATAGCGCGTCCTTTAGTAGATTTCAAGATAGTTATCCAGTTCCCACTGGGATACACTGGTAGAATACCCTCTCCATTCGGCCCGTTTTGCGGTCGTGTAGGCTTCCATCGCCGTCGGTCCCAGGGCATCTCGTATAACCGGATCCGCTTCCAATGCCTCAATCGCCTCCCGAAGGGATGCGGGGAGTGTGGACACATCTTTTAGCTTTAGATCCGCTTCTGTGAGATCAAAAATATTCTCCTCCAGTGGCTGGGGCGGTTCAATTTTGTTCCGGATGCCGTCCAGACCAGCGGCTAACATGACCGTGAACACCAAATAGGGATTGGATGAAGGATCAGGACAACGGAGTTCGCAACGGGTGGAATTTTCCCGACCGGGAGTATACCGAGGAATCCGAATCAGCGCCGACCGGTTTGTATTGGCCCAGGAAATGTAAACGGGCGCTTCATAGCCGGGTACCAGACGTTTATACGAATTAACGGTGGGATTTAAAATCGCTGCCATGGCGCGGGCATGTTTCAACTGTCCGCCAATGAAATAACGAGCCGTATCCGAAAGGTGATTTTTCCCATTTTCATCATAGAACACGTTGGTATCGCCCTTGAATAAACTTTGGTGAACATGCATACCAGAACCGTTGATATGGGCAATGGGCTTGGGCATAAAGGTGGCGTGCAATTCATGCTGTTGAGCCACACCCTTTACCACAAATTTGAAGGAGACCGCATTATCGGCAACTGCCAGGGCTGGGCCGTACCGAAAATCAATTTCATGCTGTCCTTCTGCCACTTCATGATGGAGAGCTTCCACATCAATGTTGAGTGTCTGCAAAGCCTGGGTCATGTCCTGACGGATAGCCGACGCCAGATCAGTGGACTGATCAAAATACCCACCCTTATCATGGGATAACGTCCGAATCGATCCATTCTCTTTCCGGAACAGGAAAAACTCCAGTTCCGGTCCCACGTTGTAGGTCAACCCCATAGCCTCCGCTTCCTGTAACTGTTTTTGAAGAATGGTTCGCGGTGCTCCGGGATACAGGGTCCCATCCGGTAAATAGACATCACATATCAGCCGGGCTGTGTCTCGCCCTGTACCCTTGGTCCAGGGAATCACCGCCCAGGTGGAGGGGTCCGGTTTCAAATACATATCACTTTCAAAGATCCGGGTAAAGCCTTCAATAGATGACCCGTCAAACCAAATATTGTTTTCCAGCGCTTCCGCCAGCTTGCTCACGGGGATGGTCACGGCCTTCAAAATACCGGGAAGGTCGGTAAATTGCATATCGACAAATTGGATATTTAGCTCGGCAGAGGCTTTTAAAATCTCTTCGGTTTTCATACTACTCCTGTTTAGTTATTCAATCGGATTGGGTAAAATACATGTTAGTCGTTCAAATCCAGAACCGGTGTTTCTTTATAGGTGGAAAGCACAACCATTGTATGGGTCCGAACCACACCGGGCCAGCACTGAATTTCCCGTAGAATTTTTTCCAGGTCCGCGGAATTCCGGGCCCGGACCTTCAGCAAATGACTTCCCCCTCCGGTGATGGAATGGCATTCTTGAATCGCCACATGATGTTGAGTGTAATCTACAAATTCTTCGTAGTGCTCCGATGAGGAGCTATCCACAGTAATAAAAGCCAACAAATCGATTCCCAACTTCCGCGCATCAATGGTGGCAGAAAATGCAGTGATGACGCCACTTTCCTGGAGCCGGTGAATCCGTTCCCCCACCGTGGGAATGGAAATCCCTACACGGGAAGAAATTTCACTGGCCGTCATCCGGGAATTTTCCTGAAGACAGCGAAGAATTTGCCGATCTTTAACATCGATAACCATAGAAAAAGTTACGATAATTTGCGGAAATATCTAAAAAAAATTTAGAAACGGATAAATATTACTAAAATATTAAGGTATTATCAGAATTATCGAAATTATTTAACACCCCACTGAATTCCTATCCCCTGAGCCCAACCACCAGGACCGTAGAGGTAACTTCCCAGAGAAATACGCAACGTTTTACGTTTTAGAATCAGTCCCATTCCCGTATCGGCAAAGATGTCGTGGATCTTTCCCTCGCCCAAACTTTGATCCAGGCGGTTGGTGGAAGTCCCTATTAAAAATTGTAGATTGGAATTAAGCTGAAAAACGCCGCCTAGACCGCCCTGGACATGGCCATTCTCCCAACGACCGTCCAGATAGATATCTAACGGTAAATGAGCCAGGGTTCGACTAAGTGTAATCTCCACTTGCCCCGGTAATCGCTCCCGGGTTGAAGATTGCTGAATCCATCCCAAATTCTGGATCGCCACGCCTACTTTTATCCTGGCTGAGTCCAAACGGACCATCACACTCCCCGTAAAAAGTACGGCGTCATAGCGATTAGTACCGATTGAACTGGAAAGCACGCCAGCGGACAACCCCCAGGCGGAATGACCGCTGGGACTCAGACCGGCCGTGGCAGCATGGATCCAGGTATCGCTTGCCGTAAACAGACCCGTTGGCTCCCCATCCTCATCGCGACTGGTAAACCGGCCATAATCCATGTACCGAAAGGTCAAAGCGCTAAGCCCCACCGTATTTCCAGGATACCAGGAGGCACGAAGGGCCTGAATATCAGCCGGATAATTCAAAACGCTGGATTCAAATTCCCGGGATTTAAAGGCCGTTCCCGCGGGATTAATTCGGTCATCTTCACCACTGTAAAACAATCCACCGCCGGCCAATGCTAGAGATGAGACTCCATACCACTGATGAATCGCCGGCGGAGTTCCGCCGCGAATCGCTGAAACTGCTAAGATTAACCCCATGATAGAGGCTTTGTTTATCAACGTCATGTTTTTTCCATACGGGTTAGGTGTGGTGGGAGTTCCGTCATAAAATAGAAATCGGGTCAATGTCAAAAATAAACCGCGTACCGGGAAATCGCCGCTTATGCGTTTGGATCGATTCCTGAACCTGTTGTAAAAAACGGTGCAATGCGCTGGCGTTGGGATCCTTCTCCTTGGGCGATTTAAACACAAATTGCACGCGATAGTTATCCCGGATTTTTTGCCGGTAGCACTCCACGGGACCCAGACATTCCACCTTTCGAGCGCGGGGCAGCAGCGTCCTGAGCGTTTGCCCCTGCTCCTGCAATTGTGCATGATCTTTACCGGTCAGCTCCAGACGGGCCAGCCAACTGAACGGTGGATAATTCAGACTTTTCCGCTCAGCCAGAAGCTGGTTATAGTATTTCTTCAAATCCAAACGAGTGGCATGTAAAACGGTAGGTTCATCCGGGTTAAACGTCTGAACAATAACTTCTCCGGGCAACGCGCCCCGCCCTGCGCGCCCCGCCGCCTGATATAGCAATTGAAACACTCGTTCTCCGGAGCGGAAATCCGGTAGATACAAACCCAAATCGGCATTAATGATTCCCACCAGGGTCGCTTTTTCGAAATCCAATCCTTTGGCGATCATTTGAGTCCCCAGAAGAATATCGATTTCACCATTGGCAAACGCTTGCAGAATCCGGGTTAAATGTCCTCGTTTCCGGGAAGTGTCCCAGTCCAGACGGGATAGTCGGGCTTGGGGAAAGGTTTCTTCGAGAAAAACTTCAATTTTCTGCGTTCCGGTTCCTTGGAGTGTCAAATTCATACTCTGACATGCGGGACACATGTCAGGAATCTTCTCTTGGGAATAACCGCACACATGACATTCCAGGCGCTCCCCAACTTTATGATAGGCCAGAGAAACTTGGCAATGGGGACATTCCAAAATATGACCGCAATCCCTACAACGGAAAATAGGCGCAAATCCCCGCCGGTTCTGAAGAAGAATTGTCTGTTCACCCCTTTTCAGGCGGTGGTCAATGGCC
>CAZHTM010000012.1:50655-67362 GCA_964535735.1 uncultured bacterium
CCGGTTCTGAAGAAGAATTGTCTGTTCACCCCTTTTCAGGCGGTGGTCAATGGCCTGAATCAGGGCGCCTGATAGAATCTGTCCCGCTTTTCCCGTTTCCTCCTGCTCTACATTCATATCTACTACTCGAACCCTGGGAAATTTGGCTCCGGCCACTCGCTCGGTTAAAACAAGATAATGCAGCTTTCCCTGAATTTGATTGTAATAGCTTTCCAGGCTGGGCGTGGCACTGGCCAGGACCACCACCGCCCCCGATTCCCGTCCACGCATTAGTGCCACATCGCGGGCATGATACCTGGGCGCCGGCGATTCCTGTTTATAGGTGTGTTCATGCTCTTCGTCGATCACTATTAATCCCGGATTTTTCAAGGGAGTCAACACTGCACTGCGAGCGCCAATCACCACGTTAAAGGCTCCTTCACAAATCCGTTTCCAGGTCCAGGCTCGCACTGCCGGGCGTAATCCTGAATGCCACAACGCCACCTTCTGACCGAATTCAGCGCGGAAACGACCGGCTATTTGAGGCGTAAGGGCAATTTCAGGAACCAGAATCAGTACGGAACGTCCCTGAGCCAGGGTGCGACGGGTCATTTCAATGTAAACTTCTGTTTTTCCACTGCCCGTGACCCCATGTAGGAGATACCCGGTGAAAGACCGGGAATTCAGTCCCTGGGTCAACGCGCTCAGAACGTCCTTCTGTTCTTCAGTGTGGGTAATAGATAGGGGCATGGATGGCAACTCCATGCCGGACACCCGGTCGGGAAGCCGCCTCTCAGTCCATAGACTGACATAGCCTTTCTTTTCCAACGCCCGGCACGGGATTAACGGTTGAGAGGTAACCGTCGTAAGGGCACGGACCGCCAGACCGTCCGGCGCTTGTAAAATAGCCTCCATCACCACGGACTGAACCGGTGCGCGCCTTTTTAAGGAATCCCTTTCATCTGGCTCCATATTCCGGGCAGGTCGGACCCAATGTTCAACCGGTGGTTCATACGATTCTGAAAACGATGCTGGTAGAGCCGCCTGCGCCACCTGGCCTAGAGGTGTCTGATAGTAGCGGCTCATCCAATTTAGTACCCTCCAAAGCGCCGAATCCAACACCGGTTCCGGGTCCACCAGATCATTAATGTTTCTTACGGTACCGCTGTAGTCCACTTTCTTGCTGAGCGATACAATGATCCCCGTGACTTTCCGTTTGCCCAGGGGCGCTCGGACGCGCATTCCCACCGTGACCCGGGATTCAAACTGAGGAGGAATTCGGTAGGTGAACGTCTGATAACTGGATATGGGAAAAGCTATATTCGCAAACATCGTGAAAAAATAGAGGTGCCGGGGGATGGGGGCAAATGAATTCTTTACAGCTCGTTTATTAAAATAAAAACCCCCGGGAAATCTGACATTTACGCCGGGGGTCTTTTTGGTAGGAAAAAAGCTATGCTTTAATTACATAGACTTTCATTTCGGGAATTAAATCGCCGGAGATCCGAACCGGTATGTTGTAGACCCCCAACGCCTTGATGGGTTCTTCCAGAAGAATGGTATGGCGATCCACGTCCACGCCTTTGGCTTCCATGGCTTTATGAATATCCTGGGAGGTCACGGAACCAAACAGCCGTTCTTCCTCACCCACCTGGACTTCAATGGTCAATTCCAGTTTGGAGATTTTATTTGCCTGTTCCTGGAGTGCTTTTATTTCCCGGGCCCGGCGGGCTTGAGCCACGCGTTTTTGTTCCTCTGCCACCGCCAGATTCCGCTTGGAAGCCCGGAGCGCCATGCCCCGAGGCACCAGGAAATTCCGGGCATAACCCGGTTTTACATTCACAATATCCCCGGCAGAACCCAGGTTTTCCACATCTTGAAGTAGTATCACATCCATAATGAAATTCCTTTCGTTACCGGAGATTAGGATTCAGTGCTGGTATTGGTATAGGGCATCAGGGCAATGTTCCGCGCCTGTTTAATGGCCCGGACCAGTTTCCGGTGCATTTTGGGGCTGGTTCCAGTGACACGACGGGGCATAATTTTTCCCTGATCGGTTACAAACCGGCGCAGCAATTTCACATCCTTATAGTCGATTTCCGTGATGCCATTTTCTTTGAAATAGCAAAACTTTTTTCTGCTTACAAAGGCCATTGTAACCTCCTATTCCTTTTCGTCTTCCGAAGCAGACGATTCAGCTTCGGAGGCGTCTTCATTGGTTTCTGAATCGGATTCCGTTTCGACGGCCGGCTCTTCTTTTTTCACAGGGGTTTCTTTTTCGGAAATCTCTGTGGATTCAGTTGCTTGTTCTTCAACCGCTTCCACATAGACCTCGGGTCTGGATTCCAACCGAATGGTTTGATGCCGGATTATGGCTTTTTCCAATTTTAAAAATTGATCTAAATCCGTCAGAAAGGCAGGGGTGTCCAACTCAAACTGTAAAAGCACGTAGGTGCCATATTTGTGTTTTTCGATTGGATAGGCCAGCCGTTTTTTACCCCAAATCCGGTGATTAATGACCGTAACCCCTTCGGCTTTTTCCAGCACATCACCTACGGCTTTGGTGACGGCATCCAGTCTTTCCAACTCATAGTTGGGGTTTATGATGTACAACGTTTCATAGTAGCGCATGTATGTCTCCGCGTTTAGATCATCGGGGCGATGACAAGGGACACCACCGACATCAATTTAATGAGGATATTCAGGGAGGGACCGGCCGTATCTTTGAACGGATCACCTACGGTGTCGCCAACCACAGCGGCTTTATGGGCTTCACTGCCTTTCCCTCCAAATTCCCCGCTTTCAATATATTTTTTCGCATTATCCCAGGCCCCGCCGGCATTGGCCATAAAAATAGCCATCAGTACACCGGTGACCAGGACTCCGGCCAAAACACCACCCAGCATTTCGGCATCATGCAAAACCAGGCCAAAAAAGACAGGCGTCAAAACCGCCAATAATCCCGGCGCCACCATCCGTTTGATGGCAGCGGCAGTGGAAATATCAACGCACCGGGCGTAATCGGCGCGGGCTTTTCCCTCGAGCAATCCTTCAATTTCACGGAACTGACGCCGCACTTCTTCGATCATCTCAAAGGCGGCTTCCCCCACAGCGTTCATGGCGAAGGAAGAGAACAGGAAGGGCAAAATGCCGCCGATGAGCAGCCCGGCCATTACCTTGGGATTGACAATATCAATCGACGTCAACCCGACAGTGGTCTGGTAGGCGCTAAATAGGGCCAAAGCCGTTAAAGCGGCTGATCCAATAGCAAATCCTTTTCCAATGGCGGCGGTGGTATTCCCAACGGCGTCCAGTTTATCGGTCCGTTCACGAACTTCTTTGGGCAGACCCGCCATTTCGGCGCACCCACCAGCGTTATCAGCAATGGGACCATAGGCATCCACGGCCAATTGGATTCCGGTGGTGGCAAGCATCCCTAAAGCCGCTATGGCAATGCCATAGAGTCCAGCCATGTAATGGGAAATAATGATAGCTAATGCAATGGTAAATACTGGCAAGGCTGTAGAATACATGCCCGTGGCCAATCCGCTGATAATATTGGTAGCGGGTCCGGTTTGACTGGCGCTGGCAATCTTGATAGTCGGTTTTTTACCTAAAGCAGTATAATACTCGGTGAGCAAACCGACAATAATTCCCGCAACCAGTCCAACGGCAGTGGCTCCGAAAATTTTTCCGGTGGCAAGAACTGCCGGATCGGCAAAATGATCAATGATAAACCAGGACAGCACAATCATGATCCCACCGGCACCAAACACGCCTGTATTCAGAGCCGTTTGGGGATTCCCGCCTTCGGACGTACGTACAAAAAAGGTCCCTGCAATGGATACAACAATTCCCACCGCAGCCAGGGCCAGCGGCAGAACCACATAATTGTATCCCAAGCTACTGGCCGCCAGGACCATGGCGCCGATAATTGAACCCACATAGGATTCAAATAAATCCGCGCCCATACCGGCCACATCGCCCACATTGTCACCCACGTTATCGGCAATGGTCGCCGGATTCCGGGGATCGTCCTCGGGAATGCCTGCTTCCACTTTTCCTACCAGGTCAGCGCCCACGTCAGCGGCTTTGGTATAAATTCCGCCACCAACACGAGCAAACAACGCGATGGAAGAAGCGCCCATGGCGAATCCTGAAAGGATTTCCAAAACGTAGGGCAAATCAGCGTTGGCTTCGTTTCCGCCATACAGCCAGAATAAGCCCGAAAGGCCTAATACACCTAACCCCACAACACTCATTCCCATAACCGATCCACCGTTGAAGGCTACTTTCAACGCTGCATTCAAACTGCTACGAGCAGCCTGGGTGGTGCGGGTGTTGGAGGCTGTGGCGACTTTCATACCGATAAAGCCGGCCAAGGCGGAGCATAAGGCGCCCGCTACAAAACTGACGGCTACCATTTCCGTCCCAGCGGACATCCGGGCGAGGTAAAGGGCCACGGCTACGGCAATCACAAAAATGGATAATACTTTATATTCACGCGCCAGGAATGCCATGGCGCCTTCACGCACGGCAGTTCCAATTTCCTGCATGCGTTCGTTGCCCGGATCCTGTTTATTGATCCAAGAACTTTTCCAGAATGAATACACCAGCGCCAACAATGCGGCTACCGGAATCATATAATAAAATGTCATGAATCTATCTCCATGGTTTTATTGGTTCGATTAAAAAGATTCATGGCTTTATTCAAGCCCTGAAAAACAATGGTTTCTGCGGCGTCGGCGGCAACGGATACCATCTCATCCGCCAAATCCCGGTCCTGTTTACGAAAAGGTTTTAAAACGTAGTGTTCCGCTGGACGGGTATTTTCATCAGTAGCAATTCCAAATCGAAGACGAGGAAACCGGTCATCCTGTAAATGATAAATGACCGATTCCATGCCTCGGTGGCACCCATCGCCTCCGTGGGGGCGGATCCTGAGGGTCCCCAGAGGCAAATCCACATCGTCCAGAATAACCACCAGATTCGATAATTCC
The DNA here is from genome assembly GCA_964535735.1 of uncultured bacterium. Classification (GTDB taxonomy): domain Bacteria; phylum Fidelibacterota; class Marinisomatia; order Marinisomatales; family J089; genus J089. The sequence goes on from CAZHTM010000012.1 coordinate 55,635, forward strand.
ACATCCCAGCGCTCCATGATGGCTTTCACGGCCGTACCGCTGGCATTCATGCCAGGCGTCGGTTTGGCCAACAGGAGGTGACGACGGGGAAATTCCGCATAGACATAATCCCCGGTTCCCGCTTGAAAGGAGCCCTTCCAGCGTTTGGCTAACTCGTCCACCACCCAATAACCGGCATTATGCTTGGTATGCGCATATTGGGGTCCAGGATTTCCAAGGCCAATCAAAGCCTGTATCATTCTTCCGATTTGGATTCCTCAGATGGTTCGGCATCTGCCGTCGGTTCGATGGGAAGTCCTTCTTCCACCTCCTCAACCTCTGCTTCAACCTGAGTCTTGGGCGCCTGAATGAGAACAATCGCCAATTCCGGATCACTGACTAGTTCCACATGTTCTGGAAGCTGAATATCAGCCGCTGTCAGTGAATCCCCTATTTCAAGATTGGTGATATCCACGGTAATCGCATCCGGCACCTCGGTGGGCAGACAGGAAATTTCAATATGATTGAGATTTTCAATCATAACGCCACCCAGTTTTACACCGGCAGACTGGCCTTCAAACGCCAGGGGCACCGATATCGTCATTTTTTCTTTCCGACGGACACGCATTAAATCCACGTGAATAATTTCATCTGTGACCGGATGGTATTGCACATCCTTGATCATGACATAGTGCGGTTTTCCGTTGATTGCGATTTCAAACACATGGCTTCCAGAGTGGATGGCCGCATACAGCTCTTTTTTATCCACGGACAGATTGTGGTTATCTTCGCCGTGATAGTAATAAACGACCGGAATGCGACCTTCCCGACGAAGAGCCCGCGCTCCTGACGTCCGGGTCTGCTCCCGTTCGGTAACTTCCATGCGATAATATTCCGCCATAATGATGTTTACTCCTTGATTAAAAGTCGAAAAGAGAGCTAACCGATTCTCCATTGTGAATCCGCCGAATGGCTTCGCCAAAAATATTGGCCACGCTCACGAAACGCATATTGGGAAGAATCTTTTCTTCCGGAATCGCAATGGTGTCGGTCAAAATGAATTCTTTAATTTCTGAAGCCCGGAGTCGATCTATCGCCGGACCGGACAACAATGCGTGAGTGGCCACGGCGGTGATACTTTTCGCTCCTTTGGACAGGGCTTTTTCCGCCGCATGCACGGTGGTGCCAGCGGTATCGATCATGTCATCAATGATCAACACATGTTTATCCCGCAAGCGACCAATGACATGAGCCACTTTGGCCTGATTGGGAGCATATCGCCGTTTATCAATCAGAGCAAAATGCATTCCCAATCGTTTGGCATAGGACTGGCTCATGCGAACCGATCCCATGTCCGGGGATAACACCACACATTCCTTAGGATCTAAATCCAGTTTTTTTAATTCATCCAAAAGGATCATGCGACTGTAGAGATGGTCAAAAGGAATGGAGGCAAATCCCTGAATCTGTGTGGAGTGGAGGTCCATGCTGATAATCCGATCCGCTCCGGTAGCCGTGATCAGGTCCACCATCACCCGGGAGGAAATGGGAACTCGGGGTGTATCCTTCCGATCCTGACGGCCATAGCCAAAATAGGGAATGACAGCGGTTACATGAGCCGCCGAAGCCCGTTTCGCCGCATCAATCATGAGAATCAACTCAATGATATTATTCGCCGGCTGATTGGTGGGCTGAACAATGTATACGTCTTTTCCCCGGATATTTTCTTCATATTTTATCCAGAGTTCTCCATCCGAAAAGGTTTTGATGGTCACCAATCCCAGGGTGCTCCCGAGATACTGGGCGATTTTTTCCGCCAAAACCGGATTGCTCCGGCCGGTGAATATTTTTAACGTGTCATTGCTCATAAGATTGTGGCCTGGAGTTGATTCAGGCCTGGTGCTGGGGAGCAGGGATTCGAACCCCGACTGGCGGGACCAAAACCCGCTGTCCTACCCTTAGACGACTCCCCAAAATTTGGAAGGATGTGTTACAGGTCGGGAGCTGAAGTGGCGGGCTGAGTTAGAATTGTTCGACCGAAAGGCTGTAAGGCCGACTCCGCTTCCTTAGCGGAAGCTTCATCGTCGAAAATCCCAAACACAGTCGAGCCACTACCCGACAGACTGGCGTAAACGGCTCCTGCTTCTTTCAAGCGCCGTTTAATCGTGCCAATCTCTGGATATGCTGGAATCACTATCCGTTCAAAATCATTCTCAAAAATCGTATAGGAGAAATTCTTCTCTTGAAAAACGCCCGCGAAGTTAGGTCGACGACGGGACTCCTTCAAATAGTTTTTCAGGGCGCCATAGGCCCAGGCTGTTGAAATAGAGACGGGGGGAATCACCAGCAAAAACCAGCCGGTGATCGTTGGGGGAAGCGGGGTTAACCGGTCTCCGATCCCTTCCCCGAGCTGGAGCCCACCTCGAATAAAGAAGGGGACATCGGCTCCCAATGTTGCCCCTATTGATTCCAAGGTTTGAGGTGATAATCCTAATTCATAAAGAATATTCAACCCTTTTAGAACGGTGGCGGCATTTCCTGACCCGCCCCCAAGTCCGCTCCCCATGGGAATGTGTTTATCAATATGGATGCGAACTCCGCCCAGGCCGGGAATCTTGTCCTTCAGCCGGGCCCAGGCCCGATACGCCAAGTTGGTGTCATCCAGAGGGAGCCAATCCACCGACGCCGTAAGGTGACAACTCTCCGGTGCGGTTGTAAGCGTAATGGTATCGTGAAAGGTTAATTCCTGGAAAAGGGTGTGAATCGTATGGTATCCATCCGGGCGCTGAGACAACACGGCCAACCCAAGGTTTACCTTGGCGGGAGAGTTTAATATCAATTCAGACATTTCCGAGCTGGTGACTTAGAGAGATATGGTAGCCACCGCCTGAGCCGCCCATCCATTTCCCTTGCCCGTAAATCCCAAACCGTCGGTTGTAGTGGCCTTGACCGATACACATGAAAGATCCACACCTAAAATTCCCGCCAGGTGTTCACGCATCGCCGGGATGTGGGGTGCCAGCTTTGGCGTTTCAAGAATCACCGTAGCATCAACATGATCAATGGCAAACCCGGCGGACCGAACCTGGTTTACGGCGGCCGTAAGAAACTCTGAACTGGCTTTCCCCTTCCAGGTGGGGTCATCACTGGGGAAGAAATGTCCAATATCTCCCAGGGCGGCCGCCCCCAATAGGGCATCTACAATGGCATGGATGAGGACATCCCCGTCAGAATGTCCCACCGATCCTTTGGCGCTGGGAATTTCAATGCCCCCTACCACCAGGCGGTATCCTGATTCCAGGGCATGCACGTCATATCCTATTCCGGTTTTAACCATCATGGTGTTTCCTTTGTCGACTCAGCCAGGCTTCGGCCCAGTCCCAGTCTTCCTGAGTCGTAATTTTTTGATTCATGGCAGATCCTTCCACAACGGTCACGGTGTAACCGGCCATTTCCATGAGCGACGCTTCATCGGTTACGGTTTGATCGGAGGTTGTGGCCTTTTCAAGGAGGGGCGTTAGCAACTCCCGATGAAATATTTGAGGTGTTTGCGCCAGCCAGATAGTTTCACGAGGCAACGTGCCGGAGATAATTCGGGAATCGGCAGCCGCCTGTTTAACTGTATCCCGGGAGGGCAGAGCGGCAATCGCCCCCTGACTTTTCGCACAGGCATTCAAACAGCGTTCTAGTAAGTCGGTGGTGATGAAGGGGCGGGCTGCATCGTGAATACAGACCAGGTATGGGGCGCTTTCCAGTGCCTGAATCCCGGCCAATACGGAATCCTGCCGACGTTTACCCCCGGGGACGACCTGGATAGGAGTATTTAAATTCAGCGCATGGACGGCTTGGGTTACATCGCCCAGGGCGTCATCTGGAACCACGAGGACAATTTCAGCAATTCGAGGATGGGACTCCAAAATGTCCAGACTAAATTGGTAGAGCGGTGTCCCCGCCAAGGGGCGAAACTGTTTCCGCTCCCCGAAACGGCGACCGGACCCGGCGGCCACCAGGATGGCACCGGCACTCAATTGGTCACGACCATTGGATGAGGTCATGGGGACCGAAATTCCTAGAGAATGAGCATGGCGTCGCCGTAACTGAGAAAGCGATATTGGTTCTTTTTCGCCTCGCGGTACGCTTTCATGATGAAATCCCGATCCGCAAATGCCGAGACCATCATCATCAGGGTAGACTTTGGCATATGGAAATTGGTCACCATGGCGTCCACCATCTTGAAATCATAGGGCGGATAAATGAATTTATCGGTCCAGCCTCGTTTGGGAGACACCTGAAACCCGGACACCACCACGGTTTCCAGCGCTCGTACTGTCGACGTGCCCACAGCAATCACCTTCCGCCGTTTTTTCTTGGCTTCATTAATGGCCAGTGCCGTCTGGGGCATCACTTCAAAATATTCCGAATCCATCTGATGCCGGTTCAAATCCTCCACCTGAACTGGACGGAAAGTTCCCAACCCGATATGAAGGGTGACGCTCTCCACTTTGACGCCTTTATCCCTCAATTTATTCAACAAACCTTCGGTGAAATGGAGACCAGCCGTAGGAGCGGCTACCGCGCCGCGGTTTTCGGCAAATACGGTTTGATACCGGATTTTGTCTTTTGGCTCTGCGGGGCGCTTGATATAGGGCGGCAGTGGAGAGGTTCCAATCCGGTCAATAATATCATAGATATGTTCCCCTTCGTACTCAAACCGAACGACCCGGCCGCCGGAAACGGTGTTGTCGATAACATCGCAAAACACTTTTGGAGAGAACATCAATTTATTCCCGATCCGAACCTTTCGGGCGGGACGAACCATTACCTCCCAAAGATCGTTTTCCAGTTCCCGAAGCAAAAACACCTCAACCGTTGCATCGGTTTTATCCTTGCGAGCGAACAATCGTGCCGGAAACACTTTGGTGTTGTTTAGAATAATCAGATCGCCTTTGCGCAAATATTCCGGAAGATTGAGAAATTTCCGGTGTTCAATTTCCTTGGTGTCCCGGTGCAGAACCATCAATTTGGAAAGATCCCGACGCTGGACGGGATACTGTGCAATGTATTTTTCGGGTAAAGGGTAATCGAAGTCGGTGAGTTTATATTTTGGTTTTTTATTGATCATTAAACAATCCTTGCTGCTTTTTTGTTATGGTTCTTCCTAGTTGTTTATACGCTCGCTCCAGGGCAGTCCTGCCTCGGGGCGTGCGTTGGATAAATCCTTCTTTGATCAGATAGGGTTCATACACGTCCTCCACTGTGGTGGCGTCTTCTCCAACAGCCACCGCCAGGGAACCCAACCCAACAGGTCCTCCATTAAATTTATCAATCAGGGTAGCCAAAATGGTTCGGTCCATGTCGTCCAGTCCCTGTTCATCGATGCCCATGGTTTCCAGAGCTGCCTTGGCCACCTCGCGAGTGATTTTTCCATCCGCTTTAACCTGGGCGTAATCCCGGCTCCGGCGCAGAATACGATTGGCGATTCGGGGAGTTCCCCGGGACCGATGAGCAATCTCCATGGCGCCTTCATCATCGATATCCACCTGAAGAATCCCGGCGGAGCGATTAAGGATATGAAATAAATCCTGGGGATCATAATAATCCACACGTAGAATGACGCCAAAGCGATCCCGAAGCGGCGACGTCAAATTGCCTAATCGTGTTGTGGCCCCAATCAACGTGAACGGTTTCATCGTCAACTGCACACTGCGGGCGCTGGGTCCCTTATCGATCATAATATCGATCCGATAATCTTCCATCGCTGAATACAGATATTCTTCCACCACGCTATTCAGCCGGTGAATCTCATCAATAAAAAACACGTCCCGATTGTTCAGATTGGTTAAAATACCCGCCAAATCCCCGGCGCGATCCAATACCGGCCCCGAGGACGGTTTGATATTTACCTGTAGTTCGCGTGAAATAATATGGGCCAGAGTGGTTTTACCCAATCCCGGGGGACCGAACAGAAGCACATGATCCAAAGCTTCGTTGCGGTTATTGGCCGCTTCAATATAAAGCTTCAGGCTGTTTACCAGATCATTCTGACCAATAAAATCATCGAACAGCGAGGGCCGTAGGGAGGTTTCAACAACCAGGTCATCTTCATGAGGGGTGGCGTCCGTGATATGGATATCAGTCATGATCGGGTATGAGTAATAAAAATATGCTCATAAATTGAGCAATAAATGTACAAAATGGATTCAGGGGTGTACAACCCCCGTAACCCGATCTTCGACGGACGCGAAAAAAGTCGATCTTGGGAATAATCAGACCGGCAATAGTTGGTGAATCCGTTCCAATCGCTGCGACCGGTCACTTGCAAACCGTTCGATGCCTTCCCGAACCCAGCGCGGCGATAAGTGGGCGTCCTCAACGACTTCATCCAGGGAACCTCCGGAGCGCCAGCGGTTATCCCAATCTGATGAAAGACTGTATTCATCAACGATGGGATGGACCATCCATTTGCTCATGAGCCGCCGGGCGCCGTTGGTAATTACCATGGCATCCAGCCATTCCTGAGGAGCGATAATCCGATATCGGTATTCCTGTGGTTGACGTTGGAACAATTCCCAAGAGATGGCCGCCACTATTTTCACATTGGGTTTCAAATCGGGCAGTAACTGAACCACGGAGTTGGTTGAACTTGTACCCCGTACAATGACCACGCCTTCTTTGGGGCGGTCCTGATCATAGTCGCGAATCAGATATGCGCCCTTGGCGGCCTCAACGTGCGAAGCCATACCCAGAGCTTCCCGATCAGGAATGATGACCGGGGGACGGGTGAGATGGAGCGCAATGATGGGCACATCGGTGGCCAGGGCTGCCGCCAGCACCGGCGCTACTTCGTTATGTTCCCAGGGATGAAGATTCAGGATTTGCCCTTCGGGAAAGAGTTGCGTCACCCCGGGGGCGAAGATACCAAAATGGGTTCGGCTGTCCTCGGCCGTTTCCGGTCCGGAATGTCCCGCTACCCAAATAATTTTTCCCACTTTAAACTGGGAATCCTGGGCAATCTGACTGAAAAGACGCATGGCGCCGTATTTTAAATAACTGAACGAACCATAGGTGCTCATGGCGCCCAGGAATCCATTGTAATCTTCTTCCACATCCCGGTTCAGGTTCACTGTCGCCAGTCCGGCCAACATCCCCGCATTGGCGAATTCCGTAATTCCCTGAGGTATCAAGGGACTATCATGACCGTCGCGAAAATCATAAAAGCCCAGGTCTTCACCGGAATTCCAATCCTTGGCAAAACCAGCAATATTGGTGGAACCGGCCAGGTCGGCAGACATGGCGATCACCAGGTTTCGGCCATATTTATCTCTGGATAACGTGTTAAGATAGGAGGCGTATTTGGCAAACCCGGCCCGATTGGGCGCTTTGGAACCTGGCGGTAAAAACAAGGTGTCCGGAAGTTTGTCCAGATCCGTTAGCGCCGGATCGTGTAGCGGGTTGCGATCGGTGATTTTGCAGGAAGGCACGTCTTCCGGAATGGCATCGCCCAGATTGACCAGTGTATCTGCCAGATAGTCCACCAACTCAGGATGGGTTTCAAGCACCGTAAACACGGATTGGAGATAACGGCGGTTCTGTTCAATTTGTCCTTCGCGGGTGGCTTCCGGACCTTCCCCGAAACCATCGAACTCCACATTGTATTTATTGGCAAAATCTTCCTTTGTTTTCCAGAACAGTTCAGAATTTTGTTTATGGGGCATTCCGTGGCTGGCGTTATCGTATACATAATACCCGCGCCCCTTTCGAGTCATGGCATACACAACTTTGGGCACGTTGGGATCAGCCTGGGTCACTAGACACCGGTAAAAGGCATCTGTGAGCGCTTCCCAATTCTCTCCTTCTTCCGCGCCTTCCACATGCCAACCATGAGAACCGAACCAATCTTTCGGTGTCCCGTACATGATGGAGCTGAAGGGACGGTTGTCAATTCCATAATCATTCCAGTCCATGAAGTAGATCAGGTTCCCCAATCCCAGCCCCCAGGCGGAATTCATGGTTTCATGGATCACGCCGGCGCTGAATCCGCCTTCGCCCTCAAAGGCGAAAACGTTTACATCCGGCACACCGGCCAGTTTCAAGGCCAGGGCTTCACCAGCGGCTGCGGGAGATCCATGACCACTGGGCCCGGTGTTAAATTTGAAAAACAGGGTTTTGCCTTCCATTTCCGCGTGGCCCGGTAATCCACCCTGGTGGCGAAGGGTGAGTAAATCTTCCCAAATCAATTGACGCTCTTCCGCTTGCGGGACGGCATAACGGTCGTCCCCCGTCTTGCGGTATTTAATCCGTAGGGCTTCATTGAATACGGCCAGGGTGGCGTACACCAGGGGATTGGTATGACCCGCCACCAATACAAAACGGTCGGAAAATCGTTTGCCGGGATACCGGATGTCCCAACGCATGGCGCCGGACAACAAGGTCGTGACCATGCCGTGAACTTTCGATCGGGATCCGCCTGGATGTCCACTCTGGCTCAGGTTGAGCATAATATCAATACATTGATCAATTAAATCTTTGGTAATTTCCCAATAGGGGAAAACGGAGCGTAATTCTGCAGGTGATTTCATTGGATTACCTCATCTATATGTGGGTTTACACCCAAACGTCAGGTTAGGAATCAAAGGGCGGGCCATGATGAATAATTCCCGCCACGTATAACACTCAATGTATCGGACCCATGATTCCAACGGATTCAACCTGTTCGCCGGGTGTCGCATACTATTTGGGTTCATTGATATCAAATAAAACGATCTTATGGGTTCAAAACTGAACGTAGGAATTTACCAGTATAAGACCGGGGATGCCGCACCAAATCCTCCGGTGTTCCCGAAAAGACCACTTCGCCCCCTTCATCGCCGCCTTCCGGACCCAGATCAATAATCCAGTCCGCCGATTTGATCACATCCAAGTTGTGCTCGATCACGATTACCGTGTGTCCCCGTTCCACCAGGCGTTGCAGGACGGTCAACAGCATGCGCACATCTTCGAAATGCAAACCGGTGGTGGGTTCATCCAAGATGTAGATAGTCCGGTCCGCCGCGGCCCGCGAGAGTTCGGTGGACAGTTTCACCCGTTGGGCCTCACCACCGGAAAGGGTGGTGGCCTGTTGTCCCAATCGAATGTATCCCAAACCCACATCCACCAGGGTGGTGAGTTTTCTCACAATAGAAGGAATATTTTTGAAAAATTCCAGGGCCTCTTCCACCGACATGGCCAGCACATCCGCAATGGATTTCCCCTTGTACCGAATTTCCAGGGTTTCCCGATTATATCGTGCGCCATGACATACTTCGCAGGTCACATAAACATCCGGCAGGAAATTCATTTCAATTTTAATAATTCCATCTCCTTCACACGCTTCACAGCGACCACCCTTCACATTAAAGGAAAATCGGCCCGCTTTGTAGCCCCGGAGTTTGGCTTCCGGAAGCTGAGAAAAGAGATCCCGGATCAGGGTAAAGACGCCGGTGTAGGTGGCGGGATTGGATCGGGGGGTCCGACCGATGGGTTTTTGGTCGATGGCAACTACTTTGTCCAGGTAATTCAGTCCTTCAATGGTATCAATTCGAAGGGGATATTTGCGAGCGCCGGTAATTTCACGGGCTAAAAGGGGATACAGGGTTTCGTTGATGAGGGTACTCTTGCCGCTGCCGGAAACGCCGGTGATGACGGTAAATGTTCCCAAGGGAAATTCCACGTCAATTTGCTTTAGATTATTTCCTGCGGCACCCTTAACCACCAGATATTTCCCATTCCCCGAACGGCGGTGTTTGGGTAGGGGTATAGAGCGCTTCCCGGCCAAATATTGACCCGTTATTGACCGTGAATTTTTATAAATATTCGATGGAGGACCCGCAAAAACGATTTCACCCCCATGCTCTCCGGCGCCGGGCCCCATATCCACTAGCCAGTCCGCTTCCTTCATGGTTTCCCGGTCATGTTCCACCACCATAATAGTGTTCCCGATATCTCGTAACTTTTTCAGCGTATTTAAAAGTCGGGTATTATCCCGAGGGTGAAGCCCGATGGACGGCTCATCCAAAATGTAGAGGACACCCATCAACTGAGAGCCGATTTGGGTCGCCAGGCGAATTCGCTGTGCTTCACCACCGGACAAGGTGGCGGCGCCCCGGTCCAGCGTCAAATACTCCAGGCCCACATCCACAAGAAACCGCAAGCGGACCCGAATTTCTTTCAGGATTTCCTTGGCAATGGCCGTTTCCATCGTGGACAGGGAAAGCGAGTTTAAAAACGATAAAATACCACGGATGGATTGACGGGATAATTCCCCCAAATTTAATCCGCCAATGGTGACGGACAAGCTCTCCTTCCGCAGGCGCGATCCCTTGCATTCCGGACAGGGACGCATACTCATGTATTGTTCAATCCATTCCCGAATATGGGCCGATTTTGTCTGCCGGTACCGACGATTCAAATTGGGGATGGTCCCTTCCCATCCTCCGGTGTAGGTCCCACTCCACCGTTCAGAGTGATAAGACATTTTCAATTTTTCTGATCCGGTACCATTGAGCAGGATTTTCCGAATCTCCGGATCCAATCGATTCCAGGGTGTTGTGAAATTGAAATGGTAGTGGGCCGCCAGACTTTTTAAAATGCTACCATACCAGTTACCTCGCGGTTGTTCCCCCAGGGGAGCAATCGCGCCCTGGATCAGGGACTTGGTCCGATCCGGCACTACCAGTTCCGGGTCTACTTCCATGTGAGAGCCTAATCCATCACAGCGGGGACAAGCACCGTAGGGTGAATTAAAGGAAAACATGCGGGGAGATAATTCATCCAGGGAGGCCTCCGGATGATCCGGGCAGGCAAAATGTTCGCTGAATAAATGATCCTTTCGGGTATCCATCAAATAAATGATCACAGCCCCGGAGCCGATTTTCAGGGCCAGTTCAACCGACTCGGTGATCCGTTCCTGGATGTTTGGTTCCAAAACGATGCGATCGATGACCACCTCAATGGTGTGCTTTTTATTCTTTTGCAGGGCCGGCGCGTCGTCAATGGAACAAATTTTCCCGTCAACCCGCACCCGGAGAAACCCTTCCCGCTTGATTTCTTCAAGAACGCCCCGATGCTCGCCTTTCCGCCCCCGCACCACCGGCGCCAGAACCACCAATCGGGTGGATTCAGGCCATTCCAGGATGGTGTCCACAATCTGTTGGACCGTCTGACGTTCAATGGGTTTGCCACAGATCCAGCAATGGGGATGACCAATATGAGCAAACAGAAGGCGGAGGTAATCATGGATCTCCGTGACCGTTCCCACCGTCGAACGGGGATTTCGCGCCGACGCTTTCTGTTCGATGGAAATGGCGGGGGATAACCCGTCGATACTGTCCATATCCGGTTTTTCCATCAAACCCAAAAATTGCCGGGCATAGGCGGATAGAGATTCCACATACCGTCGCTGTCCTTCAGCGTAAATCGTGTCAAAGGCCAGGGACGATTTTCCGGATCCGGAAAGTCCCGTAATGACCACCAATTTATCCCGGGGAATTTCCAGGTCGATATTCTTCAGGTTGTGCTGGCGGGCACCCCGAATAACGATGGATTCACTGCGAGTCAAATGGATTCTCTCACGGTTAGGATGATTAAGCCGTTCATGTAGTTCTGAAAATGCAACCCTCAATTTACCCGTTTCAAAAATGGGAACGAAAAGCTATTTGCTATACACAAAAGTCATTGTTATCAGGGTGCTTTTGCACACCGGATGCAATTC
>CAZHTM010000013.1:0-4195 GCA_964535735.1 uncultured bacterium
AATGTACGGAATACTCTTCCCCGTATTGTGGATATTCCAATCCATTCCCCGCCGCTGCCACAATTACCGCGCCATAGGTATCATGGGCGATATTGATCTGGGATTGCTCATAATTACTGAATCCGCCACCTCCCCAGCTTAAATTAATAATTGTGAAGGTCCCGGCGTAAAACCCCGCCTTGGCTGCATAAATCAACCCCGCATATCCATCATTAACGTAAGGTTCACCGGTTTGTTCTTCCCGGGAACATTTTACTGGAATCAAACTGGCGTTAAAAGCGGTGGATGCAATCCCATTATTATTGTCACTAGTAGCAGCCAAAATACCCGCCACATGGGTGCCGTGAGCCCAAGTACTATAATTACTGACTCCCGCTTTCGGCATGGGATCGTTATCATCGGCGCCGGACCACCCAGCAAGATCCCAACCGATGAGATCATCCGTAAATCCATTGGAATCGTCATCCGTACTGTTCATAAAAGGAGAGGAAGACTGGACCGCATCCCGGAGATTGATAACACCATCACCATTCAAGTCCAGGTTATTTGTGGATAAATAAGCCACTACTTCCGGGCTAATGATCATACCATCATTATCGGTATCCACAGCGGAAAAAATAGCAGTCGGTACTTCCGCCTGATTGATCCAGATATTATCCTGCAAATCAGGATGGGTATAATCCACGCCCGTATCTACAGATGCTAATAGTACTTGTCGGCTTCCTGGAGTTTGTCCGCTATTTATAAAGTAATCCCAGGCCAGATCCGCTTTTACCGCCGGGAGGCTGCATTGTTGATAATAGCGCGTATCATTGGGGGTATAATCAATTTTATGAATATTTTCAAATTCAGCGGAAAGAACCATGGATAGCGATTCCAGTTTCGCTTTGATCGTTTCCAATTCCCCTTGGCGAGATGGATCCAGATAAACCCGATAGATTCGATTGGAATAAATGGGGCCGTCATGGTCATTTTCACTGGCATTGGGTATCCAGGGTTCAATGCGGACAATACCATTGTCCTGGAAGAATGCATTGAATTCCGAGAGTTCAACATCAATGGGAGTACGCTCTTCGTGAATGTTGAGCGGTTTTACCACCGGATTCAGACAGAATAAAAAGGTATCATTCCGGTGGTAAGGCATTTTCTGTGAATTGGCGTAAACAACCGAGCCTCCCAAAAGGAGGCTCAGTAGTCCCGCCATCAAGGGAAATGTGCGCATCTAAAGGTCCGTGTTATTTGATTAAGAGTAGTTTTTGGGTTTGAATGTTGCCGTGGAATTCTCCCACAATGAAATACACGCCGCTGGGTTGCCCGGCTGCATCCCAAGTAAAGGTATATTGTCCGGCGGGTAACGCATCGTCAACCAAGGTCTGAATGGTACGTCCCGCTAAATCCACAACCCTTAGTGATACCGGTCCATCCTGCGGAATCCCGAAGGAAAACCGAGTAGAGGGATTGAACGGATTAGGATATGCCGGAGATAGGGTGAACTGGTCGGGAATCGTCCCTTCCGGTTCCGTGGATAAATTGGGAACCAGGTAGACTCGAATCATTACGTTTCCGGTATATCCAAGGTTGCTGAGCAGATCCCAGTTGGCGCCACCATCTATGGAATAGTATGAATTTCCGGAATTGGAATCCGTATCCAACCCAATAGGCATGGTGGTACTAAGTTCATTGATGCCAATCCAAAAATCGCCTGGAACAGTCACATCAACCGGCAAATCAAAGAAATTCCAGCCGTCAGCTCCACCGGCAGATAAGCGTGAATACAACTCGGTTCCCGGAACTCCACCGTTATCCTCAAAAACTTTCAAGTACAACGCGCCACCGCTACCAACCTGATACCAGTTGATCCGCGCCAATGTACCTCCGGTGCCCGAAGAGAACCGTACGGCAGTGTAATTACCGGACCCCATATTGATTCCTGCTTCCGAAGTACCATCATCATACCCATATTCCACCCAATCGGTATTAATCACATAGGCGCTGACTTCATTGGAAAACGGTGATTCACCATTACTATAAACCGCAGTTACTACGTAGTAATTATCCGCCCCGATCATGGGATCCGTATCCGTAAATATAGCATTCGGTGTGGAACCGATCTGCGTATAATCCCCACCACTGGTGAGTGAATGGTACACATTGTAGGTCACAGTTTCTCCGCTGGACTGAATCCCTTCCGCAAAAATGGCGTAATTCCCATCCCAACTGGAGCCTGCCAGAGAGATGAGAGCCCCACTGCCGTGATAGCCATAAGCGGCACCATACGGGTTATCAAAATCCACCAGTACATAAGGCTGAGTTGTGTCATTGGCGGTCCAACCCACATAGAAATCACCGATTACAGAAATCCCTTCACCGGAGACATCATAACTCAGGATGGAATCCATGGCACTTGGAATAAAATTGGGGCTGGCCCAGATGAGATTTTGGCTGTTATCCCAAACTTTGACGCGAATAGGAACCAATTGTCCCACATTTTCCGCATTTCCGGAACTCAGAGCATAATAAATGGTCGTCAACTGGGTGTTGAGCGGAGCATTGTATTGCATGGCCCAGCCTGAACCCGTATCCGCAGAAATCCATAAATCGCCAGATCCAGGAACGAAGTAAGGGTAAGAAATAGTATTAATGTCACCGTAGTAGAACAGCGTTTCCGTGGGCTGGTTTAAATCATCCCAAGTTAATTCCACCTGATTATCCCCAGTCACTGTAGCAGACAGGTTGGCTGGAGCTGCTAAATAGGTGGTTTGGCTAATCGTAAAATTATCGATCATGATTCCGCTGCCAATCGGAGCATCCTCATCGGTTTCAAAATAAATACGGAATTTCACATCCATACCGGCATAATCATCAAGACGGCCATCCAATCCATTATAAGCATCGGTTACTGATCCCCAATCCGTAGGGGCATCGGTGTAAACATAATTACTTCCTCCGGGATCGCCATAGGGATTACTCATGGCAAACCAACTCGTTCCGCCATCAATAGAAATCTCCCAGCCCCAATAGTCTACATTTGGAAATTCATCGTTATCTGAAAAATCGCCTTTCATGAGAAAATCAGCCTTGATTTCACCATCTTCCGGCAGGGTAATCGTGGGAGAAATCAGGTAATCCAAAAGATTGGGATTATACGATCCAGCATCATTTTGACACATCATGGCATGTGTCGGAGAAGGGGCGTCTCCCGGTTCTCCCAATGTCCAGATATCCCCGGCCACAGGAACCATACTGGAGGCTGTCATCATCGTATCCACGCCATCATTGGAGAAGGTACCCAATACAATATTATCAACGATCATTCCAAACAGGGAAGGGTCATCCTGTGTGGAATAGCCCGGGTCGGATGCAAAGGCAAAACGAATTCTAACATCCTGCCGTTCATAAGCCGAAAGATCAAAGCTGGCGCTCACCCATCCACCGGAGGATCCACCCCAACCGGCAATGCCCGTACCTTCGCCATGTTCAAAACCAAAACTGTACAGGGATGTTGTATTATAGGCCGGAGTCCCGGAAATCACGGTCCAGGTATTTCCATTATCCAGACTGACACGAATATTGCAGCCATCCCAACCGTCATACCCCTGGGGTTCACCACCAGGAGATTCTACATTATAATTTAAATCAAACGTAAGCACACCACCGGCAGGGACATTAATGGGATCGGTATCCAACACCAAATATGTGCTGTTGATATAGCCTCCAATTGTGGTGTCTCCCATCCACCAAGACAGTCCGGTACCATCGGGCGTGTTGAAATCGTCCAAATGCCACATAGAAGATGGCAAGGTACCGTCATGGGTTGTCCAGTCGCCCATACCATTTTCGAAGGTCTCTTCGTAAGTAACCTGCGTATCCCGGTGTTGTGCAGATGACAACGAGCCAAATTGGGGAGCCACCGAAATAACCTTAGGAGTTACTCTCAATTCCCGTAACGGAACGATCTGACGATTTTGATATTTGGATGAGACAGCATCTGCCCCCATTAGAATAGAGACCAGCAACATGCCGATCACAAAGAATTTAACTGTCGATTGTTTCATAAGACACCTCCCCAATGAAATCCATATTTAGGATAATCAAAATACTGTTCCGATCCGGTTAATTTTGTGATCCGGATCAACGGTTTCAAAATCCCACCTGCAGGCTGACCTGATGGGTGTTCTCTAAAATACCATAGGTC
>CAZHTM010000013.1:4295-10943 GCA_964535735.1 uncultured bacterium
AACACCATCATGATCCCCAGTAGCCGTACCCTCATCGCACCACCGCAAATTTACCAAGATAATTTCTCTGATCCGATTCCACCAGGTAAAAATAGAGCCCAGGAGCGACCAATTGATTATTCGCTGTGGTCAAATCCCACCACTCGTTTCCATCATATTCACTGGCATGGTCTATCGTTTTAACAACCTCTCCTGTAATGGTAAAGATGGTAATACGACAATACTGGGGCAAATGAGTGAACCGCAACCGTCGTTCAGTAGGAGTTTCGTTGAACTTGGAATTCACGATATAGGGGTTGGGAACCACCATCACACTCGCGATCTCGTCCTCTGTTACTTCATGAGCGGCGCCCAGACGTGACATATCTGCAATCCAGGCATCCCCATCAACAAAGGTTTTCTTGGTCCTGATAATCACATAATCCCCATCTTTCCAGGGATATAGAGGTTCCCAGGGATTATCATTGATATTATCGCCATTATCATCAATAAAGGCTATCGGATCGATAAAATCAAAAATATCCCGGGACGCCTTCCAAAGCATTCCTTCGTAATAGACAATTGTTCCTTCAGAGTAGGTACTGCCAGTGACCCATAGATTGGCTTCTCCAATATCACGGAATGCTTGTCCCAGATCAATATTCAATTTCAGCGTGTACGTCCTAATCGCAGACCGAACGGTGTCATCGCCAACCCGGGCATAATCCTGGTAAAATTGTAATTCCTCATTCCGAGTCCAGCGACAATCTTTGTACCCTTCATCGTCCACAGTGGTTGATCCCAACCCATTGACCCCTTTATCTGTATGTCGAAGAACAACTTTTTCTCCGGTGGTCAAATTGGTAATCCGGAAAGGCAAAACGGTATTGGTGGGTAAGTCGGCACAGGCGCTGGATGGTGATGTACGGTCCACTGTATCCATCGCTCCACTGCCAAATTCGATCATATAATCAAAATTTGGATGCTGGCTGTATACGGTAGTACTGACATAATTCATTTCAAATTGCAGTGAATTAATCACCGTACTGTCGGCATTCCATTCCAGACTGGAAATCACTTCAAAATCACTATCTTCACTGGGCATCTCTTGGGGCATATTTTCAAACCGAAAACGGACACCGTCCAGAAAATCACTCCATTCATTCATGGGCGCCAATAGTAAATAATCCGGAATTTCTATGGCTGTTCCGTCGGACACAGCACCAGGAAGATCCAAAAGTAGGGTTAAGGAATCCGAAGATAACGACGCCAGGTCAAATTGTATTGTATTGAGTGGGAATTGGGATTCCAAATTATCCACTTCGTAGACGTAAATCAAAGGATTGACCGTAGCCATTCCTTCCAAAGCATTATCAGCAAGTTTGGCATTTACTTCCAAGCGAAGCAATACGTCACTCAGGTCCGCTTCATTCACAATGGAATATTGAATTAACCCGTTCCCCACTGTCCCGGGCTGTTTAAGGATAAAGGCTTGGATATTATCCGCCTCCGGGAAGGTAATATTGCTGGCATGTACTCCTGGAAGTACGGTGACATAATTGGGGTCCAGAGCGCTGGTGCCCCGGGGACATTCCAGACTGGGATAACCGCCGCCATCCAGAGCGGTCCAATGATCCGGGTTTGCTGGGGACCAAACGGTATCGGCAACATAAGCAGAACTATCAGGAGTCAATACATACTTAACCGTGTAAGTCCGAAGCCCCATATCGTAGGCTGTAATCGAATAAGTGTATTCCCTACCGTCCATGACATTGGAATCTACATAGGAATAAACCAACCCCGTATTGGATCCCAAATAGGACCGAACAGCCAGAGGATCAAAACCAGATACATCAATGCCTCGGCTATCACTGCCCTCACATGTACTGTCAGAATAGATACAGTGAGTCAAATCTTCTTCTAAACTAAGATCAAATTGCGCCAACGGTCGCCAACCCACAAAATTTCCTTCATAATCATATAAGCGATCTTCGGGTGATCCCCAGGTCACTCCCCCGTCCAGACTGCGGTAAATTTTATACCCTTCGAAATCAGCATAACCAGTCAGGGAATCACGGGAAGCTTCAGCGGAGGCATCCCAGAACAATTTTACTTTTCCCTGGTCAACGGTGGCAAAAAGCGTTGGACGGGAAGGCGCTGTAAAACCTCGATCGTAGGTTGCCTGTCCCCAAACAAAAGAACCAAGACAGACTAAAATCAGCCAACTAGAATACAATTGTTTTCTCATCATCAAAATCCCACCTGCAGGCTGACCTGATGGGTGTTCTCTAAAATACCATAGGTCACAAACGCATAATCCACACCAATCGCCATCCCCCGGACACGTGTCATCAAGCCTCCGCCAAAACTCATCCCCGCCGTATCATGTCCCAAATGGGTTCCGATCCGGGCAAACGCCAGCTCTTGCCAGGCGTATTCCAACCCCACATTTCCGGTCACCACATAATCCAACGGATTCGTTCCGTCCGCCACCAGCGTCAATCGGCTGGTCTCACTGTGGATAAATTCACTTTCCGGACCCATTAAATCATTCCGAATACCCAGGCGAAACGTCAACGGCAATGGGAATTGCTTCGTCACCTTCGATAATCGCTCATCCACACTGATCGTATCCACCACCGTCTGTTCCAACCCTTCTCCGGTAAACTGTACATCCGGACCAAAATTGGTCACCGACATCCCCAGAACAAACCCATAGATCCCGGTATCAAAGTTGGACCCAATATCAAACGCTACACTCTGGGAATGGGTGGTATAGATATCGTCCCGAAGCCAATTGAGACTCCCACCAACTTTCAATCGATCTGTCAGTCGCCGCGCATAGGTAAACCGCATCGACAAAGACGTTACTTTAAAATCTTCTCCCGTACCATCCGGATAATATTCGTTGGTCACGGCCATAGGACCCGAATCCAGGTAAAATAAATGCAGACCCACATAATCCGATCGCGTAATCTGGCGTCCATACCCCAATACATTGTATTGGACCCCTGCTAAATACCGGGTCTGAGACAGAAACACTTCCTGACCCTTTAAAAAACCTATCGATGCTGGATTATAGGGTATACCACTGACGCCGTCACCCATGGCTACATATGCTCCGCCAAGGCCCACAGCACGGGCGCCCGTCTCCAGCTTCAGCCAATTCCCGCTGGCTGTCGCTACCTTCGTCACCACCTCCGGAATATCCGCATATTGGCCCCATGCCAATAACGGCAACACCATCATGATCCCCAGTAGCCGTACCCTCATCGCACCACCGCAAATTTACCGATGAATTTTTCGTCTCCAGATTCCACGGTATAGAAATAAAGGCCAGGAGACACTTCCTGATTGTTAATTGTCCGCAGATTCCACCACTCATTCCCATCCACGGGATCATCATGCTTGATTTGATACACTTTTTCGCCGGTGATGGTAAAGATGGTAATCGTACAGGTTTCCGGCAGATGGGTAAACCGTAGTTTCCTCACATATTCCTTTTCATTGAACTGAGACCGGACAATATATGGATTGGGCACCACCTGCACTTTAGTCACAGTAGCTTCAGTACGGTAACCCGGCACTACCGTCACAAAATTTGGATCGTGAATCGTGGTTCCTTTTGAATTTTCAATACTTGGATAGCCCATTGGCTCCGACCAGGCATTTGGATTGGATGTGGTTGAATCACGGACTTCCGAATAAGTGCCATCGCCATTATCAATATAACGGATGTAATACGGCGCTTCTACACCCATATCATAGGCGGTTACAGAATAGGTGTATTCCATCCCATCTACCACATTGGTATCCACAAACATGTGCTGAATCCCCGTGTCACGTCCCAGATTCAGCCAAGGATTTAAAGGATCCGGGCCCGAGATGGAATGCCCACGAATGGGACCCTCACCACAATCCCCCGGTTCAAAAACACAGTAAGCGGAATCTTCTTCAGCCGTAAGATCAAATTGAGCTATTGGTTTCCACCCCACGAAAACACCGGAACTATCAAAGATCATATCTTCCGGACCACCCCATGTTTTTCCGCCGTCGGTGCTTTTGTACACTTTATAGCCTTCAAAATCGGCATACCCTGTCACCACATCCTTGGATTGCTCCGCCGCATCATCCCAGGTGAGGATTACCTTATTGTGATCTACTTCCGCCGTAACCGTCGGTGTGGTGGGCGGAGTATATCCCTGGTAATGGGAATTGTACATGATTTGAGCAAACTTGGCGTTATTTATTAAATCTTGTTTATCCTGCCCGAAGATGATACAGAACGAGAACGGCACTTCCTCGCCAACATCCAGATCAAACGGCCCGCAACTCATAATCAACACACAGTCCAACCCTGGGGGATCTTGTAAAAAAGCGTCTTCCTGTTCCAGCCCTTCAAGGGAATCAAAATGGGGATTCAACTCCATGTCCAGATCCGTGTCGGGATGGGGTGTATGGAAGAACCAGGCTTTTTCATCTGGACTTAAGTTGGTTGTATCACCCGCAATGAGTTTATACATGATCTCTTCCCGATTCAACGCCTGAGGTTTTCCCGGCTCTCCGGCACAGCAATTCGTATTACTCTCCCGGCTAACCACACCCGGTCGATTATACCAGTCAAACCAATGCCAATCGGTCATTTTCAACGGCTCCCCAGGAAAAATATCCGTAGTACCATCCAAATCCAAATCTACCGGTTTTGTCGCCAGCGGGGAATCCAACAATTGGGTAGCCACAATTCCCAGGTCGGTAGCTCCGTTGCTGTTGCCGTCGTAATCGTAAATCATGGCCATGCTGATCAGCAGGGATTCATTATTGACTTCAAATCGTTCCCAATAATATTCCATGAAGTCATCATCATTGGAATGAACACCAAAATTTCCATTAATATCAGCGGATACTGCATCGGCATCCATGTAAAAGCCTAGCACAACCTTGTGATAATTAAACCCTTTTCCATGATTTAATTTGGTACCATCAGGCAACACTATTCCTTCATGTCTGACACCGTTTTCGTCAGTCCAGTCGCCACTTTCATTCCGGACCCGGACAGTTACGAATAAAATATCCTCTGCATAGGCCACACCATAGGAATGAGCTTCAGCCCGAACCTTCAACCCTAAAGGATACCCTGTTTGTAAATACTCATTATTGGTGTTGACAATATTGCTTCGCTCCGCCCAACGATCATCGAATTCCAGAAACACATCGGAATCCGAAATAAAACGCCCTGGGACTTCTTCCCAGCAATCGGGGTCTTTTCGGGTTCCACTACAACCGGGAAGGTCTTCATTGTAATTTTCCGCCCACCATCCTGGCCAAAAGGGTTCATATTCACCAGTTTCCGGATTGTATTGCTTCGGCCAGGTTTGGGAATAATTACTATGTGCTAATAATGGGTATGGATCACCCGGGTCCGTGAAGGGTGTTGTGCCGAAGATGTCGCCGGCCGTCACTTCCGTATCATGGGTATTAATTCGCGCTTTTGTTGTCGCTTGCCATTCCGTGTTGGTACTTGGACTCCACCGGGTAAACCAGGATTCAATCGTAGACGCGCCGTAATAGGCATAATTATCATCAGCAGTCCATTCTTCCAAATCAGGACCGTAATCAAAAATATCAAAGCTATCCGACCGTTCTTTTAATGCGGGACGCCTACCCCAGGGATAGACCAATCCTACCCTTGCCTTGGGTGAATTAGGATTGATGGCGGAGACACTGTTGTAGGGCAGACTGATAAAAATTTCTTCTGCCAGATCATCAATCCCCCACTGATATTTTTTGTCAATGGACTGCTTGGACTCCTTCTGCTCCCCCAGGATTCCCCGGTCATCGATGGTCTCGAAAGCCACCCCTACGAAGACTGTATCACCATCGCTGACCCAGGCGTCATAGGCATCCTGAGAACACCAGATATTGATTTGATTGCCACCATTATCCACGGTGGTCCCACAGACAATCCAGGTGTAATTAGAGGAATAGTCACTCCCCGGAACTCCGGCCATAAAAGCCACGTGAGGTAAATAGGAATAATTTCCCCACATCCCCGCCGGTAGGCCATTATATCCCGTAGATGCACTGTAATCGCCCCATTGAATAAAATTACCGTAGTTAAAAACGGCGCTCTTTACTTTTCCTTTTATCAGGTAACCCTTCGCCCGGTCATTCAATGGGTTGGTGGGAAAAGGATTATCTCCAACCTTCCCCAGTCGGAATTCAGTAGAGAATTTTGGTCCAGCCTTGGCCGTTACTGCGGGTTCGGATGCCAAAGCTTGTCCGAGAACAAGAATGGAAACAATACCGGAAATGATGGGTGTTAATTTCATAATCGCCTTCAGATTACCTGAAATCTATCCTGACAAAGAAATTGATTTCCCGTGGGTTAGAAAAGTACCAGGGCATATCATAATAGGATTTTGATTTATCGTGAGTCGCATCCGGTAGGCCAACAAATTGTGTATAATATTCACCTGGATCATCCGGTTTGCCCGTAAGCGGCCAAATATCAATGGCATTCGCAATATTGAAGATATTGTAGATGTTCATCCCAAGTGTCATACGATAATCATCGTAAGAAATATATTTGGATAGCGACAAATTAACGGTCTTATAACTAGGCGCCCGTTTGCTGTATTTATTTTTGGTGTCTTCTTGTGGTTGATTCCC
>CAZHTM010000013.1:11043-28048 GCA_964535735.1 uncultured bacterium
AGAGTAAAATCAATACCCTTGGCGCTACCATAATCTCCATTGGAAAAGACCTGATAGGTATATACTCCGCTGCGATTGTTCCGATACGTCACCAACTGATCCATATTTTTCACCCACCCAGCGATAGTATACGCCCAATGCCGACCTACCTGAACATTAAACCCAAATTCATAGGATTGGGTTCGGGACGCATTCATGGTCGCATTTCCTAGAACACCCTCCCCTTCTTCAAATAAAGTTTCCGGGTCTTCCAGGCGGTTGGTATTCAAATACACATTCTGATATACGGGGGTCTGATAATACACGCCGTAATTAAACGTAAAGGTCGACCGATCCGTGATGACGTGACTGAATCCTATTCTTGGAGAAATTTTATAGAACCAGTCAGCAGGTGTGAATATCACTTTCTGCGTGGAGAATCCGGGACTGTCCGAGGCCGGTTCACCATAATTCCATTTGTCGTCGTCTTCACCCAAGTCTCCCGTATTGGGTTTGCCGTCTTCTCCGATATCCGCATAATACCATGGACGTCCTGGTGAGTAATTTCCCAATGTATCCGCCCATATTTGGGTATTATAGTTCACCATATCGATTCGAATACCCGCATTAATAACCATCCAAGGAACTTCGAAGGTGTTTTGGATGTAAGCAGATAACTCTTCCGGCTCCCGGTAATCATCCCAAACGCCATTACCATTAGCATCGCTAAAGGATTCGCCTTTATCCCATTTGCCATTTCCTTCACCCGGATCGGGACCGGGATAACCTTCATCCGTGGGTAGAAGGCCATCGGGGCCCGTATCATTCCAATATTCGGCAAAACTTTGAATAAAAGCTCCCTGCCCTAACCACGGATTCTTGACTTCATAAAAATTCAGCTTATGGGTTTTATAATCGAATCCGGAGCGCACTTTCCATTTATCGGTCATCTGTGACGTGAAATCGGCCCTGAATTCTGTCGTAACCGCCCGGGACGTTCCATAAAACCGGTCATGTCCGCCAAAGGCTCGTCCTTCGTTCCATGCGTAATTTCCAAATCTACTGGGCATATAATAAAATGGATCATACGGGGTTCCGTTTGAACGAGGAGCAAATGAACCTACAAATTGGGACCACCAGGGATCCTGGCTGTATTGCAAGTCCACAATTCGGTAATCCTCAAAATTTGAATAATCTTCATACATCTCCGGCAACAACCAGAAACTTCCGTCCCGATACACTGCTTTTTCCGTTAACGCGGGACCATCCCATTTTCCATTATGATTGCGATCCTGGGTAGCCGGATCAAATCGATCAATGCCTTCATCAAAGACGCCATTTCCATTGACATCCGTGAAATCCTCGGCCACTTCCCAATTATAAAGTCCCGGTGTAGCGCCCAAATACCACCCGCTCCGTTCATCCCGATTTGTATAGTATAACGTATCGCCATTTTCGGATATAGCATAGGGGATAACCAGGGGATTATAGGGATCGGAGATTACCCGATCAGGACCAGCGGAATGGCGATATTCAAACCAGTTAGGATACCCATCCTTATCATCGTCCAACCACCGGACACCCTGGAATTGATCCTGGATGAAGCGGCTCACGCGAACGGAATAAAAAATGCTGCTGCTAAGCGATTGATTTAATTCAAAAGTGTAGCGATACGTATCCCGGAATAATTCGTTCTGACCGGCATCCCAATATAAATACCGGGGATTAAATCCTTTTCGATGAGCGCCTACTTGCCAATACGAAATATTCATCCTTAGTCGATTGGTGGGATTGTACGCCAGCTTGGTAAATACATCCCAGGTCCGATCAAATCCAAAACCCCGATATCCTGGCGTGTTATCCCACGGTTGAACCATTTTCAGTCGATTTTCCGTATTATATGGATCGTTTGGATTTTCCTTATAAAAAATATCATCAAATTTGAATACTCGATAATTCTGACGGTCCGTATATTGACCGGACAGCCAATATTTGAATTTTGGCAACCCAGGGACGGGACCGCCAAAAGCCAGGTTATAATCATTATAGCCCCGGAGATCGTCAAAAGTGGATCCCATTGCGGCACCGACCATGCTGGTTTCATACTTGAATTTGTATTGAAAAAGTTCGCCACCAAGGTTGGTATGCATATTCGATACGGCCGACATGGCATCCCCGTATTCTGCGCTAAATCCTCCCGGTTGCCAGTCGAATTCTTTAACGGCAAACAGATTTAATCTGGTTCCGTTTCCGATACCGCCAAAAATAGGATTGCGTATATAAAGACCATCAATCATGTAAGCGATCTCGCCTGAACGTCCGCCACGAACATGGACTTCTTCCAGTCCTCGTTCCTCATGGTCCGGAATGCCCTGATTGCGACTTTCTACCTTGACCACGCCAGATTGTAGCGCGTACAGCTCGGTTACATCCCGAATGGGTAGCGCTTCCACAGCTTCCCGGTCCACGGTAATCTTTTTTGCTGTGGATCCTTTTTCTACCATCTCCCGCTGACCCACAACTTCCACTGACTCCCCTTCTATTGCCGCTACCGGAAGGTTGAAGTTTAGCCAGATGGTTTTATCCATGATGACTTCCACGTTCTTCCGAACTTGGGTTTGGTACCCAATCATCATGACGGTGACATCGTAAGTGCCTACCGGAATATTCAAAATAATGTAATTTCCGTCTACATCTGCTACGGCGCCAATGCCCAATGCCTGTATAAAAACTTGAGCTCCGGGCAGACCGTTGCCATCCACGTCTCTTACTTGTCCCCGAATCGTTCCGTCTGTTCCGGCCCACAATAGCGATAGCGATAAAATACCTAACGCTAAAACAATCCCTTTGCGGTGCAAAATTGTTCTTCCCATACTTATTCGTCTGCCGCCTGACTTATGCGTTGAAGTCCTGCAGTCCTCGTAATCTTATAGGGATCATTCCCCAATCCCGCTTCCTGTCCCAGCCGGGATAATTTAACTGAGTGAGTGGGTGCCATCATCCGACCCAAAGCAGTCCTGGATCGACCAGTCTCATGGTACCGTTTCAGTTCCCACTTAGAATATCCGAACCATTGCTCTTCTGATCCCGGAGACTCACTCCAGCGAACATAGACTTCGTCCCGGACAATGCCATAGCCCTTCACCAACCAGGTGATATTTCGTTCGCCATATTCCACAGCATTACCCACCATTGTCATAGACATTTCCCGAGTGATACGGAAGCAATCTGTAAAGGTGGTATCCATGGAGGGGCATTCCTCAAAATCGGAGACAATCCGAGTTGTATCGGCATAACAGGTCATTTCACCCTGGTCGTTGATATAACCGGTTATAGTTTTCGCCGGAACTGTGACCTCATCTGCATCAACAGCAAATGAATTTTGGATATAATAAGTGGCCACCGGAGTCATGACGGTCGTGTCCATCTGGACGCGCTCACCATCGCGGAGAAGTCCATTGGGTGTGTAATATAGAACTTCTTCCACCGGATGTTTTTCAAACCAGAATCCCTCTTCGAAATCCTCCGACGACCAATTTCCCGTACTCCATGTAGAAAAATCAAAGCCTTGAAAACCCGGTGGTTTAAAGTAGCTCGGATGGGTCAGTTTATAAATATTGTCAGCTTGTTTGAACAACAGATAATCATAGTCCCGGTACGCCGCCCCTGTGGCCGGATCCACACCGCTCCATTCAGTTTTAGTGATAAAATAATCACTCACATTTACCACATCATCTAAATGTTCTATAATCCGATTGGTGTACAAGGTAATGAGCGTATCTAAATCATCCACAGGCCGGGAAACGGTCTCTGTGCCGGGTACTTCTTTAATGATATCATGATAGACGGTCCCATAACGGTCAATGAGCGAATCACCAGGAAAGATTTGAATTAACACACGATATTGATTCAAATCCGGATACTGGTCATAAGAGACCAGTAACTGATTCGGTATTTCCTGAATGACAAAGAGTTCATCAGGATCAGGAATACCGTCATGATTTAGATCGGTATAGCCTTCCGCAGGGTCCAGACGGCCATTGCCCACATCGGTAAAGGCCTCCCCGAAATCGTAGATTCCGTTGCCATTGCCATCCACAAATGCTTCCGCGTCGTCATGATAACCGTTACAATTACAATCGCGGTAAGGTTCATTCAAATCATATGTGCCGTCGCCGTCGATATCATAATACGGCTCCTCCGGATCCCACAATCCATTACCCTGGTCTACCGTTTCAGCGTCATCCCATTGGCCATTGCCGTTACAGTCCGTATTTACGCGATACATGAGGGAATCATCCCCTACGACTTTTCTAATAAAATGGAATGTTTTGGAATAGACTTTCTGACGCGGCTCACTGGGATAATACGTGGTATCGACCCACTCCGCTTGATCTACAAAAGTCAGTCCCTGAGGATTGATAGTGTCCAGCACCGCCGCGAAGACCAGCCAATCCAGGGTGTCTTGATAAAGAATGGTAGTATCCGAAAAAATCCAGTCAGAGTTATTGGGTTTGTATCGTTGTAAATCCGGTTCCGCATCAAATTCCCAGGTCATATTTTCAATATTTTTAAACTGACTTGAGAATAAGCTAACCGAGTCTTCTCGTATCACGCCATATTGGGTCAGGGAGTCCACCAGCGTCCGCGTAGTAATGTCGGAACCAATATCATCAGCAGTTACATCCAGTAAATAATCCGGGAACGTTCGGAAATTCAGTTGATCCGGCTCCCGGTTGAAAATGGCCAAATATTCCGCATAGGAAAAATCAAACCGGGAATTGCCATAACGGTAAAAATCAGCATTCACATCCGATTCAAAATTAAAAAAGTAGTCCTGAACCGGTCCTTCTTTTCCGCTACCAACGGAACTTTCGTTAAGCGTGTTAGTTACAGGTTGGTCAGAAGAATCTTTGGAATCGCTGGGTTTTTCACAAGATACGAGAACCAGGGCAACCAGAAGAATGGCCCCCAATTCCGGTATACAATTCCAGGTCTGTTGGTAATGTTTGAGAATTTTTGAAATCAAAAAAGTACTCGATCAAAGGAAATATTAAGGCACGAAGTTTAATTCAAAGTATTGGAAAAATCCCACCCCTTTTCTAAAAATATGCCTGAGGAATATAGCTTTTTGTTGGTTTAATACTCTGTTTTTATTTATAAGATGGATAAAAATATTGGTTCATCAACCTATTCATTCAACGGGGTATTAGACCAAAACACTTCAGTTCAACCTCAATAAAATTTTAATATTGACAGGGAAAATGACAAGTCTGCTGTTAAGCTCCAGACGCCTTGAAATTCTAAAAGATCAACTATCAGTACGTATGAGATTGCAGAATTATCAGAATAGGATATTCAAGGAATAACCGTTGACAAGATTAAATACGCCCATGGACCGGGCGGCATAATCCAGTGAAATATTGGCTTTTCCGTGGAAATTGGTCCGGAGTCCGAAACCATACGTCCACCCGCTTTCACGGGAATCCAGAAAAATATTATTTTGTCCAGCTCGAAGTACTAGCATCTTTCCCAGCAAATATTCCAATCCGGCATTGACATATTCCACATTATCGTTAGGATGAATCGCGTCCACCGCCACGACAATTTTCTGGGAATTTCCGATAAGGAAGTCTTTGCTCATTCCCACACGCATCAACAGAGGAAGCTGCCAGGACCAGGTATCCAGGTGAGCGTCAATCCGGTCATTATTTCCGGCTTTTTGTTCGTCAATATCCACCTTTTGCTGAGTATCTCGACCTTCCAATTTCATTTTATTCCCAAAATTGCTGATACTCATTCCCAAACGTAACCCTTTATTTCTCGTCTGGAACAGTGTCCCCAGATCCAGTGCCGTGGACGATGCTGTCATATGCCAGATTTGTTCCTGAATATGCTTTATGGAAAATCCGAACGAAAAGCGATCAGTCAACCTCCGACTAAAGGTGATGCCAAATGCTAGGCTAGTAGCTCCATAATATTCTCCCGTACCTTCGGGATAAAAAATCGTCCGTACTGGTTCATCATCCATGGTCACGCCCGTATAAAATAGTCCAAATGAACCTACACCCTCCATGGGAACAACGACACCAGCAAAATTGAACTGTACACCCGCAATCCAGGGTGAATGATAAAACTGCGCTTCGGTGTGTTCCAGGCCAGTAATTCCCGCTGGATTCCAGTAAATCGCCGATACATCACTGGCTAGTGATACAAAGGCATCGCCCATACCAATAGCACGTGCGCCAACGCCAATCTCTAGAAACGGTGCTGCTGTTGTACCTACTTTACTAACATGCTTCACCAATTGTGCTGAGAGGACTGAGCTCAATAAAATCCCCAGAACACATATATATTTATTAGTTGCGTTCCTGATCATCATTTAATCAACGCAAATTTTCCAACGGTTTCACCGATTCCTGGTGCATCCACATGATAGATGTATACTCCGTAGGCAATTTCTAAACCATCTTTAGACAGGAGATTCCATTCCTCGGAACCGTTTTCCAGTACATCGGAATGGTGCAAGGTCTGGACCAGGTATCCCGATAACGTAAAAATCTTTATCGTACATTCCTTGGGAAGATGAATAAACTCTATCTTACGCGTTCCCCGGCCGGAAGCGTACAAATGCTGAGGTTCCCATGAGGCTGTCACCACGTATGGATTGGGCACCACGGCAATCTTTTTTAATTCCTGTTTCGCTCGTTGAATATCGACCGTAGATCGGTGAGTTGTAAAGGAGTAGCGATCTTGAGCATTAAACGGTTTGGATGTATAAATTCCAATAATATCTCCGGCTTCCACGTCTTCTACCGCCACAACGGTTGTATCCAAAACCCACGTCGTGTCATTAACAAAAATCGTATCAATCGCTATAGAATCCACGGTAAAATTAACCTGATAACACGTATTGAGTCCGGACTCACCATAGATCAGAATAATGGGTTCATTAATATCCCAAATACCATCATGATCGGACTCAATGATCACAAAGCGAGCTTCCTCATCCTCAGTGACATTCCAGACATAGAAAGGCGCAACCACGCCGAATAAAGCATCCGTTCTGATAGAATCACCCAGACTACCTTCCCAGCGAATTTCAAAATCCGCTGGATATAAGGTTCCCTGAAAATCAGAGACAATCACCGTGGGGTTATAGTCACAATCACCGGCAATCCATCCGCTGGAATCAGTTAAAATAGCTAGGGGGTCCTCATAAACCAAAACTTGCAGCCCATCAAAGAAAGGATTCAACGGTTCACCATCAAGGTAGTGGCTTTGATAAAGAGGATAATATTGATACGTGACTAAGTAGGATTCACCATCCTGCAAAGCGTCATTGATACGTTGAATCAGTCCACTTTCCCCGTCGATGGTATAATCCACCCCTCGAACAAATTGATGGGAACCTGCGCGGTTTGTAATCACTACTGACTGTGGATCCACCGGGGACTGGCTTAACCCGGCCCAACCAGCCACAAAGGCAACCGTATCCTGTCGAGGTAGACTGTCTTTTACGGAATAAATGGTTTTTCCATTCAGGACACCGAATTCAATCAGGTAAGTATTATTCGGCTTAATTGCGGCCGGATCCATAGCATTCACCAAAATTTTTCCGGTGCCGGTTCCTGAATCATGCAATACAAACGCCAATCCATCCTCCACCCAATTTGGAGGTACATATCCCGCCACCGGCGCATTGGGTGTCACTTCCACAACATTAACATCTAAAAACTCCACCTCTCCATTGGGAGCCTGCTTCACGATTATGGGACATTCCGAGGGAACTAACGGTTGCAAATTTTCAATGTCTGACAATCCCCGATCATAAAAGTCTGTATCATAGCCTTTATCGTACGAAGTGATAGCATAATAATACGTTTGACCGTTTTCTACTGTCGAATCCACCCAGAAATGTTTCAGGCCCGTGTCTTTTCCCATATCAAACTGGATTCCATTATATGCGATAGGATGAGGTCCCATTAACCCATCTTCATAGTCAAATTGAGCAATCGGTTTCCGAAAGGTTCGGTTGCCATAGGCGTCGGTGATGACCCACGGTTCCAGCAAGGCGGGATCGGTGGCGCGATAAATCCGATACCCCTCAAAATCACTACCATAAATGGGATCTTTGGATAATTCCGCCAGACGATCCCAATACAGCGTAACCTTATGATCTCCGGGCACTGCGGTGAGATTGGGTTTCCGGGGTGGTTTCGCAAAATTATAATCGGAGTTATAAATCGCCTGCATGGTCACCGCATTCCGGAGGATGTCGTCCTGATCTTCCCCGAATACCATTGCCACAGCAAATTTTTTCCGTTCACCGGGAGCCAAACTGAAATATCCGGACCCATACAAAAACGTCTGGTCAACTGTCTGTTCCGGCACGGCGAAAAAGCCAGGCTCGAGTTGACTCCACAATACCTCATCATCGGAAGCAGTAATATTAGGCCAGGGCCCCGCAAAGAAACTGGTGAGGCCAATCTGATCCGACTCATCGTTATCCGTATATTCAAAATTGGGCTCCCCGGGATCCGGCTGCCCGTTCCCTTCGGTCCCATCCACGTCCGGTCCCGGATAGCCATCGTGGTCTGGTCCTAGTCCATCCGTACCCAAATCGTCGGTTTCCGGATTCCAGTCACCGTCGTTATCGATCCCGTCAAATTGACTTTCATCGATCATCCCGTCACCATCGTTATCCAGGCCGTCATGGGGATTGCCGGGAGATTCCAGGAATTTCCATCCGAAATATGCCGGTTTGAACCCACCTTTGGCATTGCTCCAGGCATCATGGTCCCATTGATACACAATATCATTGTCCTGATCAAACCAGGCATCGTCGTCCCCCTGGTCCCCGTCATCGCCGATATCCGCATCTCCGTACATGCCAAACACTACGGTATCCAGGGTACTGGTTCCGGTATTGGTAATCCAGTAAGTCCAGATGATAATATCTTCCGCTGCCACATGTGCCCACTGATAGCCTCGCACTTCGACTTTGATGCCAATCCCTCGTTTATTCAAATCGGTGGTATCGGGATAAAAATTGAACTCATCGTTATAATAGTCGTCCATGACAAAGTAGGATTCCTGATCCGCCCTTGAATATTTGCCATATTGCCCGTTCCAGACTCCGGCCCAGGATGAATCCCGGTCCGGCCAAAATACAGGCCAAGAATCAGGATTATCGCTCATAGCAATGTTGTTCTGATTGGGATTGGCATACCCTGGTTGCGGTTCGAACCCCCATTGATATCCCATGGGAGACAAATCTTTCCCGTTGTTAGACACCATTCCATCAGAGACTATGTGAATACGACGCCCATTGGCACCCACCACACTGGCTCCCACGACAGGAGTGAATTCTGCAATGTAAGAGCGACCAGATCCCTGCGGATAAATCCCGGAATCATAGCGCCCACCAATGGTCCAATCTCCAATGCCCCCATAATTATAAAAACGTGTGAGAATTTTATTCCCGTTATGGACGCTGACTTTCCGATCCTCCCGGCTGGCCACTTTGGCTAACCCGGAATTCGGAAGGGGAATGTCCCGCTTCAGTGGCTGCCCCTGACCCATATTTACCAGGAGGAGCAGTCCCAGGCCGATTCCTTGTATTTCTCTCCGCATCTTCATAAGACCACGGAACATCCGATTTTAATCTGGCGCGGCGGGGAGAAATAATCGGGCCGGGTCAGGTATTCCGACAAAGTATTGTACTTCTGTTCTTCCGGCAAATAGGTGGGAACGAGGGAATAGGTGGCACGACCGGTATCCGAATAGACCAAACGCTCATTCCGGATATCGAATAGATTGTACACATTCACCTGGAAACGAAGGTTGAATCCTCCGATGGCCATGGACCAATGGCTCCTGAAATCCACATTGAACTGCGCTGGTTTCCGTTCGCTGTTTTCAAAAGATAAACGGGTTCCGGCCAACGCCGGGGTGTAAGGTAGTCCGCTTCCATACTGACCAATGAAACTAATACCGCCTGTTTTTCCCAAATAGAAAGTGACCGTGCCATTTATCGTATGCCGTTGATCCCAATCAAGAGGAACCAGTTGTTTCTCGGGTTCATTGCCGCTGAGTTCATCGTAATAAGCTGTAGCCGGGTCTGATGCATTTCCTTCCGCGACAGAATAAGTGTAATCCAAAGTTGCCGACACGTTTCCGACTCGTCGCAAGGTCATCGATGCAGTCACACCCCTAACATTTCCATAATCCCGGTTGATGTAGAGCGCATACCGATCCCCGGCAATGAAGGTATCCACAATTTTAGTCCCAAGCAGGTTACGTATATCTTTATAAAACCCCGTGATATCCAACCCCAGATTGAAACCAATTTGCTGCTGAAACCCCACTTCATATTGTGTGGTTCGTTCCGGTTCCAAATCGGCATTTCCCATGGTAGAACTTAAGCTGGGCGTGACCTCAAAATCGGGATTCAGATAGAGGTAAGTAAACGGTGGAATCTGGAAAAAATGTCCGTATGAAAAATGTAAAACGCCTTTATCCGTTATGGGATACGCCACGGCCAATCGTGGACTGACCTGCGATTTCGTAGGAACATTTTGATACCAATACGCCAACCGATCTTCATCGGTTTTTTGATTGGAAGCCGTCATTTCATCCGGGGTAATGGTCCCGTCGCCATTGGTATCGAAGTATTGATTGATGGGTTTAAGGGGATTCCGAAAGTTGGGATCTGCAGGATCCGTTAATGTTTTCCAGTTAGGATCAAATTTGTCATACCTAATCCCTAAGTTTAGCACTAAATCAGTGTATTCAATTTTATCCTGGATATACGCTGACCATTCGCTAGGCGTACGGGTATACGCATCAAAATTAACCGTATGATCTTCAGGGATCTCAGGTTGATATTGGGTATTTTGGTTATAAAGGATTGAAAAATTCTTGTAGTGAATCTTGGTTTTACGTAATTCAAATCCCATGCGGATTTGATGTAGATCCGTGATTTGATTTAAATATTCCAGCTTAGACGTCATCAATCGGGAAGAACGGTTATAGTGCCCCATTTGATATCCACCAATGTAGAAATTATATCCCGGCGCTTCATTGTAAATAGTCGGATCCACATCGTAGCGCGCATCGATGGGATTTTTGAAAACATAGTACTGATTGGCATTTTCGCCGGTGGAAAGACTGGCTAATATATAGGACGTGGGGCTCAAAGACTGATCCACCTTGATATAAAAAGTATAATTTTGACGATAGTAGTGATACCGACCATCTGGATTGTATTTGAACTTATGAGAATATATCTGGTATTCCGTCCGGCTACCTAGCATATTGAATGACACTTTTGTCCTATTCATCGGCTTAATATTGACTTTCCCCTGCCAGGATAATTGGCGCGACCAGGACATGGGCACATAAGCACTGTCACCAGCGTGAAAAAACTGAAATGATTTTAAACTATCCACCCACTGGTAAGAATCAGGGACATAACGTCGAATTCCATAATAAAACCCCTCGTCATAATTGTAGCGCCCCGATAGGAAATAGGAGATTTTCCCAGGCCATAGGGGTCCCTCAACACTTCCTTGAACATCCTGTAGACTAAATAAATCGATAGTCTTAATTGCGGGCGTATAGAGATGGGAATCGTTGGTGAGGAAATCACCTACATTCGCTTGGACCTGGCCTCCAAAAGAATGGTAGTCACCTTCTTTAGTTACGATATTCACAATTCCGGACATGGCTTGACCGTACTCCGCATTGAAGGTTCCGCTGATGATCTGTAATTCCTGGATGGCGTTATTCTCCACTTCAATCCCAATCCCCGCAGAATAAGGATCAGAGACTTGAATGCCGTCCACCAGGTAGGCAATCTCTGAACTCCGGCCACCGCGGATATGAATCCCCCCTCCAGCGCCTGTGACCACGCCCGCCTGAAGTGAAATCAAATCCTCGAATTCTTCCACCGGCAGGGCGTCAATATCTTCGGTGCTGATATTCACCTGGGAATAGGTAACGTCCGGTTGCACCAGGGAGCGTTCAGCGGAGACGGTAATTTCACCCATACCGATGGCTTCCCGCTCCATTTGAATTGTCACCCGTGTGGTTAAATCGATTTGGACTCGGATTCCCGTAAGCCGAACCGTACCGTAACCGATCATGGATGCTTTTAAATTGACAGTTCCCGGCGGGACCTGAAGGATAGTAAACCGACCTTTGGAATCGGATGCCGCTCCCAAAGATGAACCTTCTACAATGACATTGACCCCCACTAAGGGTTCGCCGGTGGATTTGTCTGAAACACTCCCCGTAATTTTACCGGTCGTACCCGCCAGAAGGATGTTCAGGCCTATCCAAAGCGGCCATCCCCAACGTTTAATAAACATGGATCCGAGCTGTTGAATTAAATGTTAAAATCCTATGCCAAACGATAGTTGATTCACTTTTTGTAAACGTCCCCAATCGGTGTAAGCATAATCCACCTGAAGGCTGAGCCCGGAGGACAATTTAATATTCAGACCTCCACCCAGCGCCAGTCCTCCCTCTTGGGCATCTAGCCCTAATCCTCGGTATCCGCTCCGTAGAGCAATCATTTGATTCAGGGAAACTTCGGTCCCAAAATCAAAATATTCTGTGTTATCACTTGGATGGATCATATCAGCAGCGATTATCCACTTGAGTCGATCGCGGTCAATGAGTTTTAAGGAAACCGATGTTTTGAGATTGAGCGGGAGATTCCATCGACCCATTTCCAGTTCTGCCCGGATGGTCTCAATATTGCCTTCAATCGTGGGATCGGGGTCCACATACAGTAAATTAGCGCGGCCCGACAATTTGGTCTTGGTACCATAATTATTTAGCACCACACCCAGCGTCAGGTTATGCCAATTACTCCGATAAAGGATACCCAAATCAAACGCCATTGCCATCGTGGACATAGACCAGATGCGTTCCTGGACCAGTTTTCCCACGGCACCCACAGCAAACCGATCGGTGATTCGCTGAGCATAGGACGCCCCAATGGCAATGTCAGAGGCGGAGAA
Organism: uncultured bacterium; assembly: GCA_964535735.1. Classification (GTDB taxonomy): domain Bacteria; phylum Fidelibacterota; class Marinisomatia; order Marinisomatales; family J089; genus J089. The sequence continues at coordinate 24,054 of CAZHTM010000013.1, forward strand.
AAATTCGCCGGTACCTTCCGGTTGTAAGACAGTGCGGACTTCATCATCAGGAACCTGTACAGACGTAACGAATACCCCGACGGCACTACTGCGACCAACGGAAGCGCCTGCCGCAAAGAAATCATATCCAATGCCCGCCAGCCATTCAATGTGACTGAAAAAGATTTGACTTCCATTACTATGAGCCAGGCCCGCTGGATTCCAATAAATTGCGGTAATATCGTTTGCCACGGCTGAAAAGGATTCCGCCATACCGGCAGCCCGAGCTCCGGCGCCAATCTTTAAAAATTGACCGGTAGTGGTAGCCACCTTGGTCGTGGTTTGTGCACCGATTAACCCTAAAGAACAGATCAAAATCACACCAAATTTTTTCATGATTCTACCCCGTCTCATTTAATGATCGCTAACCGGCCAATGTGTTCAAGTCCGTCCGGTGTTTCCACATGATAGATATAAATCCCGGGTGCAATCTCAAATTGGTCTTTACTCAAAAGGTCCCAAGATTCAGTTCCATCGTACAGGCTGCCGGAGTGTTCCAGGGTCCGTACGTGTTCACCGGCCATTGTGTATATTCGTATTGTGCATTGTTGGGGCAGGTGAATAAAATCAATGCGTCGCTCTCCCCGCCCGTAGGTAAATACCTGTGGCGGCGGTGTTTCAAATCCCGAAGACGCCACATAGGGATTGGGAACCACGGCGATCCGGTCCAGTTCGGCTTTTACCTGCTCTGAATTGGTGGTTGCAGGGGTGATAGTCACCTGATAGCGGTCAACGGTTTCTTCCGTACAGAAGGGTTTGTTTACGTAAATTCCAATACGGGCGCCGTCGGGCGGAGGCGTAAAGCTCATGGAAGAATCTATCGTAATATCCCAGGTTGCCGTGGGCACATTGTGCACCATGGCCAACGGAATAATCACATCCCCAATGCTCAGTTCAGTATTTTGATCATTATCTAAATAGATGAAGTCCATGGATACTTCATCGTTTACGTTCGTCACTTTAAATCGCGTTGGCTGAGGATTTATCAATACGGAGGTATCCAGATAGGTACTAGAACTGAATTCAATCTCTAAATCACGGGGATAGAGAATGGAGCCGGAAAAGCTGCTCACGTCCACGGTATAGCCGAAGTAGTTCGTCTCTCCTTCCCAGGCCGTGTAATTCAAACTGGCCGCATCCAGGTCCAGGATGGACATATCGAATTCAGAAAATTGTAAATGTCCGCCCCAGTTATTTTTAATGGTGTTGATTGAAATATCCTCCCATGCCACAGTCGTATCGGTTCCCACGATTTCTCTCACCGTCACCAGTTTCCTTACACCAGAGGGACGGATTTCCAAATCCAGAACTTTATTGACATCAATATTCACTGGGTCCAAAAGTTGAAAGTCCACCATTGCCGTGGCAAAACCTTCCACATGGGATACATTGAGTTCAGTATCCTCGAGTCCCAACGCTGGCGCATTAGGCACGACTTCTACTACGTTGACCCCACCAATATTTTTCGGACATTCAAGCGGCGGTAAATTGCCTTCAACACTTCCTTTGTCGTAGGCTGTTACCGCATAATAATAAGTGAGACCATTCACGAGATTGGAGTCCACAAACACCCTGGTTAACCCCGTATCATCGCCCATGTCCATGTGATAACCTTCCGCTGAAGGAATCGCATGGGGTCCGGTTATATCGTCAATAAGATCAAACTGAGCAATGGGCACATTGCCAAAGGGAATTCCCTGGTTATCGGTTATGACGTTGCCCCATTCCCCTTTCACATTGCTACGATATATTTTATATCCTTCAAAATCTTCACCGTTTACCGGGTCCACCGAATGTTCCGCAATATCGCTCCAGTATAAGGTTACTTTTCCATCACCGGGAACCGCCACCACTTCCGGCTTGTCCGGTGGTTTGGTAAACTGAAATCCCAACCGGTAAATCCAGTCCGCCACCTTGGCATTGGCCATCATATCATCCTTACCCTGACCAAAGACCAATGCGATAGAAAAATTCTGTGATTCACCGGGCTCTAAAGAAAAGTACCCGGATCCAAAGATAAAGATGTTGTCTGCTTCCTGGGCAATATCCTCCGCCGACGCAAACGTTCCCGGAACCATTCGCCGCCACATGATATCATCCATCCGGGCTTCTTCAGAACCATATTGCGGAGCCCAGAAACTGGTGAGACCGATCATATCCGATTCATCTACATCCAGATATTCAAAATCCGGTTCACCGGGATCCGGAACGCCGTTGCCGTTCAAATCGTCACTTTTTCCATCCAGATCGCCCCAATCGTCGATGCGGCCGTCCCCATCGTCGTCAATCCCATTCCACATGATGGGGTCATAATAATTCCGGGCTTCCGCCGTATCGGCTGCCGCTTCTTCATCAGATGCCTGCCAGTCGCCGTCATCGTCGATTCCATTGAAATAGCTTTCGTCCACCATGCCATCATGATCGTTATCGATCCCGTCGTCCGCCAAACCAGGACTTTCCAGAAATTTATATCCCAACCAGCCCAGTTCATCCCAGGGAATATTGAAATCATTCCCGGAGCCTTCCTTGTCCCAGCAATACACCATGGATTTCACGTCCAGAACCTGACCAGTATAACTGTCCACACCTTCATCATTTATAAAACCGGCGTAGTCATCCGCGAAATCTCCCGCCCCGCCAATATGGGGGTCCCCGATCATGCCGATTACCACTTTGTCTAAGCGTTTTTCACTGACATTTTTTACCGTGTACTGGAAGAAAATGATATCCTCGGCTACAGAAGCGGCGTATTGATATCCCCGGACTTCCACCTGCACGCCAATGCCTCGTATACTGGAATCGGAGGAATCCGGATAGTACTGGAATTCCGCATTAAACCGGTCATCCATGATAAAATAACTTTCAAAATCCGCCACTGTGATATCATCGCCGAATTGTCCGGGCCACTGGAGATACCCGTCCGCGTCGATGGGGAATTCATCACCCCAGGTCGTGGGATCAGTGGAAATAGCTACTTTATTTTGGTCATCCGCCGCATAGCCCGGAAGCGGCTCCCAGCCCCACCAGTTGGCTCCACCGGTAATATCCCAGTCACCACCGTCCAGCATGCCATCGGAAAAGATGGTGACCGTATCGCCATCGGCATCAACCACTTCCGCGCCCACAATCGGTCCGAACTCATACCCATACCCATGACTGGAATAGGCCGGCCATTCCAGAGACGGTTCTGTGTTGGGCCGTCCGATGGATCCGTAGTTGTAAAACAGGGTACGGACTTTATTCCCTTCGTGAAGACCAAATTTCCGGTCGCTATGGTCCATCGTTTTGGCTAGGCGCCGTTGCTGCTCCATGGCCTGCATATAGCGATTAAATTCCTCCTGAGTCCAATATTTCATGGGACCCTGGGGACGGGTGACCGATCCAGGATCCTTCGCAAATACAACCACCAGACTCAGTAAACACACACTTATCACATTCAAACGAAACCGTTTAGAATACCCAATTCTCATGGTCAATCCTTAAATAGTGAATTCTAGGCCGAAATAAACAACCCGAGGCGTGGAATACCAATTCGGTCGATTAGTGTACTCCGGAGTGGATTCATCTCCAAACCGTCCCAGGGTATACCCGGCGCGGCCGGACGAATCGTGAACATAATTTTCATTGCGACGATCAAACAGGTTGTATACTTTAAAAAAGAGTTTGGTCGAACCTTTCGACAATCGAATGACTTTATAAGCCGTGACGTCCACATTGGCCTGCATGGGTTTCCTCCCGGAATTTTCCTCCGCCACCCGGATCAAGGCGTTGGCATCCGCCGGGGTGTAGGGATAACCGCTTTCCAGACGGCCGATGGCACTCACTTTCCATTTTCCGCTGGGACCCATGTTCAGCACAAACCGAAAGGCATGGGGCTGATCCCAGTTCAGATAGACCACTTTCTTCTGTGGTTCGATGGACAAGCGGTAATCGCGCCGCGTTCGGGTGGGATCCGA
>CAZHTM010000013.1:28148-30946 GCA_964535735.1 uncultured bacterium
ACGTTGAAATCCGCATTTTGATACAACCGCTGATAAGGGGGCATCTGGAAGAAATGGCCATAGGAGAAAAATAGTTTTCCGGTGGCCGTAACAGGAAAGGCGATAGAAAACCGGGGACTAAACTGGGTTTTCACCGTCGCTGGTTTTGTTTGATTGGTGTCAGGATCGTTCCAATCCAATGCCACGCGTCCGTCTGGATTATAATAATCCCACCGGTATCCGATATTCAGAATAAAATCATCCATCTCGATTTTATCCTGGATAAAGGCTGACATCTCCACCGGATGATTGTTGTAGGAATTTGTTAATAGACTATGTTTCGGAATATTAATACTACCCGGAATTCGATCCCCATTGTCATCTTTGGCCGAATCCCACTCGCCATTCCCGTTCAAATCCGTAAACGATTCACCTTCATCCCACAGTCCATTTTCATTATCATCGTTCCAGGGTTCATCCCTCCGATCCACGTCAATGGACCAGGAAAGCAGGTTAAATCCATGATTCCGTCGTTCAAATCCCATTTTTATTTCATGATGATTTGAAATCTGACTGGTTATCTGTCCGTTAAATAGATTAGTGATTACTTCCCGTTCATACCGGGAATTGTTTGTTCCACCAGAATAGAATTCATAATTGGAGTCCCGAACATAATATCCACCCCACACTAGGCGGGGATCGTAAGGATCTTTGTAGGCATAATATTCATAGAAATTCCGGACATGGGAAAAATTCAGGGAATAAAAGGTTTTGGTGCCCAGTTGGTGGGTCCACTGGAGCATGTGGGTGTTCGCGTCTTTCACGTTCCAGTAGTGTCCCCATTCCAAATATTTTCGCGTGTGACTGTAACTTTTCCAGGATTGATCTTCGCTGATATAATTGTACTGTATTTTGATATTGTCGTTGATATAATATGAAAGTTTGGCCTGAAGATTCAATTTTTCGCGGGGATTGGCGGCATAGACTTTCCAATCCGAGGAATCCAGCAAAGCCCCGTAGGCATTGTATTTCGTTATTCCAAAAAGCGTTCCTTCGCGGTTGGAATTTCGTAGAGATACAAAAAACCGCATCCGATCTAAAAAAGGCAAATACCCAGTCAGCGATGCTTCCAGTTCCGTAAGATTATCCGGATTATAAGGTTGGGCATAATCTTGAATCTGGGGATGGATATCCAAATCATAATTGGTGAACATGTCCCCAGCCATATAGGACACCGAACCGTGGAATGCTTTCCCTGGATTCTTGGTGACAATATTGACAACACCTGACATGGCATGTCCGTATTCCGCTGAAAAGGAACCGGTGATTACCGATAATTCTTCAATCGCATTTGTGGCGATGTCCACCCCGATCTGATTGGTGAAAGGATTCACGTTGGGAACCCCATCAATTAAATAGGCAATTTCGTCCGAGCGGCCACCCCTGAAGTGCAGGGCGCCCCCGGCATCCACCGAGACTCCGGCCTTCGTTTGAACGATGGCCTGGAAGGATTCCACCGGGGAATCTTCAATGGTTTGGGAAGAGATCACTGCCGCCGAAGCCGTGGCATCTTTCTGAATCATAGGGCGTTGCGCCTTGACCGTAATTTCTTCACCAGATTCCAACACCGTAACCTCTAAGAGCGCATCCACTGTTGTAGTGAGATCGCTATGGACCACGACATTTTCAATCTTTAAAGTTTTATACCCGATCATGGAAAATGTGAGGGTATAATTGCCCGGAGGAACATTCAGAATATAATAGCGTCCGTCCGTGTTGGCCGCGGCTCCCAGGTAGAGTCCCTCGACAACAACATTCGTCCCTGCCAAAGTTTGCCCATCAGAACCGGTGACAGTACCCACTATTTTCCCCGTGGTTCCAGCCTGTAAGGCGGTTACGAAAATAAAGGTGGCTAGGAAGCGGTAAAGTAATTTCATGGCAAATCCCCTGATCTTGACGGCGTCGGTGAAAACAAGCGAGCCCTGATTGCTCAGGGCTCGCCAGGTTTTTTATTTCAACAGCGTCATGGTGCGCGAAAGGGTCGCGCCATTCACGTTGAGTTTATATAAATAAGTTCCACTGGCCACCGGTACCCCGTTGGCATCCAAACCATTCCACATGGCGGAATGTTCACCTGCGGGTTGATACTCTGAAACCAGTGAGGTTACCAGCCGTCCCTGGAGATCGTAGATCTTCAGTTCGACCTGACCGGCACGTGCCAGTTCATAGTTTATGCTGGTAGTTGGGTTGAAGGGATTGGGGTAGTTCTGAGACAGACGATAGGTGTCCAAAATCTGAGAACCCCAGTCTGGAGCAATCGCCAGAACTTCACTGCTGGTCAAGACCACTACATATTCGGTAGCAGTGGTGTCACCATCTTCATGACCAACGACCAGATCGGGATGAGTGTCACCATCCAGATCGGCGTTCAAACCGCCATTTCCGGAAGCTCCACCGAAAGCCACAGAATAGGTCCGAACAGAACCGGTAGTATCTACCTGGTACACCAGTTCCGGCCCGGTATAACTGGCGGTATCAGTAACACTGCCACCAATGTAGTCAAACCGGTAAACGGCGCTGTTATAGTTATTTCCAATGAAAATTTCACCCAGTCCATCGCCATCAAAATCACCGACCGCCATTCCACGGGTTCCACCGGCTACATGGCCAATTACCGCCACATCACTGGAGTCCGCGGTAGCTAAATCTGTCACTTCCGACATGATCCGGACGTCACCAGTCCATGGGCTTACAATCAATTCCTCAGAACCGTTGCCATCAATGTCAAAACTGGCTTGTCCCTGGAGAGCCCACATATC
>CAZHTM010000013.1:31046-51010 GCA_964535735.1 uncultured bacterium
CAGAACCGTTGCCATCAATGTCAAAACTGGCTTGTCCCTGGAGAGCCCACATATCATTACCGCCACCAGAAATATGTTCAACGTAAGGAACATAGGTATCAGGACCGGAGGCTTCATACCAAGAACCATAATCGGTACCCCAAAACGCCTCTTTGTTCCCATCGTTGTCCACATCACAGATCGTGGCGCCATAGGTCGATCCTACATCACTGGTTGTATCCAGAACTTCTGTATTCCAAGTAGTAAAACCGCCTAAAAATCCACCGGAGCCCAAAGAGAAGATCATCATGGCATCATCGGTTGTGGCATCACTATACTTCCGGAATCCCATTACAACCTCTTCTGCACCATCGCCATCAACATCACCGACAGCTATGGCTGAAGGGCGAGTATTGGAACCTACGGAAACACCAAAGTTCCAGGTTGCCGTCGGGGCCGGCGGTGTTGTACCACTCCATGCTGGAAGATCAGGTCCTTCCCAAACATAGAACCGAGAAGGATTCGATCCATCTGGCGGATTGCCAGTACCATAGGGTACACCCAATAAAATTTCCATATGGCCATCACCGTCCAGATCACCTACTGTATGGACCGGGAAACTGGCGCCACCCGTATATAACGTAGTGTCCCACCAGGACCAGGCCAATTCATACCCATTCGGTCCAGCTTCATAAAGCCATAATGAACAACCTGTGGGGTATTCTGGCCCGCCTCCATTCGGATTGGAATGATCGGAAAGTACCAGAAATTCTTTATTCCCATCCTCATCCAAATCCCAACCGGCTGAGACGGCTTGCGTCACCACTACCGGGTAAGGACTACCGGGATGAGTGGTTTGGGAGAATGTTTTGCTCCAGCCAGTACCAAATGCTTCCTGAGCAAAGACACCTGACAAGAGCAGAGCAGCTCCAATCACAATGTTAACTTTTTTATTCATTTGACCTCCTCTATCGATCTATTTGAATTGAAGGTTGTTGAATTTTGTCGAACGACAAAATTTTGTTCGAAAATTTTACCCCGTAAATTCCTAACAATCAATAACTTATTTGGTTATTGCTTTTTACATTTACCTAACTACGATATAAATATTATTTTTAGTTATTATGAATATATTTTTGTGCTTTGCGTAGAAAATAAAATCGTCCGAAAATATTGAATCCTTTCCTCGGACAGAGAAAAGGTATGGCTAGATTTCTTTTGAATTCCTTTAATTTTTCTTATTACCATGCGCCGCTTATTCCACATTATCATCTTTGTGTCCTCATTAGGGTATTCCACATCAGGACAAGTTTCGTTGACGCCCATTCGTTCTTCGCAAGAAGATTCCCAAATGAACTTCCTTTTGCATAATGGCATAGTCTATGGAACCTGGTCCTCAACGTCGTTATCGCATGGCAAACTTATTGTTCCAACACCTCAAACCGAGGTGTTACGTTATTGTCAGATCAATGCCCTGAACACGCCTTTGATCACAGCGATTTATAAATCCCCCCAGGAACCCCATGCATTTATCGTACGGATTTACAACCAGGATTTACGGCTTATCCAAGACTTTCCTCTGAAACGAGGACTGGATCGAGGCCTTCCCTTAATCCGTCCTTTCTCATCCGCGTGGGTACTATGCTTATTTCCAGATGATCAATCTTATCTCTGGGTATCGCCGTCTAAAACGTTTATCAAAGGTTCTGTTTTTGGCTGGTCCTCATTTGATTTAGAAAAGAAAATCCTGACGGCTACAACCGCCGACGAGACGCTCTACAGCCTTCATATGCGATCCGAATCTGTGACCGCTACCCAAAATGTAATTCTCATGCGATGGACGCCGGGGCACTCTCCCGATTCTGTGCTTGTTTTGCCTCTGACCATGCCGTACGATTTTTTAATAAGAAGTGAGTATGGTTTGATCACCGGGACATGGTTTACCGATCCAGAAAGCAAGCCAGAATTTCTTCAATATGTGGTCGAGCTCTCTAATGGTAAAATTCTATGGGAGTACTCGTTAAACGAATTGCCTCGGGAGTCCTATTTGTATTCAGGGAAAATTCTTCGGATATACAATTCCAGAGTTACTATATCATCCGTTGGCAAACCGAACGGATATAATCATCTAGACTTTCCCCCGGACCGGTTCGTGCATGGATCGGAGGTAAATAGAGACACCCTGTGGATTCTCACTTCCCATACACCTCAAGTCGATAAACACGGTGTCACCTATTCCGGATTTCAATTATGGACATTGCCACTAAAATCAATGGACGCATCCAGCTATACGCTGGACATCCCAGAATCCCACCATATTTCAGTCACGTTCGCCCCTGAACGGCACCTGGTACTGGTTGAAAACAAGCATCAGCTTCTGGAATTCAAACTGCCGGCGAGGCCGTGAAGCTATTCGTCACAATACTGGTCTTTTCCTTCTCGTTTGTCTCGACTCAGACTTACAACTGGCCCTGCCAACCCTTCGATCAACAGCATTGGATCAACGGGACTTTTTGTGAATGCCGTTCCGGCACATCCGGAGATATCGATCATTTTCACGAAGGAATTGACATTGATCTACCTGCAGGAAACGCGGTCTATTCCGTGATTGACGGCTCGGTGGTGAGTATTGGAACGGCCGACGATTATGGAATCAATTCCTGGATTAGGGTCGGCCGGTATGCCTATGTCCATGTAATTCCTAATCCCACTTTATCGGTGGGTATGCAGGTGACCGCTTACGAGACCATCCTGGGCTGGACCAATTCCTGGAATCACATCCATTTCAAGGATGGATTTCCTGGTGATGAAATCAACCCTATCCGCATAGATGGTGGCCTTTCTCCACTGGAGGACCATTACGATCCTTGGGTGAACGATATTCGGTTCTATGTCGACGACACGCAAACAGAATTTGCCAATGGTCGTGTATTTGGGCGGGTAGATATTGTCAGTCGGGCTATGGACCACACAGATGACGGTCCCATTGGCTGGGACAACGGTATTTATAAAATTGGTTATGAAATCCTGGATTCCACTGGCGTGGTCTTTCAATCTCTCAGCACACCTTTTCTTTTTAATCAAATTCCGTCCCAATCCTATGTTCGCAATGTCTATGCTCCCGGCTCTAATACCAGTGTTTACCGCTACATCGTCACCAATCATCTGAACGGGAACCATTACCTGGATGTAACTACCTGGCCCCAGGGGACCTATTTAGCCCGGGTCATAACTTGGGATCATTACCTTCAGGCAGATACCCTGGAACGGGAGTTTACGGTGACTGAAAGTGATACGGTGGCGCCCGTGGCACCCACTCTGCTTTCAGTATTTCAAAAGGACGATGGATTTCAGTTGAACTGGGCTCCTAATTCTGAATCAGACCTGGCGGGGTACCGTTTGTACTTCAGTTACAACCTGGACGACTGGTATCTCCATAGCACGGAGAATGAGTTGGGTCCGGAAACAACCCAATTGATTATTGATACCTTTAGTGAAAATATCACAATCTATTTTCGTCTTACGGCCATCGACGCGGCGTCTTTTCCCAATGAGAGCACTCCATCTGTCATATTCCCTTTCCGAAAAAACGCTCATAACCGAATCATGATCTACGACTATCAAAATACATTCCATCCGTTAGACACTCCAGCTCAACTGGCGGCTTTAATTCCAGGCTGGAATTATGGGCTGGAAACCAGCCGTGATACTTTGATTTTACCGGACAATCCTGGGGATCTGCGGCTTCTGGTCCTCCTAACTGGTAAAGATTTCAGTCAACCATTACCTTCGTTTCTGGATACGCTCATCCCCGCGGTTCCCACCTGGTGTGTGGGTTCACGAGCACTGGATATCTTGGGCGGTGATTCCGTTCTGATTTCGGCTTTTGCCAGTTGGTCTCTCTTTCCAGGTCCTTTATCCGGGGATTCTTGGGTGGTTGAAGGAATGCCCAATACCCTGTTTGAGGAATTTTCAGGGGTGTTGACCGTGACCGATTCTTTGCGAACCTTGGCAACCAGTACCCCATTTATAGTACTCCGTGACAATGTTGGACGTCCCTTAGGAGCTTGGCAGGATTCCCTTCTGGTTATTGACTTCCCTTTGACTGCTTTAGACCCTTCAGCACAATCGGGATTGGTTGCGCGCGTCATAGCCACCTTCCTTCCTATGGTAGCCATCACCCCCGAATCTCTCCAACCGGAACAGTTTTCCTTAACCATTTATCCCAACCCGTTTAATCCCAACGGGACCCTTCTCATCCGAACCGGCCAAGATCCGGTGGAATTAATCGTATTCAATCTCAGGGGGCAAGAAGTCTATCACCTGAATCTACCGGTGGATACTGGCGAACGTCGGATTCAATTTCCATCACACACCCTTTCACGATTATCTTCCGGGGTTTATTTCATAAAATTGACGTCCCAAGTGGACCAGCGTCATTCTTTAACGAAAAAAATGGTAGTGCTTAAATGAAATCATCCTTTCCGGTTGTTGTGGGATCATTTTTTCTCACCCTCATTAGTTGTACCTCGGTTCAACCCCTGGTGGAGGAAACGGGTCAACCTACCCTGGCCCGACGCATCCACTCCGAAATTATAAGATCAGGGCTTACGCCCAACATGGGGGTGCATGTGGTTTCTCTGGAGACGGGGAAAACCGTTTACTCCTATAATGCGGACCGGCTTTTCATGCCTGCCAGCAACAATAAAATTTATACGGCCGCCGCTGCCCTCCATTTCCTGGGGCCTCAATACAGGTTTATTACCCGACTCTATGCGGATAGTGCGGCTGTGGCTTCGTCGACCCGGCATCTAGGACATTTGATTTTGAAAGGTTCCGGCGATCCTGATCTGAAGGTGGAGCAGTTAGCGGATTTAGCCTCTCGATTGGCGACACGCCTGGATCGGATTGATACCCTGATTCTTGACAACTCCGCCCTGGATACGATTCGCCAGGGAAACGGATGGATGTGGGATGAAGGACCCTGGTGGTACGCCGCTCAAATTGACGCCCTGACCCTGAATGACAATTGCATCGACTTCACCGTTGCTCCAGGAGATTCGGGACGCCCCCCTGAAATCACCTATTTCCCGGAAACGGATTACATTACCCTGACCAATCAGGCCGTTTCTGTGGCCGATACACTGGATTTCATACCCTGGGAAATCACCCGGGATTGGCAGAATCGGGGAAATCATTTTACGGCTACCGGCGAAATTCTCACAACCGACATGCCCAGGACCGTTTATCGAAACATCGAAAATCCCACCCGATTTACGGGACAGGTTTTCCGGGAATTACTCGCCCAGGCCGGGGTCCAGGTAGGCGAAGTTACCCGGATTGATTCGCTCAGCCCCGGAGATGTAGCCCTGGACAGTATCGTATCACCACCATTTCGGGAATCGTTGGTCAACTTTTTGAAATCCAGTGATAATCTCACGGCGGAATTGCTGATCAAAACCATCGGAAGAGAGGTGTCTGGAGGGAAAGGAACCTGGAAAAGAGGATTAACGGTTGTTAAAACATTTTTAAACGACTCAGTAGGTGTAGATACCACCTGGTTCCGGATGGTGGATGGGTCCGGGGTAAGTCGTTATAATTTGACCTCGGCTCGGGAATTGACCCAAGTTTTGGCGTATGTCTACTCCGATTATACCCTCAATGCCGAATTTATGGCCGCCCTACCCACTGGTGGCTGGGACGGGACTCTTGAGCATCGGATGAAGGACCCCTTATTCGATCGGCGCATCCGGGCCAAAACCGGCACTCTATCCGGCGCCAGTTGCCTTTCCGGATTTGCCTTCACTAAGAAAGGCGAACCGTTGGCCTTTTCCATTCTCATGAATGGCTATATCGGCAGCGCCAGTCCCTATCAATATCTCCAGGACCGCATCTGTTACCAACTCATTAAATCAACACGGTGAACCTATGATTAAACCTCCAGCGCTTAAACCCGGCGATACCATCGGAATTATTACTCCCTCCTATTGGTTTAAAGAAGAGTTTTTTCAAAAAACGATTCCCTATTTCATCGAACAGGGCTATCAGATCAAACGAGGACCTACAACAAAAAAGCAATTCCGTCAATATGCCGGGACACCGGAAGAGCGGGCGGCGGATATCCACGCCTTTTTCGAAGATCCGGAGGTGGATGCCATCATCTGTGGTCGCGGTGGTTATGGCGCCAATCGGGTCTTTCCTCTTTTGGACTACGATCGAATTCGAGCCCATCCTAAAATTTTCATGGGATACAGTGATATCACCGCCTTCCTCACTTCCATCACCACCCGAACCGGACTGGTCACCTTTCACGGTCCCATGCTGACCACTTTCAAGGAAGAATTCGTACCGTATGACATGGATCTATTGATCCGTACTCTTTCCGGTGAAGCACCTATTTCGATCGAAGCGCCGGACGCGCTCCCCATTCACGTTTTGAAACCAGGCACTGCCGAAGGTCCTCTCTGGGGTGGTAACCTGTCCTTGCTACTGGATCGGGTGGGAACGCCGGACCAATTGAATACCGACGGTTCGGTTCTATTTCTGGAGGATGTGGGGGAATATTATTATGGCTTCGACCGCATGCTCCTGCACTACCGGCGTACAGGCGCGTTCGATCATATCAAAGGTCTAATCATCGGCGAAATGACCAAAATGAAAGATCAGGATGTGCCGTTTGGACGTACCGTGGATGAAATCGTGATGGATGTATGCGGCGATCTGGACATTCCCATCGTTTCCAATTTTCCCTGCGGCCACGGTACCTATCAGGCCACCCTTCCCATTTCTATTCCGGTCCGGCTGGTAGCCGATCCCCAGCATACCCGACTGGAAATCCTGGAATCACCCGTCCAACGCTAAACAAAGGACCCGTCTATGCTGAATTACATCTGGTTTGGAATGATGGCCATTGGTGTCATTGCCGGCGTCATCACGGGAAATATCGACGCCGTGACGAAAGCCGCCATTGATATGGCCAAAACCGCTGTGGAAATTGCCATTGGACTCATTGGCATCATGGCGCTTTGGCTGGGTATCATGAAAATTGCGGAAGAATCGGGACTGATCCGACTCATTGCTCGTGGTTTGCGTCCCGTTACGATTCGCTTATTCCCGGATGTGCCTCCGGATCATCCGGCCATCGGCTCCATTATTCTGAACATGGCCGCCAACATCCTGGGATTGGGGAACGCCGCCACGCCCCTGGGATTAAAAGCCATGGAAGAACTCCAGGAACTCAATCCGAAGAAAGATACGGCAACCAACGCCATGTGCACATTCCTGGCAATTAATACAAGTTCGGTCCAATTGATTCTCCCAGCCACGGTTGTGGGTCTCATGGGTGTTGCATCAAATCAGATTTTCATCACCACCATTATTGCCACCTCCCTTTCCACTATCGCTGGGATTGTAGCCGTGAAATCCATGGAAAAATGGAAGCGTTTTCGGGAGGTGGCCTGATGCTGGAATCCATAATTACCGCTTTCAACACAGCAGCCAAGTACATCATTCCCGGCCTGTTAGTGCTCATCCCGCTCTATGGATTGTTTGTAAAAAAAATCAAGGTCTATGAAGTCTTTGTGGAAGGGGCAAAAGACGGATTCACCATTGCTGTCCGGATTATCCCCTATCTGGTGGCTATTCTGGTGGCTATCGGCATGTTCCGGGCCTCCGGCGCATTGGATTTAATGTTGAAATTCATGGCCCCGGTGTTGAACGCCATCGGCTTTCCACCGGAGAACGTTCCCCTGGCCCTGATGCGTCCCCTTTCCGGTAGCGGATCGCTGGGCCTCCTGACAGATCTGGTGAATACCTATGGCGCCGACTCCCTCATCGCCAAAATCGGCGCCACCATGTTCGGATCCACGGAAACCACGTTTTATGTCCTGGCTGTGTATTTCGGATCGGTAGGAGTGACCAAAAGCCGGCATGCCCTTCCGGCGGGATTGTTTGCCGACGCTGTGGGGATTTTCAGCGCCGTCTATATCTGTAAATTATTATTCGGGTAGCCCAAACCCTCTTATCCAGGACTGTCCACCTGAGCCTGTCGAAGGGAGACTCGCACAAGTATACAGTGTAAACGTGTTAAGGTGCGTAGGTATTCAGGTTCAGAGAACATTGAAGATTGAAATTCCGGTTGAGATTCATCCCTATTCTCCGGTCTTTTTACCTGGGCCCGTCGAAGGAGACGCCTGCCGAACCCCCCTAAGCACCTCAACACATGAACACTTGAGTATTTTAAACCCTCCTCAAGCTCTGGGAATCACCTGGCTTTCCATGGATTTTTCCAACCGTCGCGCTTCAGTCAGGAATTGATCGACGGACATCTCCTTCAGAAAAACGGCTCCATGGGACGCCCGAATCCGGGGGTGATCATTCCGATACCAAAAATCCCGCCCCAGAATCAGTTCCAGTTCCTGATGCTGCTCCACCCAAATTTTCTGATCCAGATCGCAAAAAGGACCGTCCAGTTCATAACTGGGAAAAGAAGCCGATTTCTGGCTCAGGTAACAGGTTAAAAAGGTATCCCGCAACATGGCCATGGAATTAAGGGACACGGGAACGATAATATCCGCCTCGGCGGGATGAAACCGGTACCACACATTTCGATACCCCCAAATACGAAGGTGACGCAGATCAGCCAATTTGGACCATTCCCGAACCGCTTCCGCAATCGCTTGCAACACTTTGTAATGGGTGTCCGGTCCACTGCCTTCCGGATCAAAGGCTAAAGTAATCACGGTGGGATTAATCGCCTTCAGCGATTCCAGGATAGGCATGACATCCCGGGTTCGACCCGGTTGTTCCGTGAAAATATCACCCGTATAAAACCCCAGCCGGAGATGGCGTACATGATCGACTTTAATACCAAAATGAGCCCAAACCAATTCTTCCTCAAATTCCCGAATCATCCCTTTCAGACGTTGGACATCAGACCGGTTTTTTTCACCGGGATAACAGCGCCGTAAATACGCCAGAAGTTCATCGATGCGGGAATGCAATTCATCCGCTGATTTCAGTCCATAGATTTCCACCAGACACCGTACAATCCGATGACTCAATCCCCGACGACGACCTTCCGGCTTTTTTTCGGCTACTCGATCCAGGTAATGGTACACATCTTTATCGGTTTTCAGTGTCCACCCTTTACTGAAAAAATCAGGATAATGGATCATTTGTATCCGATCGGCTTCCAGAAAACGCCGTGTTTCTTCTAGAACTTCGATCACATAGGCATTGGTCACAGACGTGAATCCTGACGTCATGTTGAAAAAATAATGCGTATTGCTGGCGGAACGAACCAGATGACTAATATGGGGCAGGAATCCCAGCATAATGTCATCATGGTGCGGACCGGTATGATAAAACACCTGGTTTTCCTCCACCACCAGTCCCCGTTCAATTTTTTTCTTGAATCCATCCAATAAATTGGGAATAGTCTGTTCATTCAGATCGGGAATGTTTTTGGCTAAAGGATCAGCCCGAAGTTCTTCCAACGTTACTTTGGGGCCGAATCGATTCAGTGTCCTGCACACCCGGACAAATACTTTCTGGGATTTTATTTCATCCCAAGTTTCCGGTTGGAATTCTAAGTGCTCCGATTCAGCCAGGCGACAGGCGGCCCCTTCCGTGAGGAAAAACCGGGCTCGAGGTAACGACTGGAGAACCGTGGCGGGATAGCGAATATCAGGTTTGGATTCCAGGGAAGGCTTGATGATCTTAGCTTTCGCTTCACCAGCGGCGATGATGATGGCCACCGCATTAGGATTATGAACGATGGTCGCCAGTCCAATGGTGATCACCAGCCGATGCCGGGAAATTTCAATCCCGCCCAGGTCGGTGGCAGCAGCCGCCTGGGTTTCGAAATTGGTCCGGGTCAGGCGAGTGGTGGAATGGTGATCCGAACCCCGAATATTAAAGGCAATATGTCCGTCGGGACCGATACCCCCCAGGAAAAAGCCGATACCGCCCATTTCCCGGATACGCTGCTCATATTCAGAGCACCATTGATCAACCAAGAAAATAGCTTCTTTCTGAAGTTGCTCCTGATGGGAGTGTACATCCCGGTACCGCAGGGACAGGTCCACCTTGAAATCGGGAAAAAGTTGACGAATAGACTGTTGGTCCGGGCGCGGAATGGCTTCACAATTGATAAAGAGTCCCTTTGATCGATCCAATCCAAAGCCCTGGATGTAATACTTCTGAACATAATGATAAAAACTGTTGTGCTGTCGAGGGTCAATGGGGTAGAACTCATCAATTTGTACAAAATGCAATCCCCTTAGGTCCGGACGTTTGTCCACCGTTAAGCCAAATTCTTGCCGCAATATTACCAAATCCTTCCGATTCCAGTTTTCCAAAAGGTGCTGGACCCATTTGATAAAAAATTCCGGCGTTTTCCCCGTGGGCAAACTAATGACACCCTCAGGATTTTCACTTACCCATTCTAAGAATCGTAGCGCGGTGATGAATCCAAGCTGGGGAAAATTTCGCACCACGATATAGGGCGTAGCCGTGCCGGGAAAAGGTCGTTCGGACAACTCAAAAAAACGTTGTTCGACGCGAGAGGATAATTTACTCATGGGGAAAAATACGGTGAGGGAGGGAGGTGATAAAATGGAAATCGATTCTAATTTTGGTAGGATAACATTTTAAACATACCACTGAAAACATTTCCACCTGCTGTCGAGTTCCGTATTTGTATTACGGAACAGTGATGGTTCCCAGGCATGTCGATTCCTGCGCCCCCGTTACCGACGGCACATTGGCAGGAATTCCTTTGAGAGCCGCCACTGCCAGCAGGGCGAAACCCAGAGCCTCTTTTCCATCGGGATTCACACCGAAATCGGCACTGGATCGCACGATACGCGGCGCCAAAACGTTTTCCAATTCCTGGAACAGGCGCCGATGATGCATCCCGGAGCCGGAGATGATCACAGTTCCCGATTTATTCCCAGCCTGTCTGAGTCCTACCTCGATCGCCGCCGCTGTAAACCGACTCAAGGTGGCCAGGCGATCCGGAAAAGAGAGGGATGACAATTCCGATTGATGCGCCGCAATCCAAGTCGGACCATACCGATCCCGTCCGGTGGATTTTGGCGGCGGAGCTTGAATATATTCATCATCCAGCCAACGATCTACCAATTCATAGTGGACGGTTCCTGTCTCGGCCATAGCGCCGTCCATGTCAAACCCCTTCCCTTGCTCCAATCGATAGGTCTCATCCAGCAAGGCCATGCCGGGACCCGTGTCAAAGCCGGTAATAGGACCCTTCGGCGGGAGAATCGTCACATTGGCCATCCCTCCCAGATTGAGCGCCACCCGCATTTCCGTTGAATGACGAAACAGCCACTCATCCACTTTGGGTATCAGGGGCGCTCCTGTTCCACCTATTACAATATCCATCGCCCGAAAATTCGACACCACCGGCACCTGAAACGCTCGCGCTAAAAATGCCGGCTCCCCCACTTGGAGAGTGGCCCGAGCACTACGGTGAAACAGAGTTTGGCCATGACTTCCAATACAATCCGGGTCCGGAAGGTGTGCGTTCTTCAAAGCCTTCTTCGCCGCCTCTGCCATCCACCACCCCAGGGAATAATTCAGATCGGCTACCATCGATGTGGCTCCGTCCAAACCTTGCGTGATCTCTTGGCGTAGTCTTTTCGGGAAGGGAACAAATCCATACCATTCCGGGTCACCATGCAAGTCCCGATCACCGCTTACGGTCACTAAAGCCAAGTCCAGTCCATCCATGGAGGTTCCGGTCATCAGTCCCAAAGAACGGAGGAAAGGTCTTTCGGCCAGCGTTTGAAGATAGGCACCGGGACTTTGCAAGGTCATAACATCAATCCAGGGACCAGTCCATGGATGATATCAAATGACTAATACCCCAGGTCACACCTCCGGCAATACATAGAAGGAAAATACCGGCAGGAGCATTTCCCATGATTAAATGTCCAATGGCAAACAATACGGTGTAGACCAGAATGCTGCCCAGCAACCAGGCAGCAAATAATGGTCCGTATCCCCGGTCAGGTGACACGTCCAATGCCTGCTTCGCCACCGGTCTCCAGCCCCATCCTCCGGGATGAATTTGGCGATAAAATTTCAGGAGATGGTCCCGATCTGTGGGGCGAGTCAGGAAGGTAACCAACACCCACCAAAACGTTGACCAGAACACAATGTAAAACAAAGATTCAGGGAATACCGTGTGGGAGCGAACGTAAGGATAAATAAAAAACGGCGCTATCATGGCAGTTATTTCAGACCAGGCGTTGACACGCCACCAGAACCATCGCAGCATGAGCACTAGACCAATACCCGCGCTGCACTCCAGGACAAAAATCCAGGCATCGGAAATCCGGTCCAGTTTGGACGTAACAATCAGCGATACCAACATGATCAGTCCTGTGGTGATTCGGGACCGGAGGATGAGCGTTTTTTCATCGGCCTCCGGACGGATATAGCGCTGATAGAAGTCATGGATGATATAGGATGTGCCCCAGTTGAGTTGGGTGGAAATGGTAGACATATAGGCTGCCAGAAAAGCGGCGAACAGCAAACCCAGCATTCCCACCGGAAGGACATTGACCATGACCATAACAAACCCTTCTCCCTTCTGAGCCGCTCCCAATTCAGGAAACATGACCAGCGATGATAAAGCCACCAAAATCCAGGGCCAGGGCCGCAGGGCATAATGGGCAATATTGAACCATAGCGTGGCAAAAAGGGAGTGGCGTTCATCTTTGGCGGACATGATGCGCTGGGCGATGTATCCTCCACCACCTGGCTCCGCTCCGGGATACCAGGAAGCCCACCATTGAACTCCCAGATAGGCTACAAAAGACAGTATGGATAACCGGAAAATACCCATGGATGGGGATGAATCTCCCACTGAAGGAACCATCTGAAAAGCCCATTGAGGCAATTTTTCCCGTAAACCGCTTATGCCCCCCACTTCGGGACTGTTCAGTGCAAAGATCGCCAATAGAATGGAACCCACCATAGCTATAGCAAACTGGAATACATCCGTAATCGAAACACCCCAGAGTCCTGCCAGCCCGGAGTAGATGGCCACCAAAACCATAATCAGTCCCACCCAGAGTAACGCCGCCGAAAAAGTGAAGCCCAGAAAGGAGACGGAATCCATACCCAGAAACGTCAAATCTGGAAACAACACCGTAAGGATTTTAACCATCGCCAAATTCACCCATCCCATGATGATCACATTCATAAATATGCCAAGATAGAGGGCGCGGAATCCACGAAGAAAAGCGGCTGGTTTTCCAGAATAGCGGAGTTCCACAAATTCCACGTCGGTCATGATGCCGGCCCGCCGCCAGAGTCGAGCATAGAAAAAGACAGTAAACATGCCGCCCAACAGCATATTCCACCAGAGCCAGTTTCCTGCAATGCCGTGCTGAGCCACCAGTTCAGTTACGGACAGAGGCGTATCAGCAGCAAAAGTCGTTGCCACCATGGTGGTTCCAGCGATCCACCAGGGCAGCTTCCTACCGGATAGAAAATATTCCGTGAGATTTGCACTGGCTCGCCGGGAATACCGAAGGGCAATCCACCCGCTAAACCCCAGATACACTAGAATAATGCTCCAGTCCCAAAACGTCAATTGCATTGTTCGTCCTCCCGTTTAACGATTATTGCCAGCGATCCCGTAACTCCAACCGCGGATTGGGCGTGGTGATGCCCATCGCTTCGTACACTGCCGAATGAATCCGCTGTCGCCAGTCGAAATAGTTGGGATATTTATACTTTCGATCTGGATGGACGGCATTGGTAAGCAAAATGACAAAGCAGTGATTCTCCGGATCAATCCAGAGGCTGGTCCCGGTAAAGCCTGTATGCCCATAGCTGGAATCGCTAAGATAAATCCCGCCGCTGGCCTTCCCTTCCGGGCTGTCCCATCCTAGACAGCGGGAACTCCCGGGAACCACCTTGGCGGGGGTGGTAAACAACCGAATGGTCTCTTCCTGAAAGATGCGTTCGTCATCCAAAACACCGCCATTGAGCATCATTTGACTGAAACGGGCCAGATCGTAGGCCGTGGAAAACAGTCCCGCATGTCCGGCCACCCCACCGAGACTGTAGGCGTTTTCATCGTGTACATGTCCTCGGATAAAGCCGCCCTCCTCATCGCTGTATTCCGTGGGAACGATGCGTCGCATCCGGGTTGACGGTGGATTGAATCCTGTTGAGACCATGCCCAGGGGTGTAAAAATGGAATCGGCGGTAAATTGATCCAGCGATTTTCCGGTAAGGGTTTCTACAATTTTCCCCAGGGTAATCATGCCAATGTCAGAATACACGGTGGAATCGCCGGGAGAATAAATCAAATCGGTGCGGAGCACGCTGTCCATCCGGGAAGTCGCTGTACCGGGCATTTTATAAAAAGCCCGGAAAGGTGGCAGACCGGCGGTATGGGTGAGCAAATGTCGAATCGTTACCCTGGACTTCATGGCGCTTTGTTCTGGCGTAGATCCCGTGAAATCGGGCAGAATGTCCACAACCGGTTGATCCAGATTCAGTTCCCCGGATTCCACCAATTTCATGGCGGCGGATGTGGTGGCGATCACCTTCGTGATAGAGGCCAGATCAAAAATATTTCCGATCCGAGTCGGTGTTTTTTTCGCATAGGTATGATAGCCAAATCCACGGTGGATGAAGATTTTCCCATCTTTTGCCGCCAGAAGGACACCGCCGGGCCAGGCGGAATCCGCCACCGCTTCATCCAGAAGCTGAAATACCGGCGTGGGGTCCAGGTTTACTTCCGAAGCCAGAACGCGCTTTAACGTGGGAGGTGCAGGCAGTTCTTCATGACGAACGACCTGGGGATTGGCCGGAAGTTCCAATCCGGCCCCCGATTCCGCTATTCCGGGAATGGCAACGGGTAAATGACCGGAAATCGCCGTGCGACCCAGGACCGCGTTGGCGGCGGCCACTTGAAGAAATGTTTGGTCTTTATAATTCACCATATAGTTGGGAACGTCCGGAAAAGAACGGATGAGATAGGGATTCCCAAAACTCACCAGCAACAGGTTCTTTGTTTTTTCGGTCAGGCGTTGAACAAAACGGGTTTGCCGAGGCGTCAGATAAATAGCACCCCGCCAGGCCCGTGGGGTGGAAAACGCCGTAAGGATAACTCGAGCATCCTTTGGAATTTCCGCCAGTAAGCCGTTTAAATAAATTTCACGATCTGATTCATCTACCTGCCGGGAGATTATCGGCAACCCGGCCTGGATCAACTGCCACGCAAAGGCTGACCTGGTGTGATGGGTTTCCCGACTGTAAATATCCACCACATAGAGAGAATCCTGGGCTTCGGGATCCAAGGGCAGGAAGGGTCCCTCGTTTTTCACTAACGTCACCGATCGGGCCGCCATGCGATTCGCTAGCGCCAGATTGGTTTTAGACCCAAAATGCGTTTTGGTAAACGCCTCTTCCACAAATCGTTGGCGATGCAATCCGACCTTTGCTTTCAGTTTTAGCATTTTCAGCGCCGCATCATTGATCCGTTCCTCAGAAATCTCACCATTTTTTACAGCCCGTTCCACAATGTCCACCGATTCCTTGAAATGGTGATTCTGGATAATGACATCACATCCGGCATTGATCGCGGCAATGAGCGCATAGGCATCAGAATACCGGGTAGTAATGCCCCCCATCCCCATGGCGTCCGTGACCACCGCCCCTTGAAATCCCAAACGATTCTTTAAAATATCGGTAACCCAGAATTTGGACAGCGTCGAAGGTACATCTGCCTCCGGTTGATAATCCGGGGCATGCACATGGGCCACCATAATGGCGTCAACGCCCGCATCAATCATGGCCTTGAAGGGCGCCAGTTCTAATGACCAGAGGCGACTGGAATCGCTGGGGATTTCCGCCAGCGACCGGTGAGAGTCGGTGTACGTATCACCATGACCCGGAAAATGTTTTGCCGTGGACAACATCCCCTCTGATCGCATACCGTTCATAAAGGCAATCCCATACTGACTTACGATCTCCGGATTATCTCCGAAAGCGCGGGTATTAATGATGGGATTGTCAGGATTATTATTCACGTCCACCACCGGTGAAAAATTCCAGAGAATGCCTACGGCCCGGCCTTCTTCTCCGGCGATGCGTCCCGCTTCAAAGGCCATCTGGGGATCGCCAGTGGCCGCCAAGGCCATCAGGGGCGGCAGGGGTGTGGAACCTGGAAATCGAGGGCCCAGACCGTATTCGATGTCGGCATCGAACAGAATGGGCACTTTGCTCATGCGCTGCATCTGGTTCATCTGAGTCAAGGAAACGCCCACCTCTCCGAACCAGAGATGGATCCCTCCGATACCATCCGTTTTCAGCAGTGATTCAATTTCTTTCCATTGCGAATTGTCTTCATTCAAATACCGCATATTCATGTGATAGATCATCATCTGGGCGATTTTCTCACGAAGGATTAACTGCTTCAGCGTCCTCTCCGCCCAGGCTGATTGACCATCCGGCAATCCGGTAGTGGCACATCCTGCCAGAAATAAAATAAACGTGAAAGTTTCCAGGGTGCGTAATATTGTTTTTCTCACGGTATCTCTATTGTTAACATGGTTAATGTGTTCGGAATCCAGATATCTGGCCCTGGATTGAATAGTATTCCAGGTAAAACCAGCCCATTTACTTTCTCACCGACCCATAGAATTTTAGTTTAGTATGGGTATATTCGCACCCCTTTTTCAGCAAAGTTGCTGAGAATTAAGTCTTTGGAGGAATCTTTATGTCTCGTGAAAAACAACGGTTTTATTACGATCAAGAATTTTTAAGCAGCGCTGATGCCCGAGCGTTGCGTATACTAGCGGAATATTTCGGTCCCCGGCAACGGTTCAATCGTAACCATGTCCAGGACACGATTGTCTTTTTTGGGTCGGCCCGGATTAAAAACCCCATTGAAGCACAGAAAGCGCTAGATGATGCGCCAGAAACGATTTCCATCGCTGAAAAAAAGGCACTTGAACATAACCTGGATATGAGCCGGTATTATACCTATGCTCATGACTTGGCCTATCAATTGACATCCTGGAGCAAAAAACTGAAAAACAGTCACCACCGGTATATTGTCACTTCCGGCGGCGGACCGGGTATCATGGAAGCGGCCAATCGGGGCGCCTCCGACGCCAAAGGTCTGGCGGTGGGATTAAACATTACTCTTCCCTTCGAACAATCGGGTAATCCCTGGACCACACCGGATCTGGATATGCAATTCCACTATTTCTTCATGCGCAAATTCTGGATGGCCTATCTTGCTAAAGCGCTCATTGCTTTTCCCGGTGGTTTCGGCACCCTGGATGAACTTTTGGAAATTCTCACTCTGATCCAAACCGGGAAGATTAAAAAATCCATTCCCATTGTGCTGTTCGGCCGGGAATTCTGGTCCAATGTCATTCATTGGGATTACCTGGTCCAGGCCGGGACCATCAAAGCGGAGGATTTAAACCTGTTTCATATTGTCGATACTGTAGACGAGGCCTTTGATTTAATTACCACGGAACTGACTGAATCCGACTTTACTGGGCCGAATTTTTAAGGTATACGCCACCGAGGAGGGGGTTAAAGTTTTAAAGTGCTTACGTGTTCAGGTTCGGAGAGCATTGAAGATTTAACATCGAAAAATGAAAATCCGATAGAAACCAATTCCCTATTCTTCTGCCTGTCTCCCTGAGCAGCGTCGATGGGAGACTCTTTTTGAACGTCCAACAAGAAATAACCAACACCAATCACGAAAGAGGTCATGCGCGGTTCGGCCCTGTTTACATTTCTGTCACATTGAGCTGAGTCGAAATGTAACTTGTGGTATACTCAGACTTCGACATGGCTCAGCCTGATAGTATTAAGATACGATATACCAAGTTCAACTTTGCGGTAGTTTTTTATCAGAGTGGCCGTTCATTTCAGAACAAATCTTTGTTTTTCAGTTTGATTCAACTTCCACAATGTTGGATACCCGGTGTTCCTTTGGGATGAATGTTATTACTTATCTATTTAATCGAAAAATGTTACCTATTATTGATATTTCTGTAATACCCATGTCCTGAAAATCTATGAATCGGAAGTTTCCCGTTTCTCCCGTTGGTCTTCACCCATCGGTTCCGTTAATTTCTTTCCTATTCTCATGAATTCCCCTTTGCGAAAGGTAAGTATGAAAAACCGTTTCTTCTTCCCTCTTCTCTTTCTTGGTATGAGTGTCCTTCGCGCTCAAACCGCGCCTGTCGCTGATTTCCATGCCCATCCACCAGATGTTTGGGCCTTGACCAATGCAACTCTGTATTTAAACCCATCCCATAAAATTGATCGTGGAACACTTATTATCCGGGATGGACGGATTGAAGCGGCCGGTGAAAAAATAACCATTCCCAAAGATGCCACGGTCCGGGATATGGACGGATCTACGATTTACCCTGGCTTTATTGAATCCTGGCTGGAACTGACACCAGAGGAGGAGTCCTCAACCAAGCATACAGACCACTGGAATAATCAGGTGCGGGCGGACCGGCAGGCGGTGGATTTATTTGATTCAGAATCGGAAGCAGTCAAACAATTACGAAACGCTGGTTTCACCACTGCACAAGTGGTTTTGAACAAAGGAATTTTTACCGGTACTAGTGGTGTCCTTCAACTCGATAAATCCGGGACCGTCCTCAATCCAGATGGCGCTCAGGTAATTCAATTCCAGAATGGCGGATGGTCTTCGAAGACGTATCCCAATTCCCTATTAGGGTGTATTGCTCTAATCCGCCAAACCCTTTACGATGCTAACTGGTATAAAGACGCCTGGACAATCTATCAAAAATATCCTGACCGGAACCCGATACCGGAACAGAATTTGTCTTTGGCAGCCTTAGAGGCGTCCCTGAATCGATCGGCGCCTTTCCTATTTGCCACGGGAGATGAATTGGCCGCCCTTCGCGCCATTAAAATCGCCAATGAATTTTCCCTGAACCTCTGGCTGAAAGGCAGCGGGTACGAATACCGACGACTGAAGGACATCGCAGCCGCCGCTCCTTTGGTGATTGCGCCGGTAAATTATCCCGCCAAACCGGATGTGGCCGACCCTTTCCGCGCCCTTCAGTATTCAACGGAACAATTAAAACACTGGGACCTGATGCCGGATAATTTATTGCGGATGCGTCAGGCTGGAATTCTTTTCACATTAACGAGCGCAGGGACGTCGTCACCTGAGGTGTTCCGAAAAAATCTTATCCGATCGGTGGAACGAGGTCTAGATGCCAAGGATGTCCTAACAGCTTTGACAATTGTTCCCGCCAAAGCGATGGGATTGGATGATCGATTGGGGCAACTTGCACCGGGAATGCTGGCCAATTTGGTTGTGGTGAAAGGGGATTACTTCGATATGGATGCGCCGCTTTTGGCCGTTTGGGTCGGTGGAGAGGAGATTCCCCTCAGTGAGCCTCAACATTGGACCCTGGCGGGAGATTGGAACCTTCAAACTCCTGAATTTTCGGGTACGCTCCATTTCTCTGGTTCCGGTAAATCCTTGTCTGGAACCCTGGACCTGGCGGACTCCACGATCACCCTTCAGCATATCCATTTGGATGGAGACCGCCTAACCTGGACCATGACTCGTCCGGAACACCCCGACAGCATTTATCAATTCACCGGATACGTGTCCGAATCGGAAGCCCGGGGAACCTATTTAACACCTGGCGGACAATCCCATAGTTGGACGGCCCAGCAGACCGCCACGAAACCTCCGGAAGTCAAGGAACATCAGCCGGAGGAAGCCAGTTCGTTGACCGTCACCTATCCGGAGGGGGTTTATGGCCGGGATACGGAGCAACCACCGCAGCAGACGGTCCTCATCGACAACGCCACCCTCTGGACCTGCGGTCCCGATGGGATTCTTGAAGGCTGGGATATGTTAGTCAAGGATGGCAAGATTGCTAAAATTGCCCGCGATATCTCTATGCCAAGGGGAC
>CAZHTM010000013.1:51110-60204 GCA_964535735.1 uncultured bacterium
GTCAAGGATGGCAAGATTGCTAAAATTGCCCGCGATATCTCTATGCCAAGGGGACGCGCGCTAGTCATCGACTGCCGTGGAAAACATGTCACTCCGGGATTGATTGACGCTCACAGCCACTCCGCCGCCGCATCCATTAATGAAGGGACCCAAAGCGTGACGGCGGAAGTCCGTATCGAAGATGTGTTGAACAGCGATGATATTACCATTTACCGCGAGTTGGCGGGAGGAACCACGCTGGCCAATATTCTGCATGGCTCCGCTAACGCCATTGGGGGACAAAATGCGGTAATCAAGATGCGGTGGGGCGTTCGTCCCGATCAATTGATTTACGGCAATGCACCTGCAGGAATCAAGTTTGCCTTAGGAGAAAATGTAAAACAATCCAATTGGGGCGATGATTTCACCACTCGATATCCCCAAACAAGGATGGGTGTGGAAGAAATTATTCGGGATGCTTTCACAGCTGCCAGGGATTATGAACGCCGCTGGAAAATCTGGAAGCAAAATTCCCGCTACCGAAGGAGCCATATCCCACCTCGTCGGGACCTGGAATTGGATGCCCTGGTCGACATCCTGAACCAACACCGGATGATTCATGCCCATAGCTACCGTCAGGACGAAATCGAAATGCTTATGCGCCTCACGGAAGAATTCGGCTTCCGGGTTGGAGTATTTCAACACGTGCTGGAAGGCTATAAAGTGGCAGACCAAATCGCAAAACATGGTGCTGGCGCCTCCACGTTCTCCGATTGGTGGGCCTATAAATTTGAAGTCATCGACGCCATTCCTTACAATGGAACTTTGATGCATGATGTTGGCGTTAACGTATCCTTTAATTCCGATAGCAATGAACTGGCTCGACGTTTGAACCTGGAAGCAGCTAAGGCTGTGAAATACGGCGGTCTATCGGAAACCGACGCTTTGAACCTAGTCACCATCAATCCGGCCCGTCAATTGGGCATTGACCGTTGGGTAGGTTCCCTGGAAGTGGGCAAGGACGGGGATTTTGTTATCTGGAGCGGGCCGCCGCTCTCCACCTACTCCGTCTGCGAACAAACCTGGATCGAAGGCCGGAAGTATTATTCCTTGGAAGACAAAGAGCGTGCGTTAAAAGATGATCAAGCGCTTCGTAGCCATTTAATTCAAAAAATTCTGAATGCTGAGGATCAGCTAGGACCTAAACCGGAACCCAACGGCGATCGAGATACCCATGGATATTCATGTAGCTATGGGGAAATTCTCTGGGAAGGAGGTGCCCAATGAAACGCTGGATTCCTTTCCTGCTTCTTGCCATGGTTTATGCCTCCGACCCCATTCCCGGCCCACCCCAAACCCAACCGATTCTCCTGAAGAACGGAATCATCCATACGGTCAGTCAGGGAACGCTTTATGGCGGCGACCTTTTATTTGACCAGGGAAAAATAACCCGTGTGGAAACGAATATTGTTCCTTCTCCAGACATGGACGTGGTGGATGTGTCCGGGAAGCATGTGTATCCGGGACTCATCGCCAGCGTTACGCCCCTTGGACTGGTAGAAATTAATGCGGTGCGATCCACTCGGGATTTTGCCGAAACGGGAGCCATCAATCCCAACGTGCGGGCCAATGTGAGCTACAATACTGACTCGGAGCTAATCCCCGTAACTCGATCCAATGGTGTGCTGTTTGTCAATGTCACCCCTCAATCCGGACTGGTGGCAGGGCAATCATCGCTCATGAAATTGGACGGCTGGACGTGGGAAGAAGCAACTGTGTTGTCGCCTTCCGGTTTGCACATCCATTGGCCGAGTATGGTTATCCGCGCCACCGGTCCCAAGGTCAAATCGGCAGAGGAACAGGAAAAACAACGACGCGAAGCTATTCGGAAATTGGATCAACTCTTTGCAGATGCCAGGGCCTATCATACCCTGATCACCGGTAGCGACGCAACTCGGGAGCGAAAACCAGATACAGATGTGAAACTAGCCAGCCTAGTCCCCTATGTCACTGGTGAAAAACCGGTATTCATTCACGCTCAGGAAGTACGCCAGATTGTGGCGGCGGTCCATTGGGCCCAGAAACAAAACGTTAACATGGTTTTGGTGGGTGGGCACGATGCCTGGCGGGTCACCGATCTTCTGGCCGAGGCCAAGGTGCCGGTAATCTATGAAAATGTTCTGGCATTACCCATGCGTCGCTATGAAGATGTAGATCAGGCTTATGCTACTCCGGGACAATTGGTGAAGGCCGGAATCCAGGTGGCTATTGCGGCCAGCAGTTCCTCATTCGAAGCACCCCATCAACGAAATCTTCCCTATCACGCAGGAATGGCCGCCGCATTTGGACTTGCTCCGGAAGAGGCACTCAAATCCATCACTCTCCGCCCCGCGGAAATCCTGGGGGTGGCCGATCGTATCGGGTCCCTGGAGCCGGGAAAGGACGCATCCCTATTTATTGCAAATGGTGATATTTTAGAACCGGAAACGACCGTCGAACAGGCTTGGATCGATGGACGAAAGGTAGATATGAAAGATCGACATAAACGATTGTACGAGAAATATTCGGAAAAATATCGCCGGATGGGACTGCTGAATAAATGAAGCGATGTTCCTGGGTGGGTAACGATCCTCTGATGGTGAATTACCATGACACCGAATGGGGCGTCCCTGTTTACGACGACATAAAGCTTTTTGAATACCTGGTTTTGGATGCGTTTCAGGCGGGACTGAGTTGGGCCATCGTGTTGAAAAAACGGGAAGGTTTCCGGTCCACTCTGGATGGATTCAATCCGGAAATCATCGCTGGCTACACACCTGAAAGACTGGAGAAACTGGCCCACAATCCAACCATTATCCGGAATCGTAGTAAACTGAAAGCTACCGTCTCCAACGCCCGAGCGTTTTTGGCCATTCAGAAAGAATTCGGTTCCTTTTCCAAATTCCTCTGGGATTTAAACGGTCCCCCCAAGCGCAATGCTTTTAATGTAGAAGCGGAGATTCCCGCCTCCACCCCGGAATCGGATAACCTGAGTCGGACCCTGAAAGCGCGGGGGTTTTCTTTTGTGGGTACAACGATCTGTTATGCTTTTATGCAGGCGGCCGGTTTGGTAAACGACCATTTGGTATCCTGTTTTCGATATTC
Organism: uncultured bacterium; assembly: GCA_964535735.1. GTDB lineage: Bacteria > Fidelibacterota > Marinisomatia > Marinisomatales > J089 > J089. The sequence continues at coordinate 54,234 of CAZHTM010000013.1, forward strand.
CGAAATACGCGATGATCAGGGATTTCAAGACGCTTAATAAATCCGTACCCTGGAGGCTAATCCTCAGAGATTATGTGCAAAATCACTCTCTAGTCGGTGATAGGAAAAAAATGGAACTCTATCAAATTAAATGCTTATCACTTGAGTTATGACCCGTCAAACCAAAGCATTACTCTTTTCCGCGCTCGTATTCCCGGGATCTGGACAGATCATCCAGGGACGGAAATTTCGTGGAACAACCTATCTCGTATCGGAAGTCATTCTTGTTTTTCTGTTCTTATGGAAGGCTGTTCTTGCCGCGTTGAACGCAATGTCACAATTAGAAATCACAGGCGAAATAATTGACCTGAATGCCCTCACCACGGTGGCTACTCAGGCCGTCCTCGCTTCAGGTCCAACACTCTCAAGGCTACTGACCCTCATCATCGGCATTTGGTTCATCTCCCTTCTAGATACGTGGTGGGCCAGTCGTACGATAACTCATTCATAAACAAACCTTTTTGGAGAACAATTATGTCTTTTTCTGAACCGATCAATCCTGTAGATCTCATCACCTATCAATCGGACTCCGTTGTCAGTAAAACACTCTTGAAACAACCCACTGGAACGATCACCTTATTTGCCTTCGATCAGGGTCAGAGTCTTAGCGAACATACGGCCCCTTTTGATGCTCTGATCCATGTCATTGATGGTGAAGCCAAAATAACCATTGGTGGAACCGAACATCTGGTTCAAACAGGTCAAATGATCACCTTGCCTGCCGGCATTCCTCATGCTGTGGCCGCTCCGGTCCGTTTTTGCATGCTTCTTACCATGATTAAAGTTCCTGATAAAGCAAATGCCAATTAGGGAATACTGAAACAATTGGTCATCTCTCAAAATACCGATTTATTTTCATTCATATTTATAAAACGGTAAGTACCAGCAATACCCGGGCCTTATGCCTGTAATTCATGAAACCATTTACTGAATCGAATGATTCGGAAAAGGGATGGAGTATATTGACGACCAGTGTCTAATCACACCACTGCATTATAGATCATGAATTAAATAGGGTCAGCGTTAATCAATCATATTTCACCTCCGCCTTTGTATGAAATCCTTGGGGCCGGTAAATATCGTTATATAATTACATGTTTCCGGCCCCTTCCACTCCTCAAATATTCATACCGAAATCCCTACGACACATACTCTGACAAAAAACTCGTGATTTTGTTGCTCGTGCTTTTAAACCGAAAATTGAGTATTTTAAATATTCGTTTACATAATTAAAAAGGGAAATTCTTAGAAATTTTTTCTATTGATTAGCCTAACTTTATTCCTTAAAGGAACCTTTTCCAATCGTCAATCAAGGGAGCATTATGCTGAAATATTTCATACTAGGGTTATTCATTTTTCAAATGGCCTGGTCCATTCCAGCCAAGCCCGGTGTTCACCAACTTGTCCAACCAAATGGAACCACGTTTCAGGCTCAGGTTAAAGGGGATGAATGGCAACATTGGGTGGAAACTTTGGATGGATACACCATAGATCGTACTCCTTCCGGTGAATGGCAATATGTGGCGGATTATGACGACCAAAATCAACCCCACTTCACGGGAAACCGGGCGGAGTTATCTCCTCCGCCGGGATTGGTACCCCATATCAAACCAACCCCCATGCTCAACAAACCGGACTACCGTGATCGAGGTATCCGCCTAAGTAATGTCCGTACGAATTTTCAACTTCCCTTATTATTGATTGAATATCCCAATTTATTGCATGCTTATCCCCCGGCACAGTTCGACAGTCTCATGAATCAAATCGGCTATACGGGAGGACATGGACAAACAGGTAGCTTTAGGGATTATTATCTGGAAAACTCTTATGGGGCCTTTGATCCCCACAGTGTGGTTTATGGCTGGTTTATGGCCGAATCCAACTACGAAGTTTACGGCAGTGACGCTCCCAACGGCTGGAACCTGGTTCGGCAAATGATTGCCGAAGCAGTAGACTCGGCGGAAGCGGCCGGTGTAGACTGGTCCGTATATGACAACGATGGTGACGGGTATGTGGATGATTTAAATATTATTCACGCCGGTGGTGGAGCCGAAGAAGGCAACGGAAATTATATCTGGTCCCATAGTTGGTCATTGGGCGATTATGCTCGAACATATGATGGAGTAATCATCAATCACTATACTATCAACCCTGAACTTCAAGGCGGTACCAATCCAGGTATGGTAAATATTGGCGTTCTTTGTCATGAATTTGGACACGCATTGGGACTTCCGGACCTTTATGACACAGATTATTCTTCCTCCGGGATCGGAATCTGGGGGTTGATGGCTTCCGGAAGCTGGGGTGGAAACAACAATTCTCCCTGGTATCCTTCTCATCTGTCTGCCTGGTCTAAAAAAACCTTGGGTTGGATTACCCCCACTGAGGTTACCCAATCCATCGATACAATTACATTTCCCCCGAATGAGGTTGAACCATTTGTGGTAAAGATAGCCGGTGATTCACCGGAATGGGAATATTTCCTCCTCGAAAATCGGCAAAATTTCGGTTTCGACACTACTTTGCGGGCAACCGGCCTTCTCATTTGGCATATTGATGAATCACAATGGGGAAATACGGAAGACTTTCATTATCTTGTAGATTTGGAACAAGCCGACGGTCTTTATGAATTGAATTACGGTACTAGTAGTGGAGACCCGGGTGATCCGTTCCCCGGTACCCATAACAATACGCGCCTTAGCTTCGACACAACACCTAATTCACGCTACTACGATAATTCGGCCTCCGGTGTTAGTGTTGTGGATATTACGACCATGGGCGACTCCATGCGGGCCACAATCCGAAATATTCCCACTCTAACCCTGGACCATGTGGACCTCACAAACGATTTAGGCGACGGTGACGGTATTTTTAATCCCGGTGAATCCGTGGTTATGGTTTTCACACTGATGAATCCGTCCAGTACTCCTATTACCAATTTGACCGCAACCATCAACGTGATCTCTCCCGGAATTACCCTTTCTGATACAACCATTAATTTTGGCGATTTGGACGCCTTTGGAACGATAGATAATGCATCACAACCCATTGTGGTAACCAGCGATTCCAATCTTGCCTTGGGAAACGTCTATTTGGATTTCTCTCTGGTGGGAATCGTGGACTCCAGTGCATTTGACCAACTTCTATCGGTTCCCCTAACACTCCGACTGGATCAGGCTGGTTTTCCAGTAATCATGGACCGTGAACTGATTGCGGCACCCACGGTGGTTGATTTAGATCAGGATGGCGAAATGGACATCCTGGTGGCGCAATATGATGGCCAGGTAAAAGCTCTAAATATGGACGGAACATTAAAAGCGGGACAATGGCCCTTTGATGCCGAAAATCAGGTCTGGAATGCCCCGGCAGTAGCCGATATCAATCAGGACGGTTCCCTGGAAATTGTGTTCACATCAAAAAACAAACATCTATACGTTTTACAGTCGGACGGAGGCATTCTTACCGATGTTAATATCGATGAGTACCTAGTGGCTAACCCAGCCCTGGGCAATCTGGATGATGACCCAGATCTGGAAATTGTGTTCGGATCGGTGGTTTCCGATGGAAAACTCTATGCCCTCAATCCCGACGGCTCCCCTCTGCCCGGGTTTCCCGTGTCTCTGAATGATAAAGTTTACAACGGAGCCGCCTTAGCCGATTTCGATCAAGACGGCTATGATGACATGGTTGTGGCTACCAATGGCGGCACATTGATTCGTATTAATTCCGATGGTCAAATCGCTTCCGGATTTCCTGTCAACTTTGCCGGAGCCAGTTTTCGGTCGGCACCGGTGGTGGTGGAAGGACAGGACGGTGGTTTTGTCATCCTGGCTATCGATCGGTACGGAAAACTAGTGGCCATTAACGAACGGGGCGAAGTTCGCTTTACCGTGGATACAGGAATATCCACCTACACGTCCTTATCGTTGAAAGAAACTGAAAACAGTGTTTGGATCATCTGGGGTGATATTAACGGAACGGTGTATGGATATACCCTGGATGGAGCCTCGGCTCCTGGATTTCCGTTGACCGGCAGTTCCATCATTTCCGGTACTCCAGTCTTTGCCGACCTGGACGGCGCCGGCGCTCCGACGGTGATCTTTGCTTCCACCGATGGAAAACTTACGGCCCAGGTTCCCGGTGCTTCTCTGGCGGATCCCTTTCCCATTACACTGGATGACGGCCTCACCAGCAGTCCGGTGGTTACTGACCTGGACCAAGACGGTGATTTGGAAATTCTGGTGGGCGGTCAATCCTCACTTCAGGTTCTGGACATTAAGACGCCGGGAAGCCTTTTCTCCAATGGTTGGTCCATGGATCGGGGCAATCTGCGGCGAACCGGTCGACTGGAAACACCTCTGTTTCTGGATCTGGATCCAGTGACGGAATTACCCCTGAGCTTTGGATTAAATCGGATTTATCCCAATCCCTTCAATCCCACCGCCACCATTCAGTATTCTCTGGATCAGAAGGCCGACACCCGTTTGGCGATTTACAACCTGCTGGGACAGGAAGTGATTACGCTCTGGTCCGGCGTTGCAGTACCTGGCGAATACACGGTACAATGGCAGGGTGAAAATGCCGGCGGCGAACCGGTCTCAGGTGGTATTTATCTGGTACGATTGATTTCCGGAAATCAACAGGTGGGGCAAAAAATTCTATTTTTAAAATAGATCAGGCAGATTTACGTCCAACAAATCGGACGCGTGGGGATTTCCCTTTGGTAATCACATCGGCGGTAATGGTCACCTTTCCTAATTTCCCCTTGGATTCATCCATAAGATCAGGAAGGGTAAACATTAAATCCTTCATCCGCTCCTCCAAAACCGCTCGGAGTCCTCGAGCACCGGATTGACGCTTCGTAGCTTCAGCCACGATAGCTTTCAATGCTCCGGAAGTGAATTCCAGAATAGCACCTTCCATTAAAAACAATTTCTGATATTGTTTTACCAGAGAGTTCCGTGGTTCCACCAACACTCGTTCCAAGGCTGATTCCGATAGATGATCCAGCGCGGTAATCACCGGTAAGCGACCCACAATCTCCGGAATCATACCAAATTTGACGAAATCTTCCGGTTGGGCAAGATGGAAAAGGGAATCCAATTTGCTTGCATAGAGGGTATGTTTACTTTGAGCTTTAAATCCAATTTCGCTCTTACCTAAACGGTGCTGAATAATGTCTTCTAGTCCGTCAAAAGAACCACCACAAATAAACAAAATATTCTTCGTGTTTACAGGAATAAGGGCTTGCTCTGGATGTTTCCGCCCGCCCTTGGGTGGTACATGGGAAATGGATCCTTCCAGGATTTTCAAAAGGGCCTGCTGAACGCCTTCTCCAGATACATCACGGGTGATGGAAGGGTTGGCAGACTTTCGTCCGATTTTATCTATTTCATCCAGATAAATAATGCCCTGCTCCGCAGCGGGGACGTTGTAATCGGCAACTTGAAGAAGTCGGACCAGAATATTTTCCACATCATCACCCACATACCCCGCTTCTGTGAGGCTGGTGGCGTCAGCAATGGCAAAAGGAACGGCTAAAATTTTCGCGAGCGTTTGGGCAATGAGCGTTTTTCCCGTCCCAGATGGTCCCAACATAAGAATATTGCTCTTCTCCAGCTCCACATCATCGGAATAGGTTTGTTCGTATATCACTCGTTTGTAGTGATTATAGACCGCCACACTGATGGTTTTCTTGGCTTCATCTTGTCCAATCACATATTCGTCAAGAAAGGCCTTGATTACCGATGGTCGATGGAGTTCAGGACGAAACACTGGGCGGGATTCTAATTCAGGTCGGAAATCGGAGTCCTGGAAATTCATCCTATTTCCCTTTCAATACCGTATCGATGATGCCATACGTGCGGGCTTCGTCCGAACTCATGAAAAAATTCCGGTCTGTATCTTTTTCGATTCGTTTAATGGTTTGTCC
>CAZHTM010000014.1:0-46032 GCA_964535735.1 uncultured bacterium
GCAAAAATGAATCCGTGAAAATTTAGCCGCAAAGGACGCGAAGATGCGCTAAAGGTTGGTGGAGGTTCAGCCAGTAGAGTTTCCTTCTCCATAATAACAGAATTGTAACAAAAAAAATGCCCGAATACGGTGTTCTCTATTCCTTCGTGTCCCTTCGCACTCTTAGCGGCCCAAAAGGAAAAGCCACCAAGAACGCTAAGTTGCGCTAAGGGGTGATGGGGCTCCAGCAGGAATACTTCCTTTCTCCGCAAAGAAAGGACTATAACAAGGATAATGCCTGAACCAGGTTTTTCCTTATTCCTTAATCTATTGAATGTTTACCGTCTGGTTTTTTCCATTTCCATTGAATCAGTGCAAATCCTAGCGTCGATAATAAGATGAATAAAAATTCAAAAATAACTTGACGGTGAGGAAAGAAAATCCAATCTAATAAAACGAGGGGTAGTGTAAAGAAAATAAGTATTCGAAATATGTATCTTTTCATGATGACCTGAAATTATTACCAATCCATATCGACAAACTGAACAGCCATTTCAGCTGCATATCCAAGCCCCACCAATTGCACCCCCTACAGTACCCCCTATTGTACCACATAGACATAGAAAAGATGTAACAAGAAAAATGCCTGTTCCAGATTTTCCTTATTCCTTCGTGTCCCTTCGCGCCCTTAGCGGCTAATCTCAGGCGTTCAGACGATCCAGTTTATCCCGGAACTCCCGAAGTTCACGAATATTTCCAGGTTCCAGCTCCCCGGAATTCCATTTCAGAAAGAATTCCGTTTGCTCATCAGCACCTCCATTTTTCTGATAAAGGGCAAATAATTCATCCTCGCTTCGGGGTTTGACAGCATGCAGAGAAGCCACGATCCGGTAGATCACATCTTCCCGAAGGTCCGCCACCATTTCCGGGGATAATTTTTGACGGAAAATATCTTGTTCAATTTGGGAAAAGCGCAGGCCTTTTACCATATAGTCCTGAAATGCTTCATAGGCCATGGGCGCTATTTTTTTCACAATAGTAGCCATGGCTTCCGCATAAACCCGGATTTCATACTGGGCGTGGGAATCCATGCGTAAATGAAGAAAATGCAGAATATTGTGTAGATCGTTTTTCCAATACCATTCCGTATAAATATTCACCGGTAGAATCGCGCGGGCCAATTCCCGGGCAATCCCGGCAGCGTTAAGTTCAGCATAGAGTTCAAAGCTTTCCCGTGAAATTTTTTCGAAAGCCTGAATGACTTTCGTTTTTAACTCCGGAGGAATTTCACCGCTCCTACCCTGTTTATTAAGCACACTCTGATATTGGATATTTTCAGGATCCGGAATATAAAAGTCATCCCGGGCTTCAGAATACCGAAGACTATATTCATTAATATTGGCAGTTCGGTGCCGAACCCATTGCCGAGCCACAAAAATGGGCATTTTGCAATGGAATTTGAGCTCCACCATTTCAAAGGGTGTCGTATGACGGTGGCGCATCAAATAGCGTATCAAGCCCCGATCCTGAGACAGGCGGGTAGTGCCTTTTCCATAACTAACCCGTGCTGCCTGAACGATGGCTTCGTCACCGCCCATGGAATCCACCAGGCGTATGAACCCTTTATCCAGACATCGGATCGCATTTTCCGGTAATTGTGTCATGAATTAATTATCTTTCGCCCAATTTTGAATTTTTAAATTTGGGACGCGTTTAAATTCCTTTTCGTTGTTGGTAACCAGGATACGGTCTAATTCCAAAGCCTGCGCCGCAATCAGGATATCCATAGCGCCAATAATAGTCCCCTTTTTCTCCAACCGGGCTCGAATGATTCCATACTGTATTGCCGATTCCTGGGTGAATTGAAATATTTCAAAAGGCTGTAAAAACATCCTCAACGCTGTCCGATTCTTCGCCTGGTACCGACTCTTTTGAACACCATATTCCAATTCCGCCACGGTGATGGATGATATCCCGACTTCGGAAGGTGATTTTTCAATAAGCTTTTCCAAGACCTGCAAAGGCTGTTTTTTAATCAGATAAATACAAATATTGGTATCCAGTAAGAACACGTGTTAATCCAGGGTTTCTCGATTTTCCAGGATCGGTTGGAGACGATCTTCCAAATAATCGTCGGAAAACAACCCCAAACTATTCACTACATTTTCCCAGGGATTATTCTTTGGAATCAAAATCACGGTATTTCCTACACGTTTAATATAAACCTCATTATCATCAAATCGATATTTTCGCGGTAACCGCACCGCTTGGCTACGACCATTGGTAAATATTTTTGCTGTTTCCATCAGGAACCTCGATTCATGTTTATATAATATATATCATTTGGTATATATCTTGCTACGGAATTTTACCATGACCGGTAAGGTTTTGTATTATTCGCCACTCAGCCAATGTGGTTATTGCAACGCCTTGTCCCCTTCAAAAACACCCAGAATGGAGGAAAGAGCTCCTTCATGGCCTCCGACTAAACCCGGTGTAATTAAGGTCTTAGGTTGGTTATAGAAAATCGCTTCTCCGCGGAGCGTCAAGAGATCGCCCCCCGCTTCCCGGAGTAAACAATGACCGGCGCAAATATCCCATTCATTTTTAGGACGGAGGGACGCAAAAATATCAGCCTTTCCCGCAGCAGTCAGCCCCAATTTATAAGCTACTGAACCAATCGCGCGCAATTCTTTGAACGTGTTTTTATAGGGATCCCATAACCCCCGGCGAGTTTCAGACCGGCTGTTGAGAATGACCATATCTTCAGGATTGGGTTGAAGCGCACACTGAATCGGTTCGTTATTGAGAAAGGCACCCGCTCCTTTAACAGCTGAAAAAACCTCTTCAGTAACTGGATTATAGAGGACACCTAAAATTGGCGATCCTGATTCCACAAGGGAAATACTGACTACGAAATGGGGAACGCCTTCAATGAATTCCTTGGTTCCGTCCAGCGGATCCACCACCCAGACTCGCTCACAGTCCAGACGGTCCGGATTGTCTACTGTTTCCTCCGACAGCCATCCGTATTCCGGGCGGGCTTCTGTCAAAATGGTTTTTATCCGGGCGTCCGAAGCATTATCGGCGGTAGTGACGGGATTATGATAACTTTTATCCCGGATTTCGTAATCGGCCTTATAATAGGTCAAGATGAGTTGACCCGCTTCGCGGGCGGCCTCAATGGCCAGTGTTAAGTCATTTTTCATTCGGGAAAATTAACACGAATTGAGGCGCGAACCGTGAGAAAACAGTAACAGATTCTAGAAAATGTAGGTCAGATTTGCTCGCCCGATCAACGTATTGGATGAACCGTCCGGCGTATTCTTAATTCGGTATTCTCCCGCGGCATTCAGCGAGATATTGTCCAGCACTTTCCAGCGCAGCCCGCCTTTAAATCCAATCCAAGTGAACTCCACATTCCCAGATCCGGTGGCCAGATTAGCGCCCGCAAGAACTGTCAAAGAATTGTCCAGAAATCCGGAATATTCTCCATCCAGACTGAATTTCGATAAATCCTGTTTGGCAGTGACCGTCGGGCTGGTATTGAATTCACTATGGGTCGATGCGATGGAGAACATCGTTTTCAGTGGAATCGCGTAACGCGTGGATAAATTAAAGGAATACACATTCGCCACAACCCGGGGATCAATAAAGGTCGTGTCCAAATCGCGGTTATTTAACTGATCCTTCTTTTCCATCAGAACAATATTGGCCGTCAAATTGTGTGAAAATCCAAACAGGTCCAGGCGATGGTTTATGGTAGTCACAATATTCATGGTTTGGTTTTTCTCACGACTATCCGAATAGGAAATCTGACCGCTGGTTTGGGAAATGATCGTATCAATCTCTGAAATCCCGTTGGAGCGATTGATGCGCCGAATGCTCACATTCACTGAAGGCCAAGCCGGTCCCGGTATGAAATTCACATTGGTATGCAGGGTTTCCTGAACTTTGGGATGGGTAACCGTAAGAAGGATATCATTGGACTGATGTTTAAAGCCCACCGTGAGCATGAGTCGATTATTAAACAATCGCAATTTATCGTTGATGCTCCATTCCCGGTTATCCTTCAACAAATAGGGATTGGCTAGGGAGGTATATTCTGGTCCCACTTGTGAGTAATCGATGGTGAAGAGATTACCGAAATAATTCACGGCTGCGCGTCCCCTAAATGCCAGCGAGGGCATGGAAAAAATAGCGTCTTTCAGGGTGATGTCACTACTATCGCTGAATAGACCAATATCAATGGGAATCAATGGCGACATGTACTGGTTGATGATAAACCAATCCGAGACATCCTGGGGATTTATGGGTAATGATCCTAAATCGAAAAAGCCCCCAATGGAATTGTCAGTAGTATCATCCATCAGCGTATCCAATTGATCGGTGGTAAAGGCGCCATCCCAGATATTGCGATTCAAAAGACTGAACGCCACTTCACCTTCCAGAAGGACACGCTTATGATCAAGATAAATGCCCAAGTCTGTTCCTAAGACCAGATTATCCTGCGGTGTGGCTCCGGTCCATTGAACTGGATCACGGAGAGAAATTTGGAATTCTTGGGTGTCACCCAAGGCCAATAATTCCGCCAAGGTGTACTCTCCTGCGGAAAGTCCCAAGGTATCGGAATCCAGGGTGAGAATAGCCGAGTTCATCTCTTTAGTGACACTGTTTTTATCATCCCTAATACTAAGAACATTCAGGCCCCACTGGCCGTAAGTACCGCGTCCCAGGAAAAATCGCATAGCCTGCATATTCTGGCGGAAGGTGTAACCCCGGCGATCCAGTTCGATCTTATTAACCCCTTCTTCCAATGAAAACTTAGACCAGGAATACGCATCCGTTTTCGGCCCCTGAATAGCGCGATTGATTTCACCTTTGGCATAACGAAATCCCACAGGACCCAGGGTAAATAGGGCATCAAAGCCTCGCATGCGTTTTCCATTAGCAGTCAATTGACTAAACTTGGGGTTGGCATCACCCAAGGTGATCTGTATCCATTTCCCCACGTCCAAACCGAAAGAATATTTATTCCTTGGCTGCAGTAAAGGATCCTCTTCGCTGGTTAATTTAAGATTGGTGTTAAAATGAATTAACTCGCTGGCCCGTCCCCGAAGAACCAATCCCATTTGGCTCACGCCTAGAGATTGTTCATCAATTTGGTCATATTGAACGCCGGAGGTAAATTTTCCTTCAATCCCAAAATCAAACCGGGCTTCCCGTTCTCCCTGAACAGTAAAGGACCACTCCGTTTTCTGTGGCTGACCTTCCGGGGTTAATCCATACTGGATCAATACTGCATGTTTCCCTGGTTTAAGGGACTGGGTTAAAAAGGTGAGCATATCCGCATCAATGGACGCTCCGGCGGTAACATCATAGCCGTCGACCATGAGTCGTACCCGAGAAGGGTCAAAATCTTCCAAACCATAAAATGATGCGGCGATTAACATTTCTTGATCTGTCGTGATACTGTTTGGCAGGGGACTCAGGATTTGAATGTCTTGAGCCTGCACCCAAACCAATATTGTACTTAGGATGATTGCTTTTTTCATGGCTTATCTAAACCGTATGATCAATTCTTTGATCGTTCCGTTGGGATCGGTCATCTCAATGCGGACCTCTTTTTCATTGGACTCAATCGTTCCACCTTGATCATCGGTAGCATCCATCTCCGGAATATCTTCCGTGTTGGTTTCGGTAACATCCACATTCCCGTCCGGTGTAGAATTGGCCGTTTGATTTTCAGTGACAGTTTGTGTAATCCCCGTGAGATTATTGGTTACGTCCACTATACCTTCTAATATGTGGAAAGCATCCCCTGCATCGGGGTCAGCAATCACGATTAAATCCGTGCCTTTAACCGATGCTACTGAGGTTGGGGTGGCGATAAAAAATTCTTTCCCACGTTGTTTGGCTACGGTGGCCCGCAACGTCCCGTAACTCATGGCCACATTCTTATTAATCCCGTCTGCACCACGAATCCCTCCGAATCGAAACTCTGAGTTGGGAGCAATTTTTATCTGGGTCCGGTCATCCAAATAAACCGCCGTCATGAACCCACCTTCACCGGTTTTGATTAAATCCTGGTCTTCCAAAGCGGTTCCGGGTTTAGGAACCACCGCAATTTTTTGTCCCTTATGCTGTAGTTCTACCGCCCCGGTGACTTTGATAATGACACCAATTTTCTGACTCGCCATTAGGAGTGATCCTGCCATAAATAGTGTGAAGATGATCCGTTTCATTCTTCCACCTCCACCGAAAGGATTTCGGGCATAATATATTGGGTCGTACCGGTGGAGTCCAAAACCGGGAAACCCTGGGTGAAATAACCCTGGAGGGTGTTCATGTCAATAGTGACGCCGTCCAGGATGACTGTCCCGGTGGGCGTAAAATTCTCCAGGGGGCCGCCGGGATTGAAAAGTTCCTGATAATTAGTTCCGCTGAGAATCGTCTCTAATTGGGTCAATCCCTGATCACCCGTGCCTTCATCACCTTCGGTCGTACCACCGGCACTCAAATCTTTAACTTTAAAGGCAAAGATTTCGCTGAGGATCGACTCCACGCCCGACGTGGTTCCGTAAGATTTTTTCACCTGCCAAACATAGACTTTCCCCGGCTCCAAATCACCGGCATCGGTAATGGGATATTGGTAAGAATAAATACCGGAACCCACAGGATAGAATTCCTGGGATTGATCCAGGGGAAGACGCGTCTGGGATTCGATGGCTTGATCCACAGATGCATGTTGCTGAGGATCAAATTCAGCTACTCGAATAAAATAGTCACACCCTCCCGGAACATTGCATGGATCAGACTCCCATTGAAACACGGGATAGGATGTATATATTTCATTCACAGTAGTATCGGCTAATACGCCGCCCGGAGTAACCAATTGCAACGTGGATTGGGTTGAAACCTGGATGGTTTGATCCTCTTGAGCCAGAATGGCTCCAGGGTTTTCACCGTCAAAGACCGTTACCATAAAATGATAACTCCCATCGGGCAGCTTTCCCATTTGGATAATAGCATTTTGTAATTCTTCTGCCTGATCCAGATCGATATGCTCGTCTACTTGGATTTTCAGGGGGACTTTATTTCCTTCAACATCGTATATCTCACGGGTATCTAGGGTCAAATCTGTGTTCGAAAGTGTAATGGGAGATTTCAACCAAAAAGGATCCGTTGATACCTTAACCAGCGTTTCTCCATCCATATCTAGCGCCTCAGATGTGATCTGAGCTTCAAATTCGATCGCAATAGATACGCTATCAGGCGGATAGGCCGACGTGGACAAGGTCCCGGTAAAAATCGGGAGGGAGGACTGACCCGTATTTAAATCAATCGAACTAATGTAGTATGTAACATAGGGCGCAAAGGAAATGGATAAATCCACCTGTGCCCAAACAAGGGTTGAAAGAAAAATTCCGACTAAAAGATTGTGCTTCATAGGTTCTCCTACTATACAGTGGAGCAAGAATTTGGATGCGGTTGCTTGATAAAATATACTGATTACTTATATAAAAACCAGACGAATTCGAAGGATATCCCCTACATTTAACCTGGATCACATTTCAGCTTTTTGAAATCGAAAATAATACTCACGTCCCTGACGATTCGGAAGCGAATCCTCCGGAAAGCCTTCATCCTGAATTACCCAGCGCTGGAACCGGGATTTTACCTCTTCAATGTCCACACCCCATGGCGGACCGCCCACCTCCCAGGGCTTATTCAACGGAAACCACAACCCAAATAATTCACCTTCTGGTCGTAATAAATTCCATACCACCTGTTCATAAGATGAACGACGTTTTGGATCAATGGCGCAATAGCATGTTTGCTCCAGCACATAATCAAAGCTCCCGTTCAACTCAGGAGGCAGGTCAAATAGATCGCAGAGACACGTTTGTACTTCCAGATTCAATTGATGACATCGATCAATAATGTATTGGATAGCCTTAGGAGCAAAATCAATGGCGGTCACCTGGAATCCTTGTTTGGCAAATGCAACGACCTCATGTCCCCGTCCAGCACCCAAAATTGCCAGTTTTCCAGGTTTTAGTGTCTTGGCCAGCCGTATAAATACAGGATTGGGTTGATTTAAATCCCAGGGAATAGCCTCTTCCTGATAGCGCTGTTCCCAAAAGTCAACAGTTGATTCCGGTCGATGATGGTCCATTACGAATTCACGCCCGGTTCATACCCCAGATTCGGCCGCAAAAGGGCCTCCACCGTCCGCACGTCCAACCCTTTACGGCTGGCGTAATCCCGGACCTGATCGACGCCAATCTTCCCCAGGGAAAAATAGGTTGCCTCCGGATGAGCAAAATACCATCCCGATACGGACGCCGCCGGATTCATGGCGTAACTTTCCGTCAGAGTAATTCCAATCGACCTTGGTAAATTGAGTAAAGACCAAATGATATCCTTTTCGGAATGATCGGGACAGGCAGGATACCCAGGAGCCGGACGAATACCCTGATACTCTTCCCGAATGATGGCCTCTGGAGTAAGGGTTTCATCGGGAGCATAGCCCCAAATCTCGGTTCGAATACGCCAATGCAAGTACTCCGCCAAGCCTTCCGCCAAACGATCCGCCAAAGCCTGAATCATCAATGCCGAATAATCATCGTGGTTCTTTTCATGGAAAGCGACCAATTCCGGGACGCCCAGTCCGGCGGTAACGGCAAACGCGCCGATCCAGTCCACGGCTTCCCGATCTTTGGGCTGAATGAAATCAGCCAGACATTTGAAGGGTTCTGTATCAGACTTTGGCATCTGCTGACGTAAGTGATGGGCTACCGCTCGGATTCCCTTACGTTGGGTATCCGAATATATTTCCACATCATCCCCGACCCGATTGGCTGGGAACACACCCCAGACCGCTGCTCCATACAGGCTCTCATCCCGGGATAACCGATCCAGGAATTTCTGGGCGTCGTTAAATAATTTCTTCGCCTCTGATCCTTTTTGCGGATGATCCAAAATGGCCGGATATTTTCCCTTCAGCCCCCAAACGCGGAAAAATGGCGTCCAGTCAATGAAGGATCGGATTGAATCGATAGGCACATTATCATCGTAATCGACACCGGGGACTTTGGGTGTGGGACTGACATCTGTAAGCTTAGGTCGATACGGCCGTTCCCGACATTCTTTAAGATCAATCAGGACCCGTCTGCCACTCCGGGCCTCATACTGCTGTTTGATCCGGACATATTCTTCCTGAATTCGATTCGAGGTCTCATGCCGGTGCTTCGGATGCAAAAGGTCAGTGGCCACCCCTGCCACTCGGGAGGCATCCGGGACATATGCCACCGGACCAGAGTAATGGGGATTAATTTTTACAGCCGTATGAACTTTGGATGTGGTAGCTCCTCCGATCAATAGAGGAACTTGAAACCGGCGTTTTTCCATCTCCTGAGCAATATCCACCATATGGTCCAGCGATGGAGTAATTAATCCGCTGAGCCCGATGATATCTACCTTTTCCCTTTGGGCGGTTTCGAGAATGGTTTCGGTGGGAACCATCACACCTAAATCCAATACATCGTATGCATTACACTGGAGGATAATGGATACAATATTTTTCCCAATATCATGAACGTCACCTTTAACAGTAGCCAATAAGACCCGGGCTCGTTTTGTCACGGATTCCTGACTGGCGGACGACCGTAAATACGGTTCCAGGTACGCCACCGCTCGTTTCATGACCCGTGCGCTTTTCACCACCTGAGGTAAAAACATTTTCCCAGCGCCGAATAAATCGCCCACCCGGTTCATACCCGCCATTAAAGGTCCTTCAATAACCTTTACGGGATCCTGTAATAATTGTCGGGCCTCCTCCACATCTTCTTCAATAAAGGTTACAATACCTTCCACCAGAGCATGTTCAATCCGGGCTTCCACCGGTTGTTGTCTCCATTCCACCTCCGGCACTGTTTGCCGGGGCCGATCATGGTAGTTTTCAGCAATTGCCAATAATCGCTCCGTGGCATCTTCTCGCCGGTTCAGGATTACGTCCTCCACCGCATCCCGGAGTTCAACAGGAATATCATCATAAACTTGTAACTGCCCCGGATTCACAATCCCCATATCCATGCCCGCTTTGATCCCATGGTAGAGGAAAACGGAATGCATGGCTTCCCGAACCGGATTATTGCCCCGGAAGGAAAAGGATAAATTGCTCACACCTCCGCTAATCAGACATCGAGGGTATTTCTGTTTTAAAATGCGGCAGGCCTCCAGAAAATTCAGTCCGTAACTGTTGTGTTCCGGGATGCCCGTGGCCACGGCAAAAATATTGGGATCAAAAATGATGTCCTCTGGTTCAAACCCAATTTCGTCTATTAGCAAATCATAACACCGACTACAGATGGCGACTTTTTGTTCCACCGTGTCTGCCTGTCCCTTTTCGTCAAAGGCCATGACAATGACAGCGGCTCCATAGCGGCGAATCATGCGGGCTTGTTCCAAAAATACGGCTTCCCCTTCTTTCAGACTGATGCTATTAATGATGGGCTTTCCCTGAACATTTTTCAGCCCGGTTTCCAACACAGACCATTTCGAGGAATCGATCATTACCGGAACCTTGGAGATATCCGGCTCCGAAGCCACCAGCCGGAGGAAAGTTTCCATGGCCTTCACCGAATCCAACAGACCTTCATCCATGTTGATATCAAATACCTGAGCGCCGTTTTCAATTTGGTCTCGAGCCACGGAAAGAGCGTCTTCCATTTGGTTATTTTTGATCAGCCGCCGAAAACGAGCTGACCCGGTGACATTGGTCCGTTCGCCAACATTGACAAATAAGGATTGGTCGTCGATAATCACCGGTTCCAATCCACTAAGAAGGGTACCAGGAACACGTTTGGGGATGACTCGCGGCGGGACATTGCTCACTTCGGCAGCAATGGCGCGAATATGATCAGGCGTAGAGCCGCAACACCCCCCCACCAGATTGGTCCACCCTTCCCGGGCAAATTCGCCAATGACTCGTGCCATATGGGACGGTGTATCGTCGTATTCGCCCATTTCATTGGGAAGCCCCGCATTCGGATGGAGGCTGACGGCCACATCCGCTATTCCCGCTAACGCTTTGAGATAGGGCCGCATTTGCTGAGCGCCTAAGGCACAATTCAACCCAATACTAAATAAATCGCCATGCCGAAGAGAAATCCAAAAGGCTTCGATCGTCTGACCAGATAAAGTCCGTCCGCTGGCATCGGTAATGGTACCTGAAACCATTAGGGGCAACCGGGTATCAAGCTGATCGAATACCGAATGTACTGCTACCAGGGCAGCCTTGGCATTCAGGGTGTCGAATACAGTTTCAATCATGATGAGATCGGCCCCACCCTGAATAAGCCCTTTCACCGCAGTTTCATAGGAAGCTTCCAATTCGTCAAAGGTAATGTTTCGGTAGGCTGGACGGTTGACGTCAGGAGACATGGAAGCGGTTTTATTGGTGGGCCCCAGAACACCGCAAACAAATCGGGGTCGGTTGGGATCACGTTGTGTGAATTCATCTGCCGCATCTCGGGCCAGGCGCGCGGATTCCAGGTTTATTTCGTACGCCTTATCCTCCAATTGATAATCGTGCTGGGATATGGCGGTGGCGTTAAAGGTATTGGTTTCAATTATATCCGCCCCAGCTTCAAGATATTGACGGTGAATGGATTGAATAATTTCAGGCTGGGTTAAGGACAAAATATCATTGTTGCCTTTTAAGTCCACGGGATGATGCCGAAACTGATCGCCACGATAATCCATTTCCCCCAGTTGGTGGGATTGAATTAAGGTTCCCATGGCGCCATCCAAAACCAGAATCCGGTCTCGGAGAATTTCGATAATATTCGTGTTCATATGTCTCTCTGCGATAATAAAAAACCGGCGCTAAGCCGGCAACTGCCTTTTTAGCTCTAATTTATCGTCACGGCAATAGGGCTCAAATCGTGACCTGCAACTTGTTCAAAATAGGGTATCTCCTATTTGGTTTCAAGGCAATTTATTCCTTGAACGAATTTTTGATTTCGTTTATCTTAGTGCTTCGTGAAAGAGGGTTGAAGGAACAAAAGCGTTAAGACTTACAGCCTTTTCCCTGCAAGATTTTCAAAAATTTTGTTTTCAATTCCTATTTTTTTCTATTCCTTCCGCCCCCTCACCGAAAAGACCGTGACAGACCCCGTCACCCACGTGTAAAACCGTGGTTTTCGGGCCTTTGACAATTACTGTATCTGACGTAACCGAATCGGGCGAATAAGATGAAAAAAGAGATTTATATTAATAAAAGTATCGGTGAAACCCGTATTGCCATCCTGGAAGATGATCGACTGGTGGAAGTGTATCTTGAACGAGAAGATCAACACCGTATGGTGGGCAATATCTATAAAGGTAAAGTGGAGAATGTTCTGCCAGGTATGCAGGCTGCCTTCGTTGATATTGGCTACGAAATCAATGCTTTTCTTCCATTTTCCGAGATTCATAGTAGTGAATACCTCAATGATGATTATGATGATGAAAATGGATTAAGCCGACCCAGCAACCACCGTCGCAATGACGACAATATTTCCGTTGATCTTCAAACCGGGCAGGAAATTTTTGTCCAAGTCATTAAAGAACCCTTTGCCAGCAAAGGTCCCCGGATAACCACGGAAGTTGCGATCCCGGGACGCTTACTGGTCCTGGTTCCCAATGCCAACTACATCGGAATTTCTAAAAAAATCTGGGACAAATACGAACGTCGACGCCTCAAACGACTGGCGAGTCAGCTAAAGGAGGACGGCCTGGGTCTGATTATCCGAACTGTGGCGGAAGGGAAAAGTGACGAAACCATCCGCAATGATTATCGCATGCTCAAGGAGCACTGGGATCGGTTGAAAAAGAAAGCCAATCGCCTGGAAGCACCCGCGCTGATTTATGAGGATTTGGAAACGGCTTCCAGCATCATACGGGATTTGCTAACGTCTGATGTGGGCAAAATTATTCTCGATTCCAAAAAGTTATATAAGCGACTCCAACGGTATTTAGAAGATGTTTCCCCCAATTTAGCCAACCGACTGGAATTGTATAAATTGAAAATGCCCCTCTTTGAAAGCATGGGCATTGAAAGCGAAATCAGCAAACTGCTCAGACCCAAGGTTTGGTTAAAGAGCGGTGCGTATCTGGTGATTGAAAAGACGGAAGCGATGGTAGTGGTAGATGTGAATAGCGGTCGCTATGTGGGACGGAATCTTCATGAAGACAATTCTTTAAAGATCAACCTTGAGGCTGCTCGTGAAGTGGCACGGCAACTCCGGCTTCGGGACTTGTCAGGATTGATCGTGATCGATTTTATTGACATGCGGGAGCCGGAAAATCAACGAAAAGTCTATTATGAGTTGCGGAAGGAATTGAAAAAGGACCGCGCCAAGGTGGCGGTATCGCCGATCTCTGACTTCGGGCTTCTGGAAATGACCCGGCAACGGATTCGGTTAAGTATTCTGGATACTATGAGCGATGAATGTCCCACCTGCGGCGGTTCCGGTCGAATCATTTCCAAAGATACTCTCATTACTCGCATCGACCACTGGCTGCGACGCTACAAAACCAAGCATCGCTCCCTTCGGTTGACTCTTTATGTCCATCCCGAGGTATATCAATATCTCCAGGAACAAAAGAAACGAATGATCCGGGGGCTCATGTGGCAGAATTTTATTCATATTCGCATCGAATCTGACCCATCCGTGGCCCGGGATGAATTCCGGTTTACGAAAGGGCGCGATAAAATTGATATAACAAAAGAAGTTGAGGTTGAAAAGGAAGATTAATTCTCCTAACTTTGTAGGCTATATTGGAGGAAATAATGTACGCAATTGCGTCTATTGCCGGTAAACAATTCAAATTAATCGAAGGCAGCACCCTAAAGGTTCCGCGTCTGGATTCCAATCCAGGGGATACCTTAAATATTGACACTATCTTGATGGCCGACGACGGAAAAAAAATCAAAGTCGGGACGCCGACATTGAAAAATGCTCAAGCATCTTTGAGTGTTGTGGAACACGGTCGGGACTCCAAAGTTCTGATCTACAAGAAAAAGCGGCGGAAGGGCTATCAGCGGAAAAATGGTCATCGCCAGGGATATTCCCTGGTTAAAGTGGAAAAAATCACCTTATCCGCTACCAAGAAAAAAGCAACGACCCAAAAAGAGCAACCCGCTCCTGAAACTCAAAAGGAACAATAATCATGGCACATAAAAAAGGACAGGGTAGTTCCCGAAATGGCCGCGATTCCCAATCCAAACGTTTAGGCGTCAAAGTGGCCGACGGGCAATCCATTTTAGCCGGCGGAATTATTGTGAAACAACGGGGTACCAAATTTCATCCAGGGAACAATGTGCGGCGTGGTGGCGATGACACCCTTTTTGCGACAGCCAATGGCGTGGTGAAATTTGAACAAAAGTCCCGGACTCGAAAATTCGTCAGCGTCATACCGCAATAATCTAGATTCTGACTCATTAAACCTGGCCCCGGTTGTTTCAGCAACCGGGGTTTTTGTATATATCGATCTCCTGGAAAGGTTGTAATTTCTAACCACGATCAATAGAGTTTTTTAACACATATACAGGAGGCCTTATGGCAAGAAAAAAGATTGCACTGATCGGTGGCGGTCAAATCGGGGGAAACCTGGCCTTATTAGCCGCCCAAAAAGAATTGGGTGATGTCCTGATTTATGATATTGCTCAAGCTGAAGGCATGATTAAAGGAAAAGCCCTGGATTTGATGCAACTCCGTCCCCATGATGGATATGACGTGAATCTGGAAGGCAGTTCAGACCCTGAAGCGCTAACAGGTTCCGATGTTATTATCATCACCGCAGGCGTGCCCCGGAAACCGGGGATGAACCGGGAAGACTTGTTGGGAATTAACTTGAAAATTATCAAGGATGTGGCAGAAAAGGTGAAAACCTATGCACCGGGAGCATTCGTTATTGTGATTTCCAATCCCCTGGACGCCATGGTCTATGCCTTTTACAAGGCATCCGGTTTCAAAAGCAATATGGTGGTGGGCATGGCCGGCGCTTTGGACAGTGCCCGGTTCCGCACCTTTATCGCCATGGAAACCGGCTATTCGGTTCAGGATGTTTCCTGCATGGTTCTGGGAGGCCACGGGGATAGCATGGTCCCCATCACGCGGCTGGCCACAGTGGGCGGCGTTCCGGTAACCAACTTAATTTCTCAAGAGCGGTTGGACGCCATTGTGGAACGCACCCGGTTTGCCGGCGGTGAAATTGTTAAACTGTTTGGCAACGGATCCGCGTATTACGCGCCGGCGCAATCAGCCATCGAGATGGCAGAAAGCTATCTGCGGGATAAGAAACGAGTAATTCCTTGCGCATCCTACTGTCAGGGAGAATTCGGTATTGATGGTTACTTCATCGGCGTCCCGTCGGTCATCGGATCCGGTGGTGTTGAAAAGGTTCTGGAATTCGATCTCACAGACGACGAACAGACCGCGCTCATGGATACGCTGGAAAAGGTCAAAAAAACCGTCGCTGAAACCGGTCTTTAAATTCTTGACCTTCCATACATTAAAAAAAGCCCTCGGTTTTCTGAGGGCTTTTTTTAATTCTATCTTTAGACAACTATTTTCGTCTTTCCCGGTCTAACCGGGAGTGATAAAAAACCTAAGTGGACGACGTAACCAAACAACTCATTCTGGCCGCCCAGCAGGCCGATCAGGAAGCGTTTCATAAACTGGTCGCCATGCACGATGAACGCATTATGACCCTAGCCCTACAATTAACTCGAAATCGACAAGACGCAGAAGATGTTTACCAGGATGTCTTCTTGAAAGCCTACCGACACCTGAATCAATTTCGGTTTGAAAGTGAATTTTATACCTGGTTGTATCGGATTACTGTCAATACTGCATACAATCTATCCCGCAAACAATCGAAAATGCCTATTACCGAACCCATAACCAATCAAGACCTGGATCCTCTTCGTCTGATTGCAAGCGATGACTCGGTAGATAGTGAACGCCAAGACATCATGGATCAGATTAAAAAAGCCCTGGAGACGCTACCCAAGCAACAACAAATTGTGTTTGTGTTAAAACATCTCCAGTGCCAAAAAATTAAAACTATCGCTCAAATTATGGGAGTATCTGAGGGAACGGTAAAAAAATATCTTTTCCGGGCGGTGGAAAAATTACGGGTTCAACTCAAGGAGTGGCGCTATGTCTGAGTACCTGACCGATACAATAAAAGAGCAAGCCGTCTTATATGTATTGGAGGCGTTGGACTTTGATGAATTGCGAGCCTTTAAAGTGGAATTATCATCAAATCGGGAATTAGCTGATTATGTAAAAGAACTGGAAAAAACCATTCGCTTTACCGATCCACTTCAGGAGATGGATGTGGACGAAACCTGGCTTCAGAGTCAACGTAATCTTCTCCGCGCCAAAATAGCCGAACATCCTCAGATCACTACGGGGCTTTTCCGCTCTACAGGTCAACATATTCGGCATTACATCGATGTCCTGTTCATTCCCAAAAAGCCGTCTTTAGCCATTGCCACGTACGCGCTGCTGGCCTTCCTGGCTGGGCGCTATTTGATCCCGGGGGTATCCGTACCAGAAAAATCCGGTATCAATGTTCGGGAACTCATTCAATCAGGATTGCTCTCTCAGGCGGACATTCAATTCAATTCTGATCAGCAACATCCCATCAGTGTGGCGCTCAATACTCGCCAAAAAGTGGAATTATCCGGCAATATCAATGATGAAGAGATCCGTGAATTGGTATCCTATCTTTTGTTAAATGATCAGAATCCAGGTAATCGCCTAAAAGCGGCCGAGCTGGTTCAGGAAATGAATCCAGATGATGACGTAAAAATGGTCCTGGTATCCTCAGCATTATCCGATCCCAATCCCGGCATTCGGCTGCGATCAATACGGTTGCTGCAATCCTATCCCGTGGACCCCCTGCTAATTAATGCCTGCCAGAAAATTTTAATGGAAGACACCAACGAGGCGGTTCGGATGGAAGCCATCGCCATTCTGGCTAAGCAACCCTCCCGCAAACTGCAACCCATTCTGCGACTGGTCGCCGCTACGGATGCCAATCCCTATATTCAAACCCAAGCGCGTGAATTATTATACAACCTCAATAATCCCATGGGGATGGACAACCCGGGAGAGAACCCCTAATGCATCGTCTCTGTTTGATCCTAACTACTACGGCCCTCCTGGCTCAAACTGGGGAAACCAAGGTCATTCGGACTGGTGCGTTGACCTTTGAACACACGACCTTGTTTAAAGAAACAGTCACTCAAAACCCCACTCTGGAAATCTTCCTGAGTCGTGTACGCGGAAAAGTGTTCATTCGCGGGGCAAAGACGTCTACGCTTCAGGTCCGGGAACGAATGACTATTAAAGCCCATAGCGAAAAAGAAGCCAAGGGCTTGGCTCGTCAATACCAATTGATGGTAAACCATCCCAAGGATAATACTTTCGATTTTAAGGGACATAAACGAAGTCCCATGGCCCTGCGCTTTATTTATGAGCTGGATGTCCCATCCAACGCTCAGTTAAATGTGGAAACATCCGGTGGCAATATCCGGATACAGAATATACAAGGCGTCCTGACTTTAGATACCAGCGGCGGCGATATTGATTTAAACCATGTTGTCGGTGTTGTGAACGGGAAAACTTCCGGCGGCAATCTGGAAGCATATGATTATGAAGGTGTGCTGACTCTGACAACCTCCGGCGGGAATATCCGTATCCGTAATGGGTCGGGACCGGCAACAGTCTCCACCTCCGGTGGGGATATTATTCTGAGCCAGATTACCGGCAACATACAAATGGAAACCAGTGGTGGATCGCTCTGGTGTGAAAATATTACCGGTCAATCTATTACCGGTGAGACGTCGGGAGGAAATATTCGCCTGGAAACGATTCGGGGAGATGTGAACGTCTCCACCTCCGGAGGACACGTGGAATTATGGGACATTCGGGGTATCGTTTCCGCCTCCACGTCCGGTGGGAGTATTCAAGCACAGAATATTCAGGGTCCACTTACCGTATCGGCGATTGGCGGTTCCATCACGGGAAAACATGTATCAGCCGGAGTGAAAGCGTCGACTATCGGAGGAAATATTCACATTGAAAAAGATTGGAATTCCCAGTGGAAAGATCAAACCATTCAGTTGGAGAACAGCGATGGCAATATCTATCTGAGCATTCCATCTGATTTCCCCGCTACCATTGAAGCAACCATCAAGGGTCAAAGAATCCCCAATGGTATTATTTCCGATATTCCCCTGATCCTGGAGTACAACACCCGTTATCTTTCTGGAAAGGGATCGATGAATCAGGGGACGTATTTAATCACATTAAAAACCACCAATGGCCAAATCATCATTGAAGAGGAGCGTTAGTTTATGAAATATATTTTTCTCCTAATCTTAAGCCTGGAGTTCCTATTTCCTCAGGACACTACTGCTACGATTACGCGAGACGCCTGGATTCAACAGGCCCGGGAATCGGTGGGAGACACGACCGTTACCGACGCAAATCCCAGATCGGGAAACGATGAATCGTCTGGGGTAGATGCATTCCAAACCACTTCCCGTGAAGTGAAAATATTTGGCGATCACACCATACCCGCCGGAGCGATCTATGAAGACAACATTCGTATTATCGGCGGTAATTTAACGATCGACGGTACACTAAAGAGCCATGCCACTGTGATCGGTGGAAATGTCATCATCCACTCTGGTGCTGTGGTAGACGGCGATATTTTAGCCTTGGGAGGAAGCGTCGAGCGGGCCAAAGGAGCAGTAATCAATGGTAAAATTATTGAGACCAATCTCACGGAAGGACTGGTCTATCGTGAAACCAACGCCCGATCCGACTCGCTCCGGAATTGGGATTTTTCGTATGCCTATGATGATGACTCGGAATGTGGAGATGCCTGTGGCTTCCACCATCCTTCCAATTGGATCCATCCCAAATCCGACTGGTTAATTTATAACCGCAATGAAGGCTTTATCCTGACACCGATTAACGCCCAATGGGATCAGGATGGGGAATCGTCTTTTATTCTGAATTTAACAGCGGGATATCGGCAAGCCGATCATTCTTTGGTCGGGCAGTTAACCTTCCAGAAAACCTTTTTCTCTCAGCGGAACCTCCATCTTTTCGCTGGACTTTTTAATCAATCCCGAAGCGATGACCGGTACCGGATCGCGGAGCTAGAAAATACCCTGGCTGCATTTTTCGGCCGTCAGGATTTTCTGGATCGGTGGAACGAGCAGGGCTGGCGTGCGGGGATCGGCATCAACCTGGGAGGATTGCGGACAGCAGTCTCACTCAATTCTGTTAATCGCGACACTCTCAACGTGCTGGATATCTGGAGTCTTTTCAATCACAATCGAAGTCTTCGTCCGGCTTTAAGCTTTACCCCCTACTCTGCCAATTATTTTCTGATTTCGGCTGATTTTAAAACCGCACGGTATCGCCTGCTTCATTCGGGCATTGCCGCTCACGTGGAAGCGGAGCTTTTTCAGGATGGGATATCTACAACGGACTTATTAAACACTGATATCACCACTCTGGATAGCCGAATTTTGGCGACACTAATAACGAATTGGGAATTTACCCCGGGGATATTACTTCGTGGGCGTTTCCTGGTGGGAACAACCAATGGCTCACTTCCTGCTTTTCGGTATTTTGGCGTGGGTGGATTGGGATCAGTAAGCGCTCATCCGTATAAACAGCAACAGGGCGATGAAATGGTCCAAGGCAGTCTGGCACTTATATTCAAATCGGAATTCCTGGATTGGGACAAGTTTTTCTCGCTGTACATAGAAACTGGTCATGCCTGGCTGGATGCCGCTGAAGATTACGCTCAGCTTGATTTTTCTGCCTATTCAAATAATCTCATCCGTTCTGCAGGCATCGCCGTCGGGAACGCTGATGGAGATGACGTGGATTTTATGGTAAATATTGCCAAATCCCTAGATGAGCCTTCGGTCTATGAAACCACGTTCCGATTAGCCCTAAACTTTTAGTTTCTCAATGACGCGTTTACTCATTCCCACATTTCTATTCCTGACTCTAGCTCTGAATGGTCAGGAGCCCAAGGCCAATTATGTGACCGATACATATCATTACACCTTGGGAGATATATCCATACTTAAAATGAATTTTGAATACGGTATCGGATCCCTGACCCTAAAGCCCCTCCGTAATAAACGGGAAATTTTGGGCAGTCTCACCTATAACGCCACCCAAACCGAACCCAGTGTTACCTACACAATAAATGGTGAAACCGGTGTTCTCAATGTAGACGTGAACAATCCTGGTTTGGAGGATGGTGTTGATTCTGATCTCAATTTTAGTCTGAATACATTAAAACTCAAACCGGACACGAAGAAATTTCAAAGTGAAATTGATTTTTTGTTACCAACCACCGTGCCG
Organism: uncultured bacterium; assembly: GCA_964535735.1. Lineage (GTDB taxonomy): Bacteria > Fidelibacterota > Marinisomatia > Marinisomatales > J089 > J089. Next base: position 20,442 of record CAZHTM010000014.1, read on the forward strand.
GCCAGACTGGATTTGGATTTTGGCCTGGGAGAAGCGGATCTAGACCTGTCAGGAATTCCTTTACTGGGACTAAGCGTGGATTGCGGTCTCAGTCAAGTTGATATATCGTTGGCAGAACCCAACCCGATAATATGCGATTCAATTTCACTCTCCAATGGGCTAGGCGATCTAAAAGCCCATGGACTGGGATATGCCAACGCTCGACAGTTAGACCTGGACGTTGGACTCGGATCAGCCTATGTGGATATGCGGGGACAAACATCCACCAGCATTTATATCCAGGCCAAAGTGGGGCTGGGAACGTTGAACCTAATCCTTCCGGAAGAGGCCAATATTCGGGTTACCATAGAAAGTTCCTTCCTGTCCTCCGTGGATCTCTCCGGCCTCCAACATCGGGGCGACGACGAATATATATCACGAGAATGGATGTCCGGACGGCCCACCTTTAATGTGACCCTGGACGTGGGGTTAGGGTCCGTCGAGGTGGACGTGCGTCACTGACGTCCCTTCCCTCAGTTCACCAAATTCAATACTTCCTTAACCAGTTTTTCAATCCCGTCGGCCGCTTCGCTGATTCCTTTGGCTTCCATATAGGCTGGTGTAGAAACCACCTTTCGTTCCCGATCCACCACGGTTTCTTTTACTGGGCAGGTAATGTGATGCGCGCCCATACTCTCAATATCCTTGGCTGTGGCTTCATCCGAACCGATAGTCAGATCCACATTTTCACCCTGTGAGCCCAGAATTTTCGCCAGCATGGCAGGAGCGATACAGATCACGCCGATGGGTTTTCCGGCCTTGTGGATCGCTTTGGCCAAGCGTTCCACCTCCGGATTGACGCTACAGTTCGCGCCGGTCATGGCATAATCGCAAAGATTTTTTGCCACACCGAAGCCACCGGGAAAGATCAACGCATCCAGGTCATCCCCGCTCACATCCGCAATATCCCGAATATTGCCCCGGGCAATCCGCGCTGACTCCACCAGCACATTTCGGGTTTCTCCGTCCATTTCTTCTCCGGTCAAATGATTGACCACGTGCAACTGGTCAATGTTGGGGGCCATTAATACCATGTCAGCGCCGGCACGATCCAGAGCCAGCATGGTAATGACTGATTCATGAATTTCGGCGCCGTCATTTACGCCGCATCCGGACAATACAACACCTACTTTAGGCATAGTTTCCTCCAATGATCATGGTTTTAGTCCATACGTATCAGAAATCTATTTTGATTTTTTCAAGTCTGCAATTTTCATTCCCAAAACGACGTAACCCAATCCAGATTTCGGCGAAAGCCTTCAAACCGGGTTCGTTTAATGGGAGAGGTGCGGAACAACCGCCTGAACTCTTCGGCATCCATGGAATTCCACCTGTCCAGGGACCACGACTCAATCTCCGGTAGGGGTTGAAAGGTCGGGTCTTCTGTCGGCGAAGCCAGTGTCTGATTCCAGGGGCATACCTCCTGACAAATATCACAACCATAAACCCATCCATCGAAATCGCCGGGAATGTCTTGGGAAAAAGGTCCTCGATATTCAATGGTGAGATATGAGATACACTTTCGGGCGTCCAACACGTAAGCGGTAAGTGCCTGCGTGGGACATGCATCAATGCAAGCGGTACAGGTCCCACAGTGGTCCGCTGGAAAGGGAACATCATAATCCAATGTCTGGTCGACAATGAATTCCCCCAGGAAAATCCAACTCCCCAAATCACGGGTAATCAGGTTGGTGTGCTTCCCCATCCATCCCAAACCGGCTTTTTGGGCCCAGACTTTTTCCATAACCGGAGATGTATCCACACACACACGGGAAGCACCGCCTCCTGTCCATTCCTGGTACCAGGCCTGTAATTGTTTCAGCTTGGATTTCATGAGACCGTGATAGTCCTGTCCCCAGGCATAATTGCTAATTTTAATCCCTTCCCGGGCGGCCGCCATGCGCTCTTCAGCTTGTCCAGTATAATAGTTCAGGGCTACAACGATCACCGATTGAGCTTCCGGGAAATAGGTGGTCATGTCCGCCCGCTCCTCAGACCGGCGTTCTATCCATTGCATGGTTCCCGCAAATCCGCGATCAAGCCAGGCTCTCAATCGGTTTCCGGGAGTGGAACCCGGAATTACAGGTGCAATACCCACTTTTTGGAAGCCCAGGTCCAAGACCGCTGTTTTCAACCGTTGGGTGAGGTCCGATTGGGAAATCATGGATTAAGATTGCAGAATTTTTGAGTACCAGAGCAATCCGGCCAGGGTTTTAGAATCCGTAATTGATCCATCCCAAACCATTTTCAAAGCCTGATCATAGGACGTGGTTAGAATTTCTATCCATTCATCGTCATCACCCTGAGCGGTTTCCGGTCTCAGGTCTTCGGCTAGAACAATCCACATATGTTCATTGCTATACCCGACGCAAGGATCCAATTCGCCCAGAAGAGTGAGCCGTTCCGCCCGATATCCAATCTCTTCTTTCAGCTCCCGATTCGCGGTAGTGAGGTAATCTTCTCCCGAGTCCAGTTTCCCGGCGGGTAACTCAATCATGACCCGACCGGCGGGATATCGGTACTGCCGAACCAGGACCAACTGCTTATCCGGCAACACGGGAATCATTACTACCGCTCCGGGATGAAGAATATACTCACGGGTTGCGGTTCGACCATCAGGCAATTCCACCATGTCCAGTCGGACATCCAACAGACGACCTTTAAATACTTGTGAACTGGTACGTTGATTTTCTTTCAATTCCATAATAAACGAAGGCCGGGCATAACCCGGCCTTTGATCTTGATGGTGAAACTCATTTATAAATCTTCCAACAACTCCCGGGCTTCATCCTGCAAAATACGATCGCTGTCGGTATCCGCTTCCAGGCTAATAGCTTTTTTGTAGGCCTTAGCTGCTGCGTCTTCATCATCCAATTCCTCGTACGTTTTACCCAGCCATACATAATTGCGAATATCGGCAGGATCGATATCAATAGCCTTCTGGAAAAAATCTCTGGCTTCTTCGAAACTAGCTTTGGGCGGTTCGGCGTATACGATCCCGGCGATGGTGCGCTCAATCCAGCTCAAGTCCGCAAGTGTATAATGCCAGCGACCCATCACGTGGTAATTGCCATCATCGGACGGATCCAGTTCAATCGCTTTCAGCGTATGTTCCGCCACCAGGTAGGAATTCTTGATTTTTTGTTCCGTACCCTCCAATTCACCCACGCGACCGATAAGGATGCCGTACCATTTATGCGATTCCGCCCGATCGGGATTCATATCCAACGCCCTTTGGGCATAGTCAAATCCGGCATAAATATTTTTGGATATGACATCTTCATCGGTGGAATTATCCGACAAATCAAAATGAGCACGAGCCAGTCTCCAGATAACTTCAAAATTATCCGGTTCAAGCTGTTCCGCCTGCTTGAGTACGGTATAGACCTGGTCGTAATTATTTGCCTCATGCAGTTTATCGGCCTGGGCCAGAAGATCTGATACACTCTGTGCAATCAGCATCGTTCCCACTAGCCAGAAACTCAGTGCTATGAATCGTTTCATCTCATCCTCCTGTTAAAAATATTCAATGTACGTGATTTTCAATTCCCGATTGAACGAAGAAACTTTGTTTTGGTCAAAAAGCAGATTGTTAAAATCCATTTCGAAGTGAAGATGCTCCACGAAGGTCCAGCGCACCGCCGCATTTAAATATCCGCCCCCATTGAGGCTCATATTTCGAGCTGTCCGGTTATTTTCATTCAGGGCGGCATTGTATTCCACCAATAGGGACAATTCGGGATTCAGCTCCATGTCCCAACCAAAAAATAAACTTGGATCGCTATCCCCATCGGCTCGTTCGGTAAAACTGTAATTGGTTCCCGCATGAAGACCCATGTTCCCCAGTGGGATTTTCCAATTTTTACTGGCAGACAGGTAGAGTCCATAGGATTTAATGTCGTAGCGCTGCCGCGAATCTTCGGGATGATATGCACCAAATCCCTGGGTGTCGATACCAATGGCCATACCGGGAATCCGGTCGGTTTCATCAATGAGTCGATACTTAATGGACGCTTCCGGGCGGGGATACCAGGCAACTGTGCTATCACCAATCAAACGACTGGCACCGTAGGATACGCCGAACTGAAATCGATCGGTAATTCCCGTGCGCAGGCCAATACTGAGACCGCCGGCCCGCTGGATTCGCATCTCCATAGCAAAGCTCCCTCGGACCAGGACGCCCGCCGTGGGGATCGTAATTAAATGGGTTGGCGGTGGATAGGCCACACCCTGGGCTGGCAGCGCAGAACCTGCGAAAAATAAAATTACAGTTAAAAATCCCAGACGTCGCATGATGGTTTCCTTCTTAGAATCAGCGTTTAATTTAATGGTCGATTTTCCGAAAAACAATGATCGAACTAAAATCCTTTTTTGCATTTAGAATTGAATAGTTATGATTGTAAAGCATAGGGATTGTAATGCTATAGTGTAATTGGAAATGTCATTGTAATTGCCGGTTATAGAGACGAGCTTTGTGAATTTTATGATCCCAGGCTCACGAGATGGTTACTATCATGACAAACCGGCACTCTTCTGTTTTACCATCATTCCCACGAAATCACGCTTCAGTAAAATATGAACTATCTGATAACCGAAATACCCCGATCCACGAGATACTTCCCATTGCGGCTTCGGGCCCAGGAGATCCGGTTTAAAGGGATATCCAGAACTTCACCTGAGCGCAGTTGGATTTTCAGCCCCGCCGTGGTGGATTGTATGAGTGATCCGATAAGGAGTTGTCCGTCTGTCAATTGAAGTAAGTCATCGGTAAGCACTGGTATGATAGCAGGATGGGGCGTTGAGACACGAGATTCCCGAATGGATTCAATAATGGTCTGAGCTTCCAATAGGCGATTACCCAATTTAGGAGGTGGTGTACGGTATAGTTGATCCGCTGGCGCGAATGTCAGGTCCACATCGCTCACCAACTCCCCGTTTTGGCCAAATTCTCGAAGCGACACGGGAGTGCCATCTTCATCAAAATGATATTTGTATCGGCGAATTACCCGACCTTCAGGAAGCTGTATCCACACTTCGGAACGCTTTCGGCCCTGAACGGTGTAATCCATAGAAATTCGGCCATAGGGATGTCCATCCACAGTGATAAAGGTCATGTTCTGAATCCGTCCCAGCGAATCCAGGTCAAAACGAGTCTGTTGATCCTGAAAGGAAAACATCATTTCATCGGGGAAGGCCCATTCGCGAAACACCTGACTCCAGACTTCATTTTCACCAAATACAACGATCCGCTGGAGATGATTCCGGGAATCAAAATGATATTTTTGAGTCAAGGTTTGCTCATCATCATACCCCAGGATGTCAGTACCCAGGGTATCACCCGTGGATCGAATTTGACGGATAATAACAGGTAAATCCTGTTCATTATAAAAAACAATCCAGTGGTCCTTCCCTTTTCGATCAAACGGACTCACCGCATGGTTCCCCAGAAAGTCATTACGATTGAGAAAATATTTCAGGTAGGCAACTTGACTGGATTGCGGCCAGCCAAAGGACAGGATACCCCAGACCGGTAAAAACCACCGGAAACGCATGTTATGGATTCGTAATCAGGTTTTCGTCCAATACATTAGATAAGCGATAGCGAACGATTCGACCCATGGGGGGATCGCAAATGTAAATGACTCCTTTGTCATCCACGGTCACTGCCGAAGGACTTGCCAGAAAATCCGCTGTTTCGTGAACTACAAACGTGTCCACCTGGACGCTATCAGAACCGACCAATTCCCACCAGGTTGTGTCCACCAATACTTCTTCCACGCCGGCCTTCTTGAAAAAATTCCCGTTATAGGTGAATACCTGGATTTCCCTGGCGCGGGTATTGGCCACATAAATCATTTGATTGCGATCCACAGCCACATCCAGGGGATGATCAAAGCGTCCCAAATCCATGATGGTATTCACACCTGGTTGAAACACCGATGAATAGGTCGTGTACCCTCCAGTAACCACCGGCCGGATTTTATGCACGGAAAAATAATCGCCTAACTGAGCATAGTAAATCGATCCGGTATAATCTATGTCCATTCCTACTGGATTGTTCACCGTCCCGGAACCGGTGCCATACTGGGCCACTGTGCCGCCAAATACCCCGCGGTGTGTCCAAAATTCTTCTCCCCTCGATGTACGGACCCAAAGGGAATGTTCCAATCGTATTTTCATGATCCGATTCTGAGCCTGATCCGTCACAAAGAAATAATTGTCATTTCCTTTGGTGGCGCTCAGGGCCGAAAAACGGGAAGCTTCACTGGAGTAATACAGATCCCCCATCACATTCACCAGCCAGTTTCCGTCAAAAATAACGTGGGGACTCAACATTGAATCCAGAACGGCGCTGGATTGGTCCCATTGAATATTGGTTAGGGTCCAATCTGGATTGTTGGCCAGTTCGATCCATTGCGAAGATCCGGCCTGAGCCGAAATCACATTGCCCGTTCCTGACTCCACAAAATCACCAGCGGCCGCATAGGCCTCCAGTCCATGTGAATTCCAAATATGATTCCAGCAATACACCCGGTTCGTGCCATCGATGTAAAGAATATTCATTTTAGAGTCCACATCCACATCGATGGGAACCAACGGCTCGTTCTCCATCGTCATCAAATTTGTCAGAGAATCAAACCCAATTGCGGGATTCCCACTCCGATCTAAGACCCAAATGCTGTGGGCTGATGAATCGGCAATATACAAAAGGCCGTCCCGTCCCAGGGAAATTTCCACGGGAGCTTCCAACCCGAAGGATTCATCCCAGATGGGATTCATCTGAATATAAGTGGTATCCCCGGCGCCAAAATTATCGGTGTTGTCTTTATTTAATGAATCCAGCGGCGACAGATTGACACAACCCAATAGACCAAGCAGGAAGGCGGACAAGGCAACGATAACGGTAAAACGACTCATGGCAAAGTAATTCCCAAACTGAAGCGAACCGGGTCGGATAAATGGGTCATATTGGTCCAGGAATAGTCCGCGTTAAGCCGCCGGCTTCCCAGGGGGACGGATAGACCGATTCCCAAGGACAATCCTTCCTCATCCTTCCCCAGCTTAATTCCGGACCGAAGATAAAGCGTGTGAAACAATTGATATTCCATTCCGGCCAAGACATATTCGGCATTATCGACGGGATGATTCAATTGAACCGCCAGGGTAAGCGCACTGTTCGAACGGTCGATCACTTCCATGGCAGTGCCAACCTGGAACATGGTGGGCGGTGAAAATTCCTGATATATGGTTTCCAGAACGGCTTCCTCCCCTGTGTCCGTGTCCAGGATTCGTTTTTGATAGGTTCCTTCCGGGGCGGTCTGTGGACCGAAATGGGTCAAGGCCGCAGAAAAACGGAGACTTTTATAACCGGTCCAATAGAAGGTGCCCATGTCCAGAAGCACATCCCGCATGCGGATCCCCGCCAAATTTTCTTCCACATCCTTCAGGGTGATTCCAAAACTAAAACGGTCTGTGAGCTTCAGGGCATAGGTCAAACCAATAAACCGGTCCTGGTAAGTAAAATAATTTCCCGTACCGTGGGGCATATACTCTGTGGTCTCTTCCATGGGCGCCATGTGAAGAATCCCGGCGCTGATCCCCAGATAGTGGCGTGACCTGAGATTGTGGGTCACGCTGAAGTAATCATACATAATATCGGCCGGCCAGGTTACCCGCGACGTCACCAGTTCCGTTGTTTTAAGCTGAGCTAACGTAGCGGGATTGTAATAGAGCGACGCAGCATCCTGATTCATGGCCACCACCGCCTCACCCATGCCCACCGCTCGGGCGCTGGACCCGATCTTCAGGAAAGTGAAGCTGGAGGTTCCCACTCGTTGCCCTCCCAAAATGGGGAAGAAATTCTGTGCCTGAACCTGTGCGGCCAGTCCCAATAGTAAACTCAGTGTAAGTATACGCTTTGCCATCAGAAGATAAATTGAATCCCCAGTTCAGCAGACCGTGGTCGGCGATACCGTGACGGATCCAAATTGGGATTGGGTCGATTGATCATGGAATAGGAATAAATCTGGCCGGGTCCGTAGCCTTCACCCGTAAAAGGATTGATCCGGCGATGGATGCGAGCATCAAGGACATTTTCCACTTCCAGATATAATTTTACTCTCAGAGGGCCTACAGGTATGTTTTTATACATTCTCAAGTCCACATTGTAGACCGGTTGTTTCGCAATATAGAAATAGGGTTTATCCCCCTCATACGTGCCAATGTAATAAGGAATCCCGTCCACCTCAATGATGCCTTCCGGGTAATCCTTGGTTCCGGGAATCGACCGAGTGTAGCGACGACCCGATGAATATTCCAGGCGAAGACTCATACCCCATTGATTGTGAGAGTTATAGGAAATGTTGGCAAAGGCTTGAAGCGGCCGATCCCAACTCATGAAATTCTCACCCAGAGGTTTCTCTGATAATTGTCCGGCCTGAACCAAAAGATTATCCAACGGACTGGAGCTTTTCCCGGTGACAATCGAATAGGTCACATTCAGGTCCGCGTACCAGTTGCGGAACAGGCGGCTTTTTAGAATGAGTTCCACTCCCCGGGCTCGGGCATAATCGGCGTTGAAATACATATTGAAAGAGAGGTGCGCATACTTCGGATTGGAAGGTTTGATGGTTTCCGAAGTTTCATAATCGAACATATCCTTCCAGTAGGCTTTTACTTCCAGAACCTGATCTTCACTGAATCGGTGTTTAATTCCCAGTTCGTATTGTACTGTAGTCTTGGGATTGAGATTTGGATTACCGAACACCTGGTATGTGGATTGAGACGTTGAATTCAGCTTGGCATACACATATTGAAAGGTGGGAAGCTGGGAAAAATGTCCATAATAAAAATAGAGTACATCATTGTTGGTCACGGGATGGGAAATCCCGAAACGGGGGCTTAACCGTCCTTTACCCCGATACCCAAACAGTGAAAAAGTTTCCTTTTCGAATTTCTCTCGCGCCGCATCAGTAATGATAATGGAATTGGGATTATTGATGGCATCTTCCACATACTTCCCTGGGAACCAGTAATCATATCGGGTTCCGATATTGACGGTCATTCCTTCGAAGGTAATCCGGTCCTGAATGTAGAACGCGCCAAAAGTGGTATACGCCCGGTAGCGATCGTAGTTTGCGCCCAATCCTGTGGTCCCGGCCCACGGTTCATCAATATCCAATACCTGGATGGTGGTAAAAGAATTTTCGAATCCTGTTTTCACTTTCTGACGATCCGTGACCTGGGCGGTCCAATCCACATCGAATCGTATATTATCACTGTTAATATCGTACCATTCCGGGGCCATACCCGTGTCATAAAACTCATCCCCGTAGGTGATGTAAACATCCCCTTCTGAATTTTGGATATTGTAATTAATAGGATTTAAATCCAGGCGTTGGCGGTACTGGTCCCAAGGCAAATCCTGAACCGCGCTATGTTCCAGGGTTAAAAACCGTCCCAGGGTGATTTCATAAAAGGATCTTGTGGACAGCGTGTGGGTCCAACTCAAATTGGTCAAACGGGTTTCACGAGTGATGGTATTGTAATTATCCAATATTTTTGAATAGGAGTAAGGGAAATAGGTATTGGAAAACGCCCGGGGCATGAAATATCCCTGGTTAATATTCATGGTAATGTCATAGGAAAACGTCAATTTCCGTTTTCCTTCAATATCCCAGGTGATTTTTGAAGACGTGTGCCAGTCATTATTTTCCCTGGGACTGAGCAGATCCATCAGTTTATCGGCCTGTTCCTCGGAAACCCCCGGCCACATCCAGTTCCGGTGGGGATAAAGTTTTTTGGCTACAGGTAAATAACCATCATATATTTTGCCATACCCGTTAATAAAAAAGGAAAAACGCCCGGGAAGGTCCAACCCCAACAAATGGGGAAACCGTTCCAATAGAAATGAAGGTCCTCCAAAATTGAATTCAATCCGATCCGTGTTGTAATTATTGATCTGTTGGGATGTGAGTCCCCAGTGATCGCTGCTCAGTTTCAGCGAGCCCTCATAATGGTCCCGCCCTTCTTTCAAGCGTATATTAACCACCCCTGACATGGCCTGTCCGTATTCCGCATTGTATCCGCCAGTTACCACTTCCAGTTCTTCAATCGCCTCCGCGTTTACGAACACATTGCCGGTCATTCCGGATAGCGGATCTTTCACCGTCATTCCATCCACCACGAACAAACTTTCATCAATCCGACCACCGCGAATATGGATTTCATTATCCTGAGTAGTGACACCGATTTGCTCCGAAAGAATATCCTGCACATTGTCCACAACCTTGTTGGCAATTTCATCACTTCGGATACGTGATAAGGAGGCTGTTTCATTCACGTCAAAGAGGGGTTTCTTTCCCACTACTATCACTTCTTCACCAAAGCCGAGGACCGTTTCTTCCATAGCAAAATCCACGGTTACGGGGGCGTCATCGCGGACTTTAATTCCGGTTTTAAGCACAACTTTATAGCCGATGATGGAGGCTTCCACATCGTAACCACCAAGGGAAACACCAGTAATTCTGTAAAAACCGTTCTCATCCGTGGAAGCGCCATAATAGGTCCCTTTCACCATGACGTTGACACCGATGAGGGCTTCCCCAGTTTTCTTATCTTTCACCTCGCCCTGAATGGTGCCGGTGCCCGACTGTCCCCAGAGGAAGGCGGTCAACATTATCCCAAGCCAGATCCGTGTCATTGCCCAAACTCCTCTTTCAGAAGATAGGACAGGAATTTCCCAGCAGAGCCATTCCCCTCCATGATGGGACGAATCCCGTTATGGATTGGCAGGGACATCAAGACGACTTTTCCGGACAAAGTAGTGGGTGAAACCTGGAACTGTCCCAGACTAGCCACGGTGGGTGTGCCGGTCCAGGTGTCACCGGTCTGGGGTTCCGCCATATGGTACATTCCCCGCAGGACGGCAAAGGCGGAGCTATCCGGTACGAAACTTTTCACCCGAATGGCAATCAATTGGGATATTTCCAGATCCAGTTCGGGTCGTACCTCAGAAATTAATTGTCGACCGGGAAATAGCCGTCCGCTGGGATTGAGAATCCGGGAAGATTCCAGTGGAAACCAAGTAAAGGTTGAGTCCTTTAATTCCGGAGCATCCAAGAAGAAATTTCCTCCACCCAGGACATAGCTAAAAATGGACGAACTGGCGTCCATGTAGGTTTCTTTTTGCGTGTAGGCCGAAAACCATAGCACGGAGGAAAAATAGTTTAGATTGGCCGTGACATCGGTGGAGGAAAAGGGAAGTTCTTCTCCAATTTCCCAGACGGAATAATCATCGACACCCACCAACGTATCCAAAATGGATCGATACCAAGAGAGCGCCACATTTCCGTTATCCTGGGGGAAGTCATCGACCAGCAGCACCGACCCTTTCACCGGTTTTACCACCCAAACTGACGGTTCCGCCTCGTTCAAGGGATTGGGGAACGAAATGATGGGACTGCGAGCTCCCGCAATGTCTTCCACCATTAAATAAAAGGTATGAACTCCCGGTTCAATCTCCGTTAAGGTCACACTGGAAAATGATGCAGCGTCCAAAGTAGTCCAACAGGTATCACAGGTATCATCCAAAGCATAATACACTGAAATCACTGATTCCAGCCCATCCTGATCATAGATATCCCATACAAAGGTGCGTGTGGGAAATGTATAGCTTGTATCGCTAGGCAAGTCCACTACCAAAGGATTGCTTCGGTACCGAAAACTTACTTCCGGAGGTGAATTACGGATCGGTAACACTAACCGAGCCGGTGTTGCGTCCACTAAACTGTCCCCGTCCATGGCCTTCACTTCAAAACTGAACACATCCAGATTGGTTTGGATGGGAACGAAGAACACACCCGATTCCTTGGTGGTGTAGGTCCAATGCTCATCCACACTCCACCGATAATAATAGCCTACCACATTTCCGTCCGGATCTTCACCCCACCAGTGGAGAGCCTGACGGCTAGTGGTTATGGTAGTGAAGGCATGATCCAGCGTATCCCAGACCATCGTTGTATCCGGATGTCCCGTGAAATCGAAGGTCCAGAGCGTATCAAAAGATGATTCTCCAGTTACCGGATCGATCAGCGTATCGATTTGGACAATCGCCGCGTAAACCGTATCAGTAGCGATTAGGGAGAGATACGTTTCAGGGGGCTGGTTATCCAGTGGATTAGACGGATCGTTGTATTCCCACAACGAACAGGAAAAAAGCACCAGGAAGCTGAGTAGGATGAGATGTAATCTTCGCATGGGATCCGGGAAGAAGGGGTGCGGGAATTTCCCGCACCCCACTTACAGAGATTACCTTACCAAAAGCATCTTTCGATGATCCATGAACGATCCGGCTTTCAGACGATAAATATAGACACCGGAACTGACCATTTCGCCGGCATTATTCCTACCGTCCCAATTGACCACATGCATTCCCGGGCCAAATTGGTCATCCACTAGAGTCCGTACCTGGTATCCCAGGACGTCATAAATGACTAGTTTCACCCGTTCGCTGCCACCCAGATCAAACCGAATCCGGGTTTCCGGGTTAAACGGATTGGGATAGTTGGGATGAAGCGCATAGGTCATAGGTGACGGAACAAAATCATCATCCACACCTAATTGCCCAAGATCCGCCATATCCCGAACCTGAACCTTGTAGGATCCAAAGCTAAAGTTGAAGATACCGGTTACCGTCTCCAACGTAGATCCGACCTGAAGATCATGCAAGAAAGCGTATGCGCTGGCGTCGGCCATGTCATCATCAATCAGGCAAGCAATTCCACTGCCATCAACCACCGACCAGTCATATTGATTTACTGCAGACACGGTAACATCGTGCAGAGTCACCAATACGCCTTCATAAGATTCCACTTCTTCTCCATCCTGAGCCAGATCAGAAGTACCCACAACCACGCTTCCTACGCCATGGCCGCTGCTATGAACCGTTACGTCGGTAACATCCACCAACTTCGTATTATTATCCCATTTGAAATGCCAGGCGGGATCGTACTCTTCAACGGTTCCAGTCACTGTAATGGAATCGCCGCGAACCAGGGTAACGTCAGCCGGAGGATCGAAAATGATACCGTTCCAAGGGCCTTCTACACTTTGCATGGCATAGGCATTATAGCCGGAATTGGCTTGAGCCGTGTCACCGGTCACGATACCGCTGAGTGTAACCACACAGCCGTCAAAGGGTGAATCACCACGGGACCAGGTGGTCATTTGAATATCAGCAATCGACAACGGACCAGATTTGGTGACATAGCTGAATTGGTTTTCATCGGTGTCCGCCGGAAGCGTACTGGTTTTCGCTTCAGCTTGTTCAGCACCGTCATCGGTCGCTTCTACATAATAATCCACGTGAGCGCCATCCACGCCGGTGGCAGGGATATCGCCAACCCAGGCAGTGGTGTCCGTATTCACCATGGATACAGTGGAATAGGTCACGCCATCGGTAGAATAATAAATCGTCGCTGAGGCAATGGCGCTATTATCCTCAATCAGGGCCGTTACGGTCACCGCATCATTCGGACCAGGTACGCAGGGATCACGATCGACGCTCTTGATGTTCGGTGGACCGGCACCAAACACAATATCCGAGGCATACAACGGTTCCAGTTTATACGTGGTGGAGTCACCATAACTGCCATAATGATGATAGATCCATCCTTCGATAGAACTGATGTAAGATCCCACTGGCGGCCGACCATTAGCATTTTGCCAAGCATTTAGACTGTCAGAATCATCATCCACATTCACGGATCCGGTTCCGTCATTGATTTTCCATTCGCCATACGGTAAATCATTTGCCGTTACTATCGCATCTTCTGCCCGGACCATCACGGTTCCCCATTGTTCCGCCTCGGTGGGCCATCTCAAATCACCCGTGGCCACCACTGGAACAGTGGGCTCCGGAACACCAAAATCAATGAGATCTATGGGCTCAGTAATGAACAATTCAGTCATATTAGAATTGCTGGTGCGATATTCAGAAATAAAGCCTGTTGCCCGAATCACATCACCTTCATATAGAACCGGGAACGCGGTGGAGTCGGGATCATAGGACAAAATGGAGCTCCAGGGACCTCCCAGGGTATCCTGGAAAATAAATTTGACCCCGGCGCCCGCATAACTTAAACCTGTGGGCATAGTTACAATTCCGTATACGGTTACGGTATCCCCCACCATGTAAGATGTATCGGATTGGGTATCCACACCGGCTTTTAAAAGATCACTGTAGAGAACCTGTTGAATCCGTTGGAGACGTACATCACCGGATTCCACAACATCCCGAGCCAGGCGTGGTTGGATCTTTGTATTACTATAGGAATAATCCATACACCCGGTGACGCTGGTTAGAATCTGTCCAGCGGCAGGAGAATAGAAATAATCCCAGCGATCATCTACCCGGGCGGAACCGGTGCCGTCATTCACGGACCATTCCCCAAAGCCCAGGTCGGGATTATCCACGGTAACATCGGTTACCTGAATCAAACAGCTTTCATAAGCCTCGGCCATGGGACCGCCGGTTCCGATGTCAACGGTAGACACCAGATCGGGCTCGATCATGGTGGCTGCCGGACCGTGAACCGTAAAAGCAGTGATGCTACCTAACTCGGTCATACCATAGTATTCAGACACCGTACCCGTAACGGTTACGCTGTCGCCTTCAGCTACGGAATGGACTACTCCCGTGGGGCTGCTGAAGTCGAAGGTGTCCCAACCATCACTGTTGTAAAGCATAATGCCATTCCAGGGGCCGGGAGCGTCCTGGACAAACATGGTTTTATTCCCGGAGCTGCCCCAAAATTCCGCCGTCACAATACCGCTGATGGTGACCACTTGACCGTTCAAAACGGAAGCATCCGATCCCGTGCCGGTGGTATCCTGAATCGAGGCAATCGGTGTTATGTCCGATGGAGTTGCAAAAGTGACACTATAAGTGATGCTGGTGTCAGCATTGCTATGAATATCGGTTAAAATCGCATAAAAATCGGCGGTAGTTCCTTCTGCCTGTCCTGGTATGGTATAGGTATAGGTGGAATCGCCGTTATCCGTCATGGCGTTGGCCGTAAACGAACCACCGTCAAAGGCAACATAGAGATCCACGGATAAGCCGGTTTGATCATCAAAGGCAGTAACGGTAACTACCACATCTTCATTGGGCGTAGGCGCCGCCGGAGCGAAATCCACACTGACCAGGGTCGGACCAATGGCCGTGGTGACAATATCGTCGGCGGATCGGGGATTCACCCCATAGCTGCTATAGGAATAGTCCACCACGCCAGTAATCGAATCAAAGAAATCGCCTACAGAAGGACTTAATGAAAAGAACGCGTCATCAATCTGGCATTCACCGGTTCCGTCATCCACATACCATTCCCCATAGGAATTGGGGGCTTGAGTCACGGTTACATTGGTCAGTGTAATCAGAAGACCTTCATACGGTTCACCAGTGTCCGAACATCCACCATTCAGTTCGCCTGTGGTGATAGCCACGGGATCCCAGAGTGTATTCCCGGAAGAGTGAATGGTGTCATTTGTCACACTGCTTAGTTCGGTAAAACCATAATATTCACTAACACTGGCAGTAAATGTTATGGAATCACCAATGGTCGGATTCACTGTGTTATCATAAACATAAATACCATCCCACTCGGTTCCGCCATCCTGAATATAGAACCGACCGGAACTGGTAACCGCTGTTACTTTCCCTGATACGGTCACGGTATTACCGCTTTCCGGTGAATCATAACATCCGGATCCTACGGTAGTTGTATATTGAATGTCATGAATTGAGGTGATTTGGGCGCTGAGAAAGCTCACCAAACCTATTATGAGAACTGGTAACAATTTCTTCATACGATTCCCTCTTTTTTTGTTTATTTAATGATGAGGAATTTACCCTCTTTTATTTCCCCCGTATCCAAATTTTCCACCGTGAATAAGTACAATCCGGTGGCCGTTGCTTGGTCGTACCGGGTTATAAGATCCCAGGCATGCTCTCCGCCACTCATCCGGGGATATTTCAAATCATCAATATTTTCGATATCCTGACCTCGGTACCCCTCATCATGTTCAATAATATCCACCAAGTCTCCGGCCAGAGAGAATATACGAATTTCAGCCCGTGGCGGCAGATTCTGGAACCAGATCATTTGCTCCCTATTGCCATACCCGTCCCAAACTGCTTGCCCTCGGTAGGGATTGGGATACACTGTGGGTTGTCCTTCCCAACGGGTCGAATCCGTCTTTACTCCGGGAATGACATAAACTCGATTGGCGGACAGGGCGCTTTCCAGACTAGCCAGATTGGATTCTGGATCGCCGCGGTCAAAGGCTGTGACGGCATAATAATTCATCCAGCCATTTTTCACGCCGCGATTGACGAATTTGTACTGATAGTACCGTCCATCGATCAACACACTATCCGGCTGGCCCTGGTCATTGGTAATTCGAATTTCATCAAATCCTGTATTGTACCCCACATTATGAAGGGAATCAATCCGGTCAAATTCAGCTAGAAGCGTGTATTCAGCCGTGGTATCGGCCAGCGTTTTCCGGGCTCCATAAATTCGATATCCTTCAAAATCTTTCTCCCGGCTGATAGGATCCACAAAATCCTCGGCGTTATCCTGCCAATAGATAGTGACTTCCTGATCACCCACTTCCACAGTCATATTAGGAACGGGTGGAGGTTCTGGTAAAATGTACCGATTAATTACCCCATCACCGTTGATATCTTCCCCGGGGTCCAAACGATTATTGCGATTTTTATCTTCCCCGTCATAGGCTTTCTGAGCCCAGTCAGCATTCACTTTAAGATTGGCTCGTCTTTCGGGGCTGTCTACCGTCGCACCGGCCCATCGGGCCGCCACCACGGCAAAGGCAACATCACATGATGCTCCCGGTGGAAGAACCCAATGAACTGAATCCGCACCGGCAGGCATACTACCTAAAGGTCCCGCCGATACCAGGAACAACCAACTGTTGGTTTGATTGGGATATCCGTCGATTCCGAATAGATCTGGATGTAAGATGGGATCACCCAGTGGAACATTGGTGGTCATTTTTGCATACCGTTCAAAATCCACCAGCGGCATGCTGTAGTCCGGATAATCGGTGTTGTTAGAATTGGTCCAGACCCATTGTTGATAATGGGTATCAAAATGGGTTCTGGGAACGGTACTACCAAGTGCAGTAAATCCAATGTAGGATTCAGCCCAACCATCATCACCATCTGCGTCATATTGATAGGCAATATCGCGAGTGAATCCCGCCGCATCTACAGAACGGTCAAACCCATCTAAATTATCATACCAAGTAAATCCGCCTCCCGGTGTATATATATCGGTATAATTCATATTGGCCACAGACGCATCCACCCAGTAGCCCACATACATATCCCGAATGGTGTCTGGCGAGGCATTGGTAATGGTGTAATTCAAGATAACAAAGGCGTCGGCAAATGAAAAATTCCAGGCATAGGATTCCAAATGTATGTCAATACCCAACGGTACATGATTGGGAATACCCAGATTGTCGGTGACACTGACCCCGTAATCTTTGAAATCCAGAATAAAATCCTGATGGGAGACGGCCAGGGGAGAATAATACTGGGCCATGGAATCCTGGGACGTG
Organism: uncultured bacterium; assembly: GCA_964535735.1. Classification (GTDB taxonomy): domain Bacteria; phylum Fidelibacterota; class Marinisomatia; order Marinisomatales; family J089; genus J089. The sequence continues at coordinate 38,127 of CAZHTM010000014.1, forward strand.
GAGGAGATGGAAGAACGGATAGTGACATCGGAATTAGCAAAGAATTCAAATCCTTCCTGACCGGATTCGAATACCCCATCCACAATGGAAGTGGAAACTCGGCGCTGGCCGTTAACGATTCCACCAATCCACAACCCGGCAAAGGAGAAATGTTCCACATTCTCCCGCAGAATCTCCGTGTGTTGTTTGTACTGGCAGGAAGGTTGAATTTTACCGTCGATCTGGTTCCAGCCATTTCCTAAAATGCCAAAATTGGTCACCGTCAGACCCAGTTGACCCACGGAGGTGTAAAGATTAAAAATATCGGGATAAGCCGTCGGGCTAGATCGTGACAGAATTCCTGGATGGTTTTGAGCGGAAAGCATCCCACTGACTGTGATCAACCACCCGGTGATCAGGATCCTACTCCAATATTTACCTATGTGAAGAATCATGCGTTTATTGAACCCCGGTATACCGGATTTTTTTATCCTGAAAGGGCGCATAACTTACTATTTGTATTGTGGGAATCCAACCGCAACCGGGTAGAAAGTACCTGCTTTTTTCTATGCTCTAGGTCCATGAATTGGATTCCAACGCCATCCCCCTCGATTTCCCTATTTCAGCAATACGATTTTTTGTGTTTGAATGTCATTCCCTGTTTGGATGCGTACAAAATACGTTCCACTGGATTCCGTTTTACCATCCCAAATAAACTGGTGAAACCCGGCAGTGGAGGTCTTATGAATCGAACGGATACGCACGCCTGCCAGATTGATGATATCGATCCGAATAACACCTGGATTTCCCAGGTAATATGGAATTGTAACCACCGGATTAAACGGATTGGGATAAGCTGGAAATACGGTGAGTTGTTCCGGAAGTACGTTCTCGGAGATCTCTACACTTAACGGATCATCCCAGGCCTGCCCCGGGGTTCCCAGGTCACCCAAACCATAGGGTGTAGTGGCGATAAACCAATTGGCCGGATCATTATTATCCGCGGAAAAATCGGTTATATACATGGCGGCTCCACTGGAAAACGGAAAGGCACTTGTATATTCCACAATATCCACCAGCTGATTTTGATCGTCATAGATAATGATTTCATCCTCGGTATTGCTCAATAAAAATCCCGATATTTCATAATCAACCTGAACACCGCCATTGGTCGTCTCATCCTGAGCTCGGCCAAAAACCAAATATTCTCCCGGCGCAATCCAGAGTTCACCGGAGTTTGGTGCAATGACGTGGTAGTCATCCCCCGCATCGGCTAAGGTCCAACCGTTTAAATTATACGCCACCGTATCCGCATTAACCACTTCAAACCATTCACCATATGAATCGCTTACAGTGGATGGATTAGGCATAATTTCCGAAATTACAATTTTGGCGTTAGAATCGATCAGGTCCATGAACTCCAGGTCTGCAACCACTGGAATATGATCGGAGGCCGCCACCAGCGCATCCGCCACAGCTGCCGACACGGCCGTATTGTTCCCTTCATTAATGCCCATGTTGAAATGGTTCCCGTCATTCCCAAACGGATGATAGGTGCCTGGTATATAATTGCAATTGGTTTGTGATAAAATCGACTCACTGGCAAATATCCAATCGAACCGATCATCCATACCGCCGAAATTGGCCCGTGGCGATTGAGTATGGACATCGGCAAATGCGGAATTGTTATGCCAGTATCCGATACGATTCACCGGATCAAACAACCGTCCATCATTATCCGATGTGGAATCCACCAATATTTGGAATCCGGCTTCGCCGCTGTGATAAAAATTAAAATCGCCCATCACCAGGAAATTTGATCCGGAAGGCAGGGTATTGAGATACGCCCGTAAAAGATTGGCTTCCGCGGCACGAGTCGCCTCATTATCAGAACCGCTGCTGGCTTTTAAATGCACCCCATAGAAATGAATCTCGATTCCTGAAGCGTTATGAGTAAGTACAAATTCGACCACATCCCGCAATCCCCAGGAATCGGTGACATCCACAACCGATGTGCTGATAAACGTGAACAAATCAGATTTGTAATACAATCCAATATCTTTATCCGCTGTTTGTTCCGTGAAGGGTGCTCCAGCAAACACACCAGTCTGAGAATAATTCAAAACATCCGTTAAAAAATGGGTGTATCCGTTCTGATCCACTAGTTCTTCCACCATGATCACATCCGGACTGGCATCTTCAATAACCGTTCGAAGCGCTGCCTCTTTAGTATCATCACTCCCATTATAGGCCAGTACATTATAGGTCATGACCCGAACACTGGAAGGCCATACCAGGGTCGTTGCTAATGCTCCAATCCATAATAAAGTGTAAACAGGCTTACGCCACAAGTTGCCCATAAATTTCTCCGATTTCCAGGTTGCGATGATTCTTTAACATCATTCGTTCGTACGTTTTTAGTGCGTCTCGTTCCGATGAAGTTAACAACTCCAAAGTATGCAGAACCGCCATGGTTGCGGGTGCATTTGCCCGCTGATTACCATCCAATACTTTCAACGCCAGTCCCCACACCTGACCATCTGGGCGGCGAATCGCCAATCCACGCACCCCTTCACCACCTACTTTGGTAATCCCTCGACCGTTTAGTGCAGTCATAAAATCTGTGTCAAAGCGTTTCCTCCCGGCAATCAAATACGGATGCGTGGTCATGGCGGTATACACCCGTTCTAATGTGGGGTCATTATCTTTTGCCAAGCGGACAAATAACTGGGCCAATACTTGCAGTGGAAGAAAAGGCGTTGGGGCGCTACAGCCATCCACACCAACCGAATAGTCCATACGATCTATCAACGAGTTCAGATACGAAAAAATCGTTTCCTGAACTGGATGGTTACGCTCTGTATATCCTGTTGGATTTGCACCCAGAAATTGGCTCAAGGCCAACATACCCGCATGTTTTCCACTGCAATTATTATGAAAGGGTGTCCAGGTACTATTATTGCGGATTCCCGCTAAACGCGTTTCCCGGTCATAGGGTGGATGAGACCCGCATTCATAGACCGATTCCGGCGAACCCAATTTCTTTAACATCCGTTGTGCCGTTTCCACATGGATCGGTTCTCCATTGTGGGAGGCACACATCAGAGCCAATTCTTCCTGGTCAAATCCAGCCCCATCCACTGCTCCAGCGTGAACCGCTGCTGCGGCTTGAAACGGTTTCAGGGATGATCGGATACAGGTTGGGTAATCAGGGTGCGCAGTGCTGAAAACAAGTTTTCCGTTGCTATCTACCACAACCGCTTCCACCTCATGGACGCTTTCTATATCAGCCCCACGGGTAACTACTGTCCGCAATCGCATGTTAGCCAATCCCCTGGGACGCGTATAACAGCCGAAATCCTTCTTCCTGAATTCTTGGTAATTCTTCCCTCAAAACATTCAATGTATTGGGACGAGCATGACCGATTCCAATGGCGAAACCATAGATTCTGGATTTCTCTTTTAATTTACTAAGCTGAATCCGAATCAAATCCGGATCCGCATCATTATCCAAAAACACAGCCCGATGACTGGTTGGTACCTTGTGGGTTCGCATCACCTCTTCTCCGATGGATTGTGCGGACGTTCGGCTATCAATAAAATATGCCCCACGGGATCTAAGATACTGTGCTACAATCTCCATCAACCGTCGGTTTTCTGTTCCCTTACTCCCCTGGTGATTGTTCATTCCCACCGCCATGGGAAGTTGATGAAACGCCTTTTCCAGTCGGCGCTGGATTTCCTTATCCTCCATATCGGTCAAGAGGCGAAATTCAGTTTCCCCGTTGACCCGGGCATGGGTTTCCATGGGCATATGAATTATGACTTCATAGCCCTTCTCGCTGGCAGCTTTTCCAAAAGATTCACTGAAGCGGTGGCCTGGAATTACGGCATAGGTCATAGGTGCATCCAGTGTTAAAAACCCGTCAGTCACCTCATCATTTCGGTATCCGAAATCATCAATAATCAGCACAATATCCCCTTCCGGTATGGGTCGGAGAATGGGCGGAGGTTCTTTGACGACTGGTTCTATTGGTTCACGTTTATAAGACCGGATTAAAAGCAACGATAGAAGGATAACTACACCCGTCAGAATCAGGGCAATGATTTTCCATTGGGTACCACGCGTTGATTTAGGCATTAGGGCAGGCGGGTGGACAGTTCAAAATATTGCGGCAACCCCAGCCCCTGAGACCCGGCTTGAAAGGCATACCCAATGTCAAACCGGCCTGTATGAATTTTTACACCGGCGGAAATGATGGAAACATGTGACGAAGTTTGGGATCCCAACAGGATTCGGACTTGCCGCCACTGAATTTCATTCGACACTCGTACAATTGTCCCGGAAACATGGGATGACCACTCGGTGCTGACGGCCAGGTTATTTCGAATCGCTCCAGCATCGAATTGATAGGAACCTCCGACTAAAAACCGAACCGGTAACGTGGGCGTTTGGGATTGGAAGGATGATACGCGACCAAGATTCAAAAGGGATATTCCCAACCTGATTCGCGGTGTAAGCTGTTTCAACACGCCCATATCAACCGCACCACCCACAGACGCCTGGTCATAAATCTGCATCCAAATCCATTTGATACTCAGCCCCAGACGATAGCCGGCCTTGTCAAAGGCCGCCACTTGTTCCCCCGTTAATCCATAAGCACCATAATTGGCTATTGCTTCGTCCGTGGGACGATTGGTACGCAATTCCACGCCTTCAAGACCCACATAATATAGGTGGGTTCCGGTCGTCCAGTGGTGCCGACCCCACTCATACCCCAGATGGGTTGCCTGTGTTCCGGCTAACCAGGAACCGGAGGATATGGTTAAGATTGGGGGATCGGACGATATGTGGAATAAGGCTGGGTTCGATCCCGTTCGGGTACCCAGAACAGGATTAGGTCGTAGAGCCATTTCCTCGACAGAAACCGGGATGGACAGGAAGTCGGTTCCAATACCACGGCACAAGGTACCCAGTGCCAGAAATAACAGGATGGGCTTAAAATTCAATCGAATAGGTAAATACATGGGCAAATCCAGCGGGGAATTCCACGACAAAAGCATAATCCAGATGAGAATCATTGGGGTGTATCAGGGAATAGATCATTCCCGCGCCACCTGACATTCGTTGATTCCCAAATCCAGCCCGAAGGAAATAATGTTCTCGATAACGATACTCCACCCCACCGCGAACCGATACACCCAGGGTATAGGTATGATCGGTGATATATCCCACATCTCCGGTGAAATAAAATTCCTGGTACGTAAACGTGGATCCCAAGCGATAAATTGTGGGGAACGATTCTTTGTACACCCGGCCCTGGTTAAAGATTTTTCCTGTATTCCATTGGTAAGATGAATTTAAATCCTGGATCATGAGGGCCACTTTCCAGGGAGAATCGGGATAAAGAATAATGCCCAGGTCCACGCCGGTCCCCTTTCCCGTTAGATTATCCGTATTAATAGGGAGCTGTTGATAGAGAATTTTTACATTGATCCCCACGGCCAACCAAGACTGAATCCGCTGAGCAAAACTGAAGAGAAACGCATCCTCCCCTGTTTCCAAAAGTCCTGTTTTTTCTCCGGAAGTAGTGCGTCCATCAATATTGGCGACTCCGGTCCCGATCCAGGCGATCCCTAATCCACCGGTGGGTGGTAAATGAAAGGCGGTGCTGGCAGCATTGAATTTCCGGTCCAGGCTCAACCCCTGGTAGGTGAATGAAAATTGTCGGTTTTCCAAAAGTGCAACACTGGCGGGATTATGATAGGCCGTAAATCCGTAATCCTGTTCCGCCGTAAACGCGCTTCCCATGGCCACAGAGCGCGCTGTTGTGCCCATGCGGAGAAAACTTCCCGACAGGCCGGCATAGTCGCCAGCCCAGGTTAACGACAGAAGTACAAAGTTAACGATGATGATGCGGTACTTCATTTTACCACGATGAGTTTTAACCATTCCGTCTTCACGTCATAGTCCAGTTTAATAAAGTACACGCCATTGGCCACCAGACGACCATTGGAATCACGGCCATCCCATTTTAAGGTTCCATTGGCCGTGCGACGGTCGTAAGAGGCCTGATACACTTTTTCCATGGCAAAATTGTACACTGCCCAATCGATGATGAAACTATTCTTTACATCGGTATGAAAACGGACATACCCATCTCCATCCAATTGGTTATGTGACATGGGAGAAAAGGGGTTGGGATAGGCATACACAGATTGGGGATTGAACTCTGCCCGGAATATCTGCCAGTCTCCGCCGGTTAAATCTGTTGATTTCGCCAAACCATCTGGAGTACCAATCCATAATACTGGAGGCGTGTAATAGGGTCGATTGTCGGGAGCTACGGAAAAAACCGTGTTACTTAGAATTTCTTCTGATTGCAAAGACACCAAATGTTGAGCCGGTTTATACAAAGCCCAGTTGGTTCCATCATTACTCCGCCAAAGTCCATTTTCCGTGGCGGCAAACACCGTAGAATCCAGAGCAACAACATTGTAGGCCCGCTCTCCCAGAAGAGTGGTGTGCCACGTTTCCCCATCGTCCAATGTATAACTAAGTCCCCGCTGTTCACCGGGACTGTCAGTGTTCAGAGTCACGGCCCAGATAATGCGTCGCCCCTGCCAATCTTGCCGGGCGATACTCACCACCCAATTCCCGGAAAGGCCATCATCGGGGTAACGATAATGGGTCCAGTCTATACACCCATTGGCACCCAGAATGCCTCGGTTAATACCGTTGGCTGTCCCTACCCACACGGTATCGTTATAAGCCAGGACGGAAAACGCTTTATGATTGTGGTTCCCACCATCCACCGGGTCACGGGGATTCAAATAAAACTGATTTAAAACATCCTGACCATTATTGTTAAGTGTATACGATGCATCGTCGCAGGTGTAAAGGGTATCCAGATCATCGGCCGGCAAGGGTACCCGGTCAAAATTCTGTCCGCTGGCAAGATCAAAACGACGGAGACCGCCGCCCCAACTGGCAATCCACATATATCCGCCGCCGATGGATGCATCGTAGGTCACATTGGTATGATCCGTTGTTACGGGGAGTGCTCGGAAATATTTATTAGCAAATGGAGCCAGGGAGTCCGCCGGCTGATCCACCGGTTGAGCATAATGCGTCCACACGGGTAAGGAATCCTGTCCGCCAGTGGTATAATACAATCCAGCCCCCACGGAGACATCCACATCCCGGGTCGCCGCCGCTACTAACACTGAATTTCCTGACACGGCAATGGCAGAAATTCCCAAATCCAAAACCCAATCGCTCCCATCCATAAGGCGTAAGGTGTCCATCATAATTACCGTTGTAGAATCACGAAGGAAGGCCAGCCCTTTGCTGGTTCCCGCCCACACCAGGGAATCCCCCTGAAGCTTGATTTCAGAGATAACATTACTGGTTAACCCAATGGTTCTCCCGGCCCGGGGACTGGAGGATTCCAACGACCACCGCATGGGGATGATATCCCCACCCTGGACGAATGCCACCATCCATAACAAAACAATCCCGTAACGTGTCTTCATTGGATAACCACCTGTTTTACTACTGTATCACTATAACTGTTGGCTAAATCCTGCGCCTCAAATATCCAGCGATACGTGCCAGTTGTGGCCGTCTGAGATAAAGGAACCTGAAATGAATACACCCCATCGTTGGCGACAGAATCGCCACTGGTGATATTGGGTTCATATAAAACTTGCTGACTCCCGTCATCATAAAGATAAATATAATTCCCCCCATTCATAAAAGAATCCAGTTGGGTATGATAGGATTTGAAACCCACCCAGCGAATGTCATCCAAGCCATTGGCATCATAAACCTGGCAGGTGATAAGCACTAAATTAACATACGTAACCGGTCTGGTCGCCGTATCCGGGGCTGTCACCGATAAAATAACCGGTTTCAGATTCCCTA
>CAZHTM010000014.1:46132-54644 GCA_964535735.1 uncultured bacterium
GCACGAAAGAGGATGTCAACCTTATAATAGACCTGTCCTGTATCCGCTATTGTGATAGGATTACTCAGGGCGGTACTGGAATTCGACACTTTCCGTGAATAACGATTATCGCCCGGCAGAATATCTCCCGATACGCCTTGATCATTTAACAATAAAATATCCGGAACTCGGGTGGAATCGGTACCATACCAGCGGACTTGAATACTGTCTAGAGTGCTCTCAAAAAATTCCGGATTCAATTGAATCGCGAAATAGAGTTCGCTGGATTCTTGAAGATAGGAAAATACAATTTCCTCCACCGGATCACCCGATAATTTTACGGGCGATGGCGACTGACAGGTCCAGAAAAGGATCAGGCTTCCTGTTAAAAGGATGACTCGCATGGGGAGAAAATAGGGAGTGTTTATACGCAATTCAATCCTTCCTTCCCCGGTTAATGAGAAAATTCAACACCAAGGTTCCCACTTGATCCAGACTGGCCGGGGAACATTGTTCCGGTGTATCCAAATGGGTATGCCAGTAATTCAGATAGGAGTTAGGATAGTCGAAATCAATGATATCCACCATACGGACTCCCGCGTCTCGATACAGAGGAATATGATCATCAAAAATGGTAAGTCCGACTCGATCATGAAAGGCGTTTAATTTTAGTGTTCGAGCCAGCTTCCACAATTCTTTAACCAATTCGGGATTTTGATAGTAGGAGTTGCGTTCGATGGAGATACTCAACTCCCTGTCGCCTACCATATCCAGAACAATCCCTTCTGGCGGTAATGGAACTGGAGATTTCTGAGCCAGTATCGCCGATCCCCGGGCATAACTTTCGGGACGGTTGGGTTGCCCCAAATCTTCACCGTCAAAAAATACAATCATGACTTGAAAAGGAAGATCCAGCGCTTTTAACATGGTTCCCAACTCCAAAAGGACGGCAACTCCGCTGGCTCCGTCATTAGCCCCCAGGATAGGTTCCCGGTGATAAAAGGCATCGTCATCTTGATCTCCCCACGGCCGGGTATCCCAATGAGCTCCTAGCAGCAATCCTGGGGATTTCTCGGGGCCATAAATCGCTATCAAATTGGCCAAATCATAGATCTCCTTGCTGAACGGATCTTCCAGTTCAAACGGTTGAATAATCACCGTGTCTGCAGAAGCTTCCAATTGATTAATTAACCACTCCCGACAGTCGTAATAGCCAGGGGAACCGGGATTCCGAGGTCCGAATGCGCATTGCGTCTCCAGGTAGCTGTAGGCCGAATCGCCATTAAATTCCCGTGGATTTTGACTGCACCCCATTGCGGTCAAGAACACCAGGAAAAGGATTCGATTGCGCATGACTCGCAAGGAGTTATCCACTAATCGCCAGGTTGAGATCAAATCCAAAGTCACGATCGATTTTACGGCCCGTATTGTTAGAATCGGATTCCCGGTATTCATAATTCACGCCTCCGCTGACTTTGGATGTAAATGAATATTGGATTCTCAGCCCAACCTTCCACAAGGTATTCATGGAAAGTCGAGTAAATTTATTGTCCTCTTTTGCGCCAAAGGTCTCACTTTTATTTGAATCATAATTTAGAGTAAAACTCATGTTGTTCTGGATTCTAAAATCCTCCATAAAAGGCAGCGGAATGGTAAATCCACCTCGGTGATTATAACTGCTGGAGGCCGTCCACGAATTTTCTTTCCGCATTGAGAGACCTTGATCTCGTTGCTCAACCGAAATCGATTGATTTCGGCGAATGGTCAGGGAAATGTTTTTCACCAGGGTCATCGATAAACCCAATAATGGTGAAAAATTTTGATTGATGGTGGATTGCGTTTGGTAGTCTACATTTTGGTCAATGAACTGGGAAGGATTGAAAAAATTCATCCGGTCTACATTTTGATTTTCAATTTTCCAGGCCAGCGTTTGTTTCCCGGCATAGGCGTGTTCTAACGTGGCATTTTGGACAAACTTTTTCACCACCGGCAATTTTTCCAGCCCGGTAATGCGCAAGCTCCACCCTGGGAACGGATTTCCATTATCCAATTTTTTGCCCCACGCCAAATAATCCCGCGAGAGGGTTCGTTTGTCAAGCCCCGATCCGCTCAAATTAGAGGATGCATTCTGAGTATAACTAAAATTAATGTTCATTTTTGGTACGGGTTTTAATCCTGTTCGAATGGAAAAATCACGACTATAGCTCCAGGTCCCGGTGTTGATACCTACATTGGGTGAATACTCCAAGCCATGATCAGGAAGCCAGCCGAATTTATACCCATTAGGCACTCGTCCCAGAACACCTTCTCCAGTGCGGTTTAATCCCTGATTATAATTAATACTGATGGGACTGATTTTTCCCGCCATGGTATGGAGAAACTTTAAGACCGGCTTTGACTTTTCCGCATTTTTATCAGATTTTTCTGATTCTGAGCGATTGACTTCGCCACGACGACGGCGACCCGTCCCTGATTTGCCCCTTGATGAAGGCGGTTTATACACAATTTCAATGATGGATTTTGGGGAAATTGAGACATTGGATGTAAATCGGAGATTGGTTCCGATGCGCGACCCTCCCAGGGTATTGCTTAAAGGTTCACTCCAACGATACGCGGCAGAGTAATTAAAACTGGGTTTGAACCATTTGATCAGGGAGGGCGTCCATCCCAGAGAAAGACTTTCGGTAACATTGGTTACCTCTCCGGGATCAAGGTTTTTAATTGCCAACCACGCATATCCTCTGTAATCGTTTAAAATGCTTTTTGCCGTCTGTTTGTAGTTGGTGGTGAAATGATCCGTGATTTTATAAGAAAGGCCATAATCCCGGCTGAGGCCGAAATTGTAATCATCAGGGGTCACATTACCAGCGCGGCTGGCTTTCTTTATCAATTTTTCGTTCAGGTTCAAGCTAGTGTTAAAGGAACTGGGAAGGTAGTAAAATTGGATTTGGCTGATTTCATCACCTATCCAGGGAATAAATGTCGCCCATTTAAAGGGTTGAATAAACGAATTCCGGCCAAACTGTAGGGAATAATTTAGTTTCCCTGAATACGTTTCTTTTCGGACCTCTGCCATAATTTCGTTGGAACTAATGGATCGTGAAGCGGAAAAACTTCCTTTCAAATTATCCAGGGTATACCGGATCAGTTTGTGATCCGATTTCCCCGCCCTGGCCAAACTGGTACTGATATTCATTGTTGTGGATTTAGACAGAATGGAATCCGGAGGGCTGGATTTATCCACAAGAATATCCGTTCCCGGAAAATATTTTGGCTGGTTGACCGAACTGGAATAAGATGCATTGAGGGGAATTTTTAGCCCAACAAACGATGGCAGGAATTTATCCAATTGAAAACTGGAATTTATACGAATTGATTGATTGGTCTGATTGGTTCCCAACCGTTCCTGAAGGACATGGAAATCAGCATCTTTCCGGCTGTACTGGATGGTGGTATTTCCTAAATCCGCAAAATTTAGTTTGCTCTGGAGACGCACTGCGGTCCCGCGATCTTTTTTTACACCGCTGAGCCGGAGTTCATCCAGCCAGATTTCCCCTGTGAGGCTTCCATCGGATATATTTACAACACCTGCTATAATATAATTAATACGATTCAGAGCCGGTTCTCCCTGGATATAAACGGCTTTTTGGGTTAATTGACCTTGGTCATCGGTAAATTTATAAATCCGGATGCCTACGGAATCTTTAATTATATCTGTATCGCGGAATTTAAGAGACGCCAATTGAGTGGAATCTCGTAATTTTAATTTTGTGAGCCAGTTCAAATCCAAATTCACCGCATTGCGGCCTTCATTCTCATCCCATCCCTGGTACACGGGCTGTCGCAGTTCGTAGTAATTTTTATCGTCGATCCCAAATTTCAGAAAAAAGTGTACCTCCGTATCCTCCGTACCAATTCCGGGAGAATTTCCATAGACGTACATTTTCATCCGATCATAGGTCAGGAGACTTTTTGCCCGGTCGCCTGTAAGAGTGATTGATTTTTTTGCCGCGACTTTATGATTGGGTTCCAAGTTGGTGAATTGTAAAACCAAAGATTGTTCTTTGGCCCGAATTTCGTTCACACGATCATATTCACCTTTAACACCCTTTGGAGGAATATAATTGGCATTATCCTCCGTGTTAATCACGGCAATGGCAAACACACTATCATCCTTGGTGTAGGTATCGCTGCTATCAGGAGCAACGCCCATCTCCTGCCAGTCATTTCCCACCAATTCGATTTTGGCAATCTGGAGAATGGCTTCAGAATCCACGCCCGTCCATACCAACCGCACAAATTCAATTTCATTCCATTCAATATTATCCACCGGAACAAAATGGCTTAATGGAATCCGAAACAGTCGCCAACCGGTGGGATTCCCATCTTTTATCGTTATCCCAGCTAAATAGGTTGTATCGTTTAAATCAAAGGTTTTCGCGAAATAATCATTGATTCTATCCAGGAATCCTGATTGGTTCAAGTCCTCCGTGTCAGGATATTTCCCCCCTTCCTGAATGGTTTTACCGGTTCCATTGCCTTCGGTACCATTCACTTTGCTATAATCGGAGCTCCCGGCAGAGTAATACCAGTTATCGCCATTCGGGTCCTCCGGATCCACATCGGATGCCAGATTAATGGGAACAGGATTTCCCGTAGCATTATGATAATCCAGATAATCCTGATAAGTGGAGTCCCCCGAAAGGCACCCACCCCAGCCATCTTCATATTCATCAAAGCACCCATCCAGTCCGGTATCTTCATCTGGTTCCAGAAACCCATTCCCCAGCGTAAGACCAGATTCGGGAATATCTTCCGTATTAAGCTTATTGTTGCCGTCCCGGTCTTCGCTGATTTTACCCAGATCGATCTCTAATTTTCCCTGCGTGCCTTTTAACCAGATTTCTAAAAATTTGCTCTGGGTCTGATCATAGTCACCGGTGTATAGAGAGGTAGTAATTCCGGACCAAATTGAATCGGGATCCGTTCCGGTTTGCCAGGGACGAACACGATGATGGAGAACCAGAATATCGGTCAATTCATTTTGAGCGCGGAGCGATGTTGACTGGTTTGGCCATATGTCTTTTGTGCGTACCTGACTAAACGGATTATAGAAATACATCCGTGCTCGATTCAATTGGGAGTAAGGCCGTAACGTTTCAAGATTTAGCGGCGCCGATGATTCCTTCCAGTAGCGCCGCAATATAGGCGGCGTTGTGGAACGTTTGGCGCCTTCAAAATCATCAATGTACGCGACACCCCGGGAATCCCCGGTGGCGGGATTGTTCATGGAATTGGGATTGGGCAAAACCTGGGCAAATTCCCCTTCGATTGAAAAAGAAGAAGGTTTTTCAGTTTCAATAATGGGAAGACGATCCAGAAACCGGGTGAGACTGTTTAGTTCCTGCTCCATACGCCCGTTGATATCCCAGATGAAGTTTCGAGTCGGTTCGTAACCCACATCGATTTTTTCATTAATCACCGACTGATTGTAATACAATGCTGTCGCCCCCAGGAAAGACCGTTTTCCGAAATCCATCTGAGCTCGAGAACCGAAAATGACCTTTTTATCAAAGGAAACTAGTTCATGTTTTTCATAGAGGATAACCAGGTTGGCATTTGGATCGGTGGCTTTTTCTCCCAAGATAATGGTACCGGTAAAGTAATCGATCTGATAATCCACACCACGTTGTAGCAACTCCCCATTGACCCGGATTTCCTCACTTCCTTCCACCAGCATAAAGCCCAAACTGATCGTGGAACTTTGATTGGTATAATCTGCCTCAATAGTAAAGCGCGAATCTTGGCGAATATCACTAATATTGCTGGACGTGTACATGACGCCGCTGCCAAGCTCATTGGTCAACGCCGAATTGGTGTTCCCTCCTTTTAATGAATCAGCGGAAACAAAAGGATAAAAAGACGGAAAATGCAATTCACCTGTCACCAGATTCACAATATTTCCGTTATCCATATCTATTATTTCGTCAGATCGAAATTGTCCGTTGTTATCCAGGCTGTCCAGGCCAAAATGGGTCAAATACACAATGCCTTGTTTGTCACGATCACTTTCAGGAGTGCTTCGATTATTAACGATCCGAACCGCAAACCCGTCGCGGTCAATTTTTGTGGTTCCCAAACTGTAGACATTTTTAAACATCAAATCCCAATTGGGGTCATTAGGATGGGGATTGGCCGTTTTTAACATCAATAACGCCAAAGTCGAATCGTTTTCGGTTAAACGATGCCCCACGGTAAACACCGTATCCCCTGTTGTATTATCCACCAGATCATAAGTACACGCAATAATATCATTGGGAACCGAAATATTCATTCGAACATAGCCTAAATTTTCTGCCAGGGTGTAATCCACGTCCCGTTCCAGGCGAATGAAATTTCCATCGACCTTTTTTTCCGATAAATAATCCGGCCGGTTGGGATCGATATAGGCCACCCCCACATCGGCGGATGGATCATTGGTTAAATCACGCTTATAGAGTTCAAAATTCCGAACCACTACATTACCGATGAGATGATAACCGTTTTGTAGCGGAAAATACGGAGGGATATAAAACGAATGAGACATGGGATAGGTAGTCACGGAATCTGACATAACTCCATTCCTAAACCAGGGATGGATAAAAAAGTATTTATTCTTTATATACTCATAATCCTTGATCTTCTGGGTGCTAGAAGTGGAGGTGCCTTTATACTTCTGCTGCTCTTTTTTGGTCTGCTCAATCGAAGCAATGGTGGTGATGTCCACCGGTCCCAGTTTCGCCAGGGCCTTTAAACCGAACAGTCCCTTGTTTTTTCCGGAGAAAGTGACGTACTGGGTGGATGGCAACGACAGGGAAATATTTCCGGCTTCGATCTGCTGGATAATATCGTCTTCCTTTCCTTTATAACTGATACGAATATTGTTTTCCCAATCGAAGTCCCGTTCTGAATCCTGATCCATTTTAACAGTGATCCGATCACCGATTTTTCCTTCGATACTGAGATTTTGCTTTTGATCAAACTCAATATGTGTATTTTGCGTTTCATTGATCGACGATCGGACTAAATCCTGATTTTGAAACACAGCCTTCCCGGAAATATTTACGTTTCCATTCACGCGTAGGGAGGCACGTCCAAGACTGCCTAAATCGACGCCAACGACTTCAATAGATTTTCCCCGATCTTTGCGTTGCGAGCCTTTCTGCCCGGCAGGTGTTTCTACACTAACTTGTTTGGCAAAAAATTCCAACCGGTTATGCCAAAGGCGGGCTTGAAAATACCATTCGGGAGGGGCAATAAAGGGAACAGAGTACACAACTCCATTAACCGTTTCTGTTATTTCCACGGTGGACCAATCTCTCGAGAACAGGGCGGACCGTTTTTTAATCAATCCGGGAATGGTAACAAAACCCTGCGGCGTAGAAAGAGAATCGGTTGGAAAATGGAGCGGCAAAGGTTCCAAATCAAAAGGACGGGCCACCCAAGGATTATGAAATCTAAATTGGGATGGGACAAACGTGACGGACTCCACCGGTTGGCCGAACACTATCGTAAGCGCGGTCAGGACCACAATATATGCATTAATCCCCCTGGCCTTGTAATTCAAGGGAACTCCGTCGTTTGATCTTATTTGATTTTGAAGAGACTTATGGCGTAAGCCATAAAGATGATAGCGGATGCTCTATAGACAAGATCTCCGTCTTATTGTGGTCCTGTGTGTGTTCATAATTCAATGATTTTACGAAGTTTTTCTAACGCCTGTCCACGATGGGATATTTTATTTTTTACGTCAGGTGAAAGTTGCGCGAATGTTTTTTGTTCCCCCGGAACCCAAAAAATTGGATCGTACCCAAATCCTTGGTCACCCTGACGTGTCTCCGTTATAAATCCTTCAATGGCGCCTTCTACCGTTTGTTCCCCAGCCTCGGTCACCAGTGCCATCACACAACGAAATCGAGCCTTACGCCTCGCTAGCGGCACTCCATCCAATTCTTTGAGAAGCTTATTGATGTTATCATCAAAGGAACATCCCGGTCCGGCATAACGGGCAGCATAAATCCCCGGAGCACCATTGAGAGCATCGACTTCCAACCCTGTATCATCTCCGACGGTAGGCAAGCCTGATGCGGCATATCCAGCACGAGCCTTTATCAAGGCATTCTCTTCCAGGGACGATCCCGTCTCGGCAATATCGCCGATTTCAGGGAAATCTTCCAACGTAAGTATTTCAATGAATTTCAAATTTAACAGCGCACGGATTTCCCGAACTTTATGTCGATTACCAGTAGCTAGTAGAAGGGTATGTATGGTCGTCATATTCTCAATAAAATGGTCGGGAAACATACCTGAATTTCATCCCTAAGACAAGGGGGTTTTTCAGAATTTGACGGAGTTCACATTGAAGGATTGATTAAGCGAGGGAAATCCGCTAATTTCGTGCCCGTATTTTTTTGGCTCGATAGCTCAGTCGGTAGAGCAGAGGCCTGAAAAGCCTTGTGTCGGCGGTTCGATTCCGTCTCGAGCCACACGTTTA
>CAZHTM010000015.1:0-50559 GCA_964535735.1 uncultured bacterium
TGAGATACTTCGTTCGCTTCGCTCCCTCAGTATGACGGAAAGAATATGGTTCACTTTCAACTTTCAACTTTTCACTTTTCTCATTAAACCTGCATCCTGCAGCCTGTCTCCTGTCTCTATCATCGGTTTCTGGTCATACGACTATCCCTGGCCGGTTTAATAAGACTGAGAAGTTTAACGTCCGTGGATTTTAATGTGTTAAGGTGCGTATGTTGGAGTTTCGGAGGATACTGGCATCGTACCAGGATTAAGTCCTGTGCCCATCGAAGGACAGTTCACTCTGAAGCAGGATAAAATATCTTAGTTGCTCTGTGCTCTATCCTAAAAAATACGCAGTGAAAAGAGACTCGTTTTTTCCTCTAAAATGCCGCCTGAAAGCTAAATATCCACCTGGAAAAATCAACTGTGGTCTCACTGGGCGACGTTGTAAAGGTCAGAAACGGCAATTCCAATCGGAGATAGAACTGTTGTCCCCAATAGGATTTTTCCACTTCCAAACCTACGCCTGTATCACCAAGAAGATCGTAGGTAAAGCCCTCGTCCCCCGGACTAAGCTTGGAGCCATTTGCTAAACCTAAATCCGTGAACAATGATCCGGTCAAGTCAACCCCCAGCAGAGTTTTATCCCGGGATAATTCCGAATTCCATGCCACGATGGCTTCCGTTCCGGAATACCCAGATCCCACAAAGCCTCGGAGATTCCCATCTCCTTCCAGGTGATAATGAGCTCGGAGATCGCCATAACCATACAGGGCAGTCGCATCCCGGGTATAGGCATGGGCATAGAGATCATAAGAGCCGTTCCCTTCGATACCAAATCGTTCCTGAACCGGTAGTGTGTCTGTAGACCAAATTTTTCCTGCAAACACCCGGTTTTTCCAACGATAGGATTTTACATTTGTATTGAACTTGGTGGTAAGCGCCACTCGGCCAAAACTCCAATCAGACCAACCTGACGGCGCCGCCTGGATGTCCAGCGTGATGTTACGACTACCGGCTTGGACCGAAACCTGGGAAAAAAGCACAGTACTGCGTCCCAAATCAAAGAGATCCGTCCGCGTGGTGTCCTTAGCATTTACCGTATAGAATCCATGTCGCGCAGTGATATAAGGCCCCTGGTAATATCCTCTTGACCATTGCCGACTCATCTGCAGCTTGAGGCCTTCTGCACCGCCAAAATCAAAGGCATGATAGCTGAACCATGAATTGCCATGATGATGAGACGGTCTTCGCCAACCATGTAAATCAAAATACGTTTTTCCGGTCTCAGGAGCGTAAACAATTTGAAGGGTAGTGGATTCCCAGGGACCGTATTTTCGCTCTAAAGATAATCCTGGCATCCATCCATCCACATCCTGATAATTAAGAAGTGGCCACCACGTCACGAGTCTAACATTCCTGGGTTGGTAATTCATACCGGGCCAACGGAATAAAACTTCCTTGGGAATGCCATTTGAATAGTTGTTCCGGCGATCAATATCCAGAAAATCATTGTCCGGATCTACCACCGCTTTAACAGGTTTCTCCTTGCTATCCGCTTCCAGAGTATAGGAATATCGCCAGAGAAAATCGTCAGTGGTTATTCTCTGGGTCGATCCGTCTTTGAAGATTAAATCCACCACCGGCGGTAACAATCGATCGCCTCGTTGATTTACCGTTACTTCAGTGTGCCATCCGCCCTCAGGGTTAGCAGTTGTGCTAAAATCTTTTAGTTCAAAATCAGTGGTCCGGGTGTCATGGAGCCAGGCATCGAAAAACCAATCCAATTCCTGCCCCGCCACCTCCTCAATCGCCTGACGGAAACGATATTCGTTTACGTGTTTCAACTTCCAGGTAGCATAATAATGCTGCATGGCCGCTGTAAACAGGGAATCACCTAAAATGGCCTTCAATTCACGAAGCATGAGCGAGGCCTTAGTATACACGTTAACACTATAATTCCCCCCGGTTTTGTAGAGATAGGATTCCCGCTGAACCGGTTCATCAAATCCGCTGGTAATGGCCCGAATCGCCCGCCATTGATCTTTGTCATAATAACTGGTAAATCGCCAATGCTTCTTTTGATAGGGCTTAAGCCAATGGCGGTTGGGGTCGTTCCCGCCGGGGTATTTCGTCAGCGCATGCCAGCGGGTTTGAAACGTGGTGAAGCCTTCATCCAACCAGGCTTGATCCACCTCGTTATTCCCCAGGATGCCATAAAACCAGTTATGCCCGATTTCATGGACAATCAACCCCTCACTATCCCGACCATTCATTACCAACATGGGGTATTCCATCCCGCCGCCACGGCGACGATCGA
This sequence comes from uncultured bacterium, assembly GCA_964535735.1. Classification (GTDB taxonomy): domain Bacteria; phylum Fidelibacterota; class Marinisomatia; order Marinisomatales; family J089; genus J089. The sequence continues at coordinate 2,300 of CAZHTM010000015.1, forward strand.
TGACGGTCATCTGTGGCCAGGGATACATACCAAACTGCGTAGAGAGCCAACGCAGGGCTTCCTCCGCTCGATCCACAACCACCTTAGACCAACTTCCATGATCTTTATTATAGAGAACATGAACTTTTATACCGTTCCATTCTCCAGACTCGTAGAGAAAATCGGGTGATGCGACCCAGGCAAAATCATGTACCTGATGGGCTTTAAATCGAACTACTCGCCGCTGAGTAGAGTCGGCTTCCGGAAATTCCAACGAGTCCAGCCAGGTATCCAGGTCTTGTGACGTATCCACCGCCACCGCTTCCCAACCCGGGTCACCGTCCACTACTATTCCCGTGGCGCCCACGATGTAATTGGTGGGGAGGTCCAGGGTCACGTCAAAATCGCCAAATTCTCCGTAGAATTCTCCCTCTGCATGAAAAACATCCGGATGCCAGCCTTCATCGTCATAGACCACCAGCTTGGGATACCATTGGGCCATGTTATATTGCCTTTTGATTTCTCCTGCCCGTTCAAACATACGACCCACCTTCAGAGTCCAGTCCAACTCAAGCGTTACCGAATCTCCAGGAGCTAAGGGTCTGGGGAGTAGCGTTTTTAAAATCGTGTCATCGATGGAATAGTCCTGAGACTGAATATGATCAGAGCTCGTAACTTGAAAAGATGTAATCTCCAAATCCCACTCATATGATTTGGGATTTTTCATAAATCCCATTGCCCGACCCTGACGACCTAAAGAATGGGAAAATTCCCGGTATTTCACTGATCCTTCCTGAAACGCCCGCGGATAAAGGTGGAGATAGACTCGGTCCAAGGTGTCTGGTGATTGATTGATATAGGTGATAAATGAATGAGCGATAAGTTGATTATCTTCGGGAATGAGTTTCACCTCCATCCGATAATCGAACCGTTGCTGCCAATAACCGGAAGCGGGAGATCCCCACATGGGTAGGGAAAACAACCAGACTCCCAGAAATACGAGAACGCTACCCCTTTTCATGATTATAAGTAGGGTTTTAGATCACGGAGTAAGATGGCTTCCGTCTGGGGCCCCAAATACCGTTTCACGATATACCCATCGCGATCAATAATAAAGGTTGTGGGAATACCGGTAATGGGTTCGCCGGTCACATCACCGTAGTTTTTGGTGACCATCTGAGTTTCATCACCATCGATATCTGTGAGCACCAGGTAATTCATCCCTCGGCTTTTCATAAAGGCGGCAATATCTTCCGGTTTTCCAGATGATAAAGCAATACCCACAATTTCCAGCCCCTGGTCCTTTAATTGGTCGTACACTTTAATAAAATCGGGGATTTCCCGGCGACAAGGCGCGCACCAAGTACCCCAGAAGTTGAGCAGAATCACTTTCCCTTCCAGTTGATCCAGGGATATCCAGTTACCTTCCACATCGGCTAATGTAAACTGCGGTGCTTTGACCGCGTTCGCTGGGCGGGACGTCGTCCCGGATTGAGAGGCTTTGGAATTACCACAAGAAATGACCAGTCCGGCCGTTAGTATAAGTACGAGTACGTTTTTCATCGGTGTTTCCTTCGATTAGTATGCCAGTCCCATATCCAGAAAATCCAGGAACTGGTCTAGGTCACGGGTTAAGCCCGGAAAACGGGCGATCTCTTCATTTTCGGGACTTAGAATCACATAAAAGGGTAATGCCGCCGTCCCGAAGCGATCAATTTCATAGCGTTGTTTTTCACGATAATTGGTTCCACCATCGGTATAGAGGCGCACCAACACAAATTGTTGGAAACGGTCAATGACCTCCGGTTTTGTAAAAATATTGGATTCCATCCAGCGACAGTTCGTGCATGTATAACCGGTAAAATCGATGAAAACTGGTTTCCCAGTTAACCGCGCTTCCGCCAAACCGGACTCCAAATCATCCATCCATACCAAGGACGCATGGCGTTCCGTGCTTCCCTGAACAGCCACTTGACCATTTTCCAGCGCCGGAGGCAGATAGGAATAAATCAGACCATGAATAGGTCGGCCAAATAGACCGGTCCCTAAATACAGTCCTAGCGTAAGGAACAAGAGGGACAACAGCATCCTCCCCACTCCAATGGATTCCATGGACGAATCATGGGGAAGCCGCAATTTGCCCAGAAGATAAATACCCGCAAATACCATTATCATGGTCCATACTGCTAACACGGATGTATGGGTGAAAATCCCCCATCCCAGCACCAAATCGGTATTGCTTAAGAACTTAAACGCTGCCGCCAGTTCCAGGAAACCCATGATCACTTTTACGGCATTAAGCCAGTTACCGGACTTGGGCATTTTGGCCAGATATTGCGGGAATAGCGCCAGAAAAAAGAAGGGTGTAGCAAATGCGGTACTAAAAACGACCATTCCAACGATGGGCCAGAACCACTGTCCCTGGGAGGCCGCTACAAGTAACAGACCCAAGAATTGCACGGTACATGTAAAAGAGGTCAACGTAAAGGTAAGCGCCATGAAAAGAATGCCCACATACCCCGCCCGAGATTCGTTTTTTAAGGCAAACTGGCGCAGGCTTTCAGGAATTTGAATTTCATACATACCAAATAGACTGAGGGCAAAATAAATAAACAATCCACCAATAAATAGATTGACCCAGGGATTGGCCGCCAGTTGATTCGCCCCGCTGGCGCCCAGAAAAATAGCCAAAAGCAAACCCAACACACTAAACGTGCCAATAATACCAAAGGTATAAACCAGCGCCTGTTTCACCGGATTGCGTCCTTCCAACTCTCCCTGGTGAGTAAAGAACGACACCGTGATGGGAATCATAGGAAACACACAGGGGGTTAGCAGGGCCAGAAATCCCATGGACAGGGATAAAAGAATAAAGGAAAGCATGCCCTTCTGGATGGCAGCGTTCAATTCCAGACTTCCAGAGGTCTCTTCCGGTTGGGCAGTAAGCATCTCCAGATGATCGGATCGGGGCGCGCCGGCTTCAACCGTCACATTCACCGGGACTGTAACTTCTCGCGGAGGGAAACACATGCTGTTGTTACAAACCTGGTAAAGCGCCTTTGCTGTAAGCGTATAGGTTCCAGGAGACAATTCCGATTTCAATCGTACCGGCACTGTGAACGTTGTTTTACCAGGATGAATTCGAGTTTCGATTTCAAATCCCTCATCGTAGATCACTTCAGGATCCGGCTCTTGGGCAGCGCCCATTTCTTCAATTGCATCGCCGGTTACTTCGAATCGGGAGGCAATGGGACCGCCGGATACGCCGTAAATACCGTAAACATGCCACTCATTGTCCATGATCGTTGTAATCCTGACAGGCACCACTTCGCCAGCGCGTACGGGGGAATCTGCTTCTGCCGTCACGGTCACAGGGTGGGTGAATTGCGCCCAGGATAAAGATAGTCCCACTACCAGAACACTGAGAGATCTCAGAAAGGATTTGATTTGAACACTATGCATAGGTTTGACTTTTCGATGAAGTTTATGATTGAAAGTAACAGGAAATCAGGTTGAAGATTGCCAAAATTTTAGCCGGGACCAAAAGGACCGTTTCAAAACGCGGTGAATGTCCGGAAGTGCAGATTCCGCTGCCTGAATACCGTTTTGGAACAGAGTCTCAAATTGATCGAATTCCGACCAGTGCAGGCCCATGACATCGGGCCGTATAATTACATCTGCAAATTGAACCATAATATCGTTGAGATGCCGAGAAGTGACCGCCTCGGTACGGGAAATAATATCCAAAATATTTGTAGGCGGTTCCATTGCTATATTCCGTCGGGCAATGTCCACAGCCAATACAACTTCCGTCTTTTGCTTTAATTCTAAGACTGGATTGGGAGCGCTTACTCCTCCATCCACCAGAATTTTTCCATTCATCTGGGTCGGCGGAACAAATCCGGGAATGGAGGAACTCTGAACCACGGCTTCAATCAAATTTCCGGAGTGATAACAAACCGTGTCTCCGGAAGCCAGGTCAGTCGTGGCCACATCCAAAGGGATCACCAATTCTTCAAAAGTTTCCACGGGCAGTAAATAGCGAATGACCCGTTCCAGCCGTTCCCGCTTAATAGCCGAGGTTCGTCTCATAGCCATTATAATGACCAGTTGATCCTGCACTTTCCGAGCAATTTGATCGAAAAAAGAATCGGGATCCCGGTCTTTGCGAATGGCATCCGTTCCCAACTGCTTGAATTCTTCACTCTCTAAAAAGGATCGAAAGTGCTTCTCAATCCAGTCCGGATCGCGAGTGGCTGCATACATGGCACCAATAATGGCACCGGCACTGGAGCCCGCAATGCGATCAATAGGTATTTGGGCGTTGTGGAGAACCTTGAGTACACCGATGTGGGCCGCGCCACGGATACCGCCGCCACCCAGAGATAATCCAACGGATCGGTGTCCAGACATCTACGGCTTCAACTCACGTAAGGGAACAATTTTTACTGTCATGGGCACCGGCTCTTTGGGATTATCCCGTTCATCCCGAGGGACACTCACAATCCGATCCACCACATCCATCCCACTGATCACCTGTCCAAAGACCGTGTATTTATGGTCGAACCGACGAACATCATTTACACAAATAAAAAACTGACTGCCGGCACTATTGGGGTCCGGCGTCCGCGCCATAGAAAGCGCGCCCCGAATATGGGGTCGATCATTGAATTCGGCGGGAATGGTCCAGGTATTGGGATCGTTTTCATCACCCAATCCAAAATATTTTCCCGCATGACCACCTTCGCCATGGAGTCCGCGATCCTCAAGGCGACTGTTGGGATCTCCGCCCTGAATGACAAAACCAGGAACGACCCGGTGAAAGGTAGTCCCATCAAAATAGCCCTGTTTGGCTAAGAGTTTGAAACTTTCCACATGCATGGGAGCCACATCTTCAAAAAATTCCAGTTTTATATCGCCAAATTCCGTGGATATAATCGCACCCTCCCGCTCCGGGGAAGATGTACTACAGGCGGCGATAATCAGGCCCAAGCCAATGATCCATCCAAGTCGTTTCATTTCAATCCTCTACTTCCTGGTTTAATTGCAGGGATACGCTGGAGTTCCGGCGGCAGTTGATCCGGCGCGTAACTGACGGCAGGGACGGAAACAATTGCCGTCTGATGTTCATGAAGTTTGACAGCGCCGTTACTGCGGTCCACTACCACGCCAACGCCTACCACATGTCCTCCATGATTCTGAACCAAATCCATCACTTCCCGAACCGATCCACCGGTGGTGATTACATCCTCCACGACCAGCACCCGTTCTTCGGTCTTTATTTCAAATCCCCGCCGCAATATCATTTGTCCTTGCTCCCGCTCAGCGAAGATGGATCGCACCCCCAACTGACGGCCTACCTCCGTCCCCAGAACGATCCCACCCACCGCGGGAGAAATGACGCAATCAATGGGTCGATCCCGAAAAGCAGCCACAATTTCTCCGGATAGTTTTTCGAGCCACTCCGGATACTGAAGCACGCGGGCGCATTGAAAATATGTGGGACTATGACGTCCGGATGTCAAGACAAAATGTCCTTCCAGCAACGCACCAGTGGATTTAAATACCTCTAATAAGGTTTCCCTATTCATACCAATCCTTGATTCAATCGCTTACGGTATTCTTCCGCCGCATTCCGAATGGATTCTGTAGTTCGGTTCCCAGCGAAAGCCACTCCACGGGAAACGTTGACTAAAATTTCACCTTGAGGTGTTTTGGCATTCAAACAATCCTGGATATCCCCTCCCTGAGCTCCTACGCCGGGAATTAGAAAAGGAAGATCCGGTGCCATTTCCCGGATACGGGTAATATCGCCACCTATCGTGGCGCCCACAACTAACCCCAGGTTCTTCCGGGTATTTAATTCATTCACCATCGTAGCCACTCGAGCAAAAACCGGAGTGGAATCACCTATCAATTGTAACTCCGTTCCACCAGGATTGGATGTCCGGCAGAGGACAAATACACCTTTTTCCGGCCATTGACAAAACGGTGTAATCGCTTCCCGTCCCATGTAAGGATTTACCGTAACGGCGTCGGCATCCAATTGTTTCAGGAGACTTTCCGCATAATGTTTCGCGGTAGACCCAATATCGCCTCGTTTCGCATCGGCGATGACCAGGGCAGATTCTCCAATATACATCCTCAAATCCTTTAACCAGGTCCACCCTTCGGCTCCCCAGCGTTCAAAGAAAGCCAAGTTTGGTTTATAGGCCGCCACCAGATCCCGAGTCGCATCCACGACCTTCTTGGTATAATCTATTACGGAATGCAAATCATTCTCTGCTACCCCGATGCGGTCCGGACTAATATCCAGGCCCACGCAAAGGCGGGAATGTTTGGAATGAATGAATTCAATCAGACGATCGTTAAAGGATTTCATCGGAGCAATTTATGACCTTGAATCACTTCTCCCAAAGATGTAGTCTATTAGTTTAAGGTTCAAAGTCTGAAAGTCTAACGTTGACATAGCAGAGGTGTGAAGTCAATACATAGGTAACACTTAAGTGTCAGAACAGGTATAACACTTTTGTAGTTGGGTTGTAAGTAAGAATTCACTGGTATCCGACACGTTGATCAATGCAGATCGTGCAACGCTACAAATTATAGCTTATCCATTGTGGATCATTGCATTAGCAATGGCCAGGGCAGTGACAGCAGCGGTTTCGGATCGCAATCTCCGGGGACCCAAAGACACGGACTGAAATCCGGCGGCATGGATATTTTCCAGTTCTTCCGGGGTAAAATCGCCTTCTGGCCCCACCAATATGGTGATGGGTGACGACGATGTCTTGGATGTAAGTAAATTTCTAAGGGCTGGTCCCGAATGGCAGACCAGTTTCTTCCCGGATATATCTGGGAGCCAACGGGATAAATCTGACCATATCTTCACCGGCGGAAACCAGGAGCGACCACATTGTTTGGCTGCCGCCATGACTTTCGCTTCCAAGCGGGACAGATTGATTTTCCGATGAACGGATCGATTTAAAAACAAGATGGCGATGTCAAACACACCCAATTCCACCGCTTTTTCAACGGCCCACTCCAGGCGTTCACGGCGGATACTCCCCAGGGCCAATGTTAATTTAGTGGTATTTTCTCCTAAACGGACATAGGGTGCCAATATCTCTCCCGCCACCCGAGCGCCATCCTCATTCGTGATGCGTGCCTGGTAACCCGTGCCAATGCCATCTAAAAGCCAAATTTCCGAACCTACCGGTAGCCTAAGGACATGAAGAGCGTGGTGTGATTCATCAGAATCCAAATAAAAGCGGTCACCAGCAATCTGATCTGGATGAATATAGAAATAAGTACGGTCGGCCATGAATCAGCGGAAAAACCCAAACTGGAAAGTCATACCATTGTAATGGGTCCGTCCATCGATGGCCCGGAATAAGGGATAAACGGAATAGGTCACCGTCATAGCAAACAAAGAATTCATGGGAAGTAAAAATTGAATCCCGCCGCCAAACTGAAAGGCCGGCGCCAGCGAAAAGTCCGGTTGCGACCAACGCGTCGACCAACGGTCTATGGATTCATCACCATCAGCGGCCACTAGAAATCCCACTTTGGTGGTGAGAAACGGGGAAAACTGATTGTCAATCTGACCTTCAAACGGGTAGTATGTTCCAGTGAGAAAAAAAGGCATTAAGACTAAGCTTTGTTCATTAAAGGTATAGGATGCACCAGTATAAGGATCGATCATTTTAAATTCATTTTCCCCAGTCACATCTATGAAATGGGCTTCCAGACCCGCATCCAGATTCGGACGCCAGGTTCGATGATGCTGGACAAAAAATCCTGATCCCTGTGTACTGATAGTGAGTCCAAACCCGGATTCTCCGGCCTGAAGCGTTCCGAGTATCAGAAACCCACCAAGGAGTTCCTTGACCCAGTGAAAAGACATAGTTTGTTTCATACTTTATCTCCGGGAATCAGAATAACTTTGCCTTGTTGAGTATTGGTTTCCAGGTATTGGTGCGCCAATTGAACATCTTGAAATGAAAAAATTCGATCAACGACCGGTTTAACGGCCCTTTCTTTCACAAGTTTCATCACGGCATCCATGCTGGCTGAGTCTCCCATGGTGCTGCCTAAAATTGTTTGCTGCTTATAAAATAAGTGTCGGATGTCCAGTTCCACACGACTTCCAGTCGTGGCGCCGCAGGTCACCAGTCTTCCCCCCTTGGCCAGGCTGCTGAGACTGGCTTTCCATGTTGCTGTTCCCACGTGATCAAACACTACGTCCACGCCTATCCCACTGGTTAATTCCTTTACCATCGTCGGAACAGTTTGAGACGTATAATTAAGCACCTCGTCGGCACCCAAGGATCGGGCCAATTGGCATTTTTCATCTGTGCCCGCCACAGCAATGACTTTAGCGTTCAGCGCTTTGGCAATCTGAATAGCCATGGACCCTACTCCCGACGTAGCACCCCATATAAGCACGGTCTCTCCCGCTTGTAGATTGGCGCGGCGAACCAACATCATGTAAGCTGTTTGTCCTGTGAGGGCAAAGGCAGCCGCTTCTTCCCAAGTCAGATCTTTAGGTTTAGGACGAACATTGATTGGGTCGAGGGTAACATATTCGGCCTGGACTCCGTCTTGATTTTCTCCCAAAATACCCCATGTATGACAATAATTTTCCCTCCCAGATCGACAAAAGGAACAGGTACCGCAGTAGGTCAAGGGTTGAACAATAACTTCATCTCCGATTTGATACTCTTCCACTTCCGATCCTACCGCTCGAACAATACCGGCGCCATCGCTTCCCATAATCACCGGAAGTGGCACACCCGGGATACCTTTCCGGACCCATAGATCCAGGTGATTCATGGCCGTTGCCTTGATTTCTACCAATACGGCCTGATCTTTTGGTTCCGGCTCTGGTATATCGTCGATCCGCAGAACATCCGGTGCGCCGTGCTCGTGAATCCTAATAGCTTTCATGATCGCGTAAAGAATCGACTGGCCGTGATAGGGCCAGGTCCCAATAGTAATAGACTTGCGAAAACGATAAGCGATTCCAAAGCGTGGATGGGGCTGCCTTTTCCGGAAACCAAATGAAAGGCAATGGCTGCCACCATAGTAAAGATCAAGAGTCCCAAACTGGAACGGTAAAGGATTCCAAGGACCAGCATACATCCGCCTCCAAACTCCGCCAGTCCCGCCATGAAGCCCCAAAAAGTGGGCCATACATGAATTCCCAGGCTCCCCATTCCCATCTTCCCAATGGAAATCCACGTTTCGGGACCACCAAATAACTTGGGAGCGCCGTGCCACATAAATGCCAATCCTAGTCCCACCCGGATGACCAAGAGTCCCCAAACCCAGGTGGGGTAGAGTGTCTCGGTGTCTGAAAGATTAGGATCGGTCATCATCCACATCCTTAAATTCTGCATCTTGAATATCCATTCGGGAATAGAGGTCGTTTTTCGTAGAACTCGAAGACGGTTCGCGTCGTGATTTGATCTCCAAGCCGGCGATTTTCTTTAGCCAGAGCCATCCCAAATAAATGATGCCTCCCAAGAGGATCAGTCTAAACATTAGAAGCCTGTACTTGGATTAAAAAATTTTGTTCCAGAGACTGGCTGGCGAATCACATTGATTACCTCATCCAAATCTTTGGGATTGTTGACAAAATCAATGTTATTGGTATTGATGATCACCAAGGGTGTATCCTGATACCGGAAGAAAAATTCATTGTATACCTGATTCAAGGCATCGATATAGTCATAGGACATGTTTTCCTCGAATGATCGCCCCCGCTTGGCAATGTTGGCCATAAGGGTGTCCGTATCGGCCTGGAGATAAATCACCAGATCAGGGCTGAGCACATTCCGTTCCAGCAAATTGGCCACCGTGTCATAGAGATTCATTTCCCGCTCTTTGAGGGTCAGGGAAGCAAACAGGCGGTCCTTCACAAACATGTAGTCGGTGATTAGGAGATTATGAAACATATCTACTTGCCGTAATTCCTGCTGTTGGCGATAGCGTTGTAAGAGAAAATATAATTGCGTCTGGAAGGCAAAACGATCCGGGTCCTTATAAAAATCTGCTAAAAATGGATTATCCTCAAATTCCTCCAGTACCAGGCGGGCTCTCAACTTTTCGCCCATTTTTCTCACCAAACTTGTTTTCCCGACCCCAATAGGGCCTTCGACCGCTACATAGTACAGTTGTCTCATGCGTTTTTCTGAATTATATGTTTATACACCCGGGATGTGTCCGGGCAATGTTCGAGGAGATACGCCACAGTTCGATTCCACCCAGGCACCACAAAGTCGGGGGCAATTTCCGCAAAGGGCACTAACACAAATCGCCGAACAGTCAATTCCGGATGGGGAATTTTCAGAGAATCAGTGCTAATGATTTCCTGGTTGTAACATAAAATGTCAATATCTATCATCCGTGGGCCATGTTTTTCGTGCTCCCGGGGACGGCCTAACATTTCTTCCGTATGCTGAGTTACTTCCAACAGCGCTTCCGGGGAAAAATCCACCTGATACTCCACCACTGTATTCAAAAATTGAGGTTGATCAGGATTGCCCACTGGTTCGGTTTCAAAAAAAGAGGCGCTCACCAGATCATGAATTTCTGGGTAAGTGCTCAGAGCAGAGATGGCGCTAGCCAGGTTAGATTCCCGATCACCCAGGTTGGAACCCAAAGAAAGAAAGACGCGGTTAGACATAATAATCTCGGTGGCGTTTAATCTCCACCTCCACCGAATCCAAAACCCCTTGGATAGGAGCATGGGGTTTCCGGACTTTCACCACTAAATGATCCATGGAAAACTGACTCAGCAGCGTTCGGGCAATGGTCTCGGCCAGAGCTTCGATTAAAAAAAACTTTTTTTCACGGGTGCAAGCTTCCACCGTATGATAAATGGCTTCATAGTCCAGGGTATCCCGCAGGCGATCGGTTTGCCCCGGTTTTTTCAATGGTAGAAAGATTTCTAGATCCACCTCGAATTTTCCACCCAGAGTCTTTTCCGTATCGCTTACGCCGTGATAGCCGTAAAAAACCATATTTTTGAGTCGTATGACATCCATAGTGAATTGAATTTACCTAGTGCCTTCGAGTGGTGTCAAGAATTCAGAAAAAAAAGCCCCCCGATAAAGATAGCCGGGGGGCTTTAGATCGATTTGGAGGTCGATTAATACATTCCGGGGTCGGGCATCGGCGGTGCCGGTGGTTCTTTCTCCGGAATTTCCGTAATTGCCGCTTCGGTGGTCAAAAGTAGACCTGCAATAGAGGCGGCGTTTTCAATAGCGACTCGGGCTACCTTGGTGGGGTCGATGATTCCGGCTTCGAACAAATTCACATATTTATCATTCCGGGCATCATAGCCAAAGTCATCTTTCCCTTCACGGACTTTCTGAACCACAATGGATGCCTCAACGCCAGCATTGCTAGCAATTTGACGAATGGGTTCTTCCAGAGCGCGTCGGAGGATATTCACACCTACTTGCTGAGCATCAGAAACCTTCAGGTTTTCTAAGGCATCAATGCACCGCAACAAGGCTACACCACCACCGGGAATAATGCCTTCTTCCACAGCTGCACGAGTTGCATGGAGGGCATCTTCAATCCGGGCTTTTTTCTCTTTCATTTCCACTTCCGTGGGAGCGCCGGCATACAGCACAGCTACACCACCGGACAGTTTGGCTAACCGTTCTTGCAGTTTTTCACGGTCATAGTCGGAGGTGGTTTTTTCGATCTGGACCTTGATTTCGTTGATCCGGCCTTTGATCCGCTCTGTTTCTCCAGCTCCACCGACAATGGTAGTGTTATCTTTATCGGCAACGACCCGTGTGGCGCGTCCCAGATAATCCAGGGTAGCATTTTCCAGTTTATATCCCTGATCTTCGGAGATGACGGTTCCGCCAGTGAGGATGGCGATATCTTCCAGCATGGCTTTCCGGCGATCACCAAATCCAGGCGCTTTCACGGCCAGGACTTTGAAGGTCCCCCGCAGTTTGTTCACTACCAGAGTAGCCAACGCTTCCCCTTCCACATCTTCTGCAATGATCAGCACCGGTTTACCGGTCTGGACAATTTTTTCCAGAATCGGTAACAGGTCTTTCATGGCACTGATTTTTTTGTCGTGGATCAGGATATAGGGATCATCCAGTTCGGCTTCCATGTTGTCGTTATTGGTCACAAAGTAGGGGGACAGATAACCGCGATCAAATTGCATACCTTCCACCAGTTCCAGGTAGGTTTCTGCGGTTTTGCTGTCTTCTACTGTGATGACGCCGTCTTTACCAACTTTTTCCATTGCTTCGGCGATTTTACCACCGATTTCCTCGTCGTGGTTGGCGGAAATGGTAGCTACCTGTTTGACTTTTTCAAAATCGGAGCCCACTTCTTTTTTCATTTCCCGGAGTTTTTCCACAACCGCTTCCACAGCAGCGTCAATACCCCGTTTAATAGACATGGGGTTGGCTCCGGCGGTCACATTTTTCAAACCTTCTGCGATAATGGATTGGGCTAGAACGGTGGCGGTGGTGGTTCCATCACCTGCAACATCAGAAGTTTTGGACGCCACTTCTTTCACCATCTGGGCGCCAATATTTTCCAGTTTGTTTTCAAGCTCAATTTCCTTAGCGACGGTTACACCATCTTTGGTCACGGTGGGAGAGCCAAATTTCTTTTCAATTACCACATTCCGCCCTTTGGGGCCCAGGGTGACCTTGACGGCGTTGGCCAGCTGATCAACCCCGGATTTGAGGGCATTCCGCGCCTCTAAGCTGTATTCAATTTGTTTAGCCATAATTTACCTCCTTAGAGCGTAGCTAAAATGTCGCTTTCGCGCATGATCAAATAATCGTTTCCATCTACCGTCACTTCCGAGCCGGAGTATTTTCCATACAGGATTTTATCCCCTTTTTTGACGGTCATTTTAATGAGCGTGCCGGAATCACTGACTCTCCCGGGACCCACCGCAATGACTGTGCCCAGTTGCGGTTTTTCTTGAGCCGTATCGGGAAGAATAATTCCACCACTGGATTTTTCTTCAGCCGGTGCCGGTTCAACAACCACCCGGTCCGCTAACGGATTCAATTTAACACTCATTGTTCTCTCCTCATCTTTTTAAGGTTTATAGTGTTAGTTCATAAAATTTCTGCCTGTAGCAGCCGTGAAATTAATTTTAGGAGCTACCGTATTACAAGGTCTATTTAGCACTCTAAAACTGGAAGTGCTATAAGCGATAACTCCTGTTAAGTTGCTGTTATTTAGTAAGTTATGCTGTTAAACAGCCCCGATTATACGTCAAATATTTTCAAAAGGTTCCCACCACGGCGACTAGCGGAGCCAGCACCTTTTTCAGCGACCCGTACTCCCAAATCCACCAGTACCCCGGGAGGTTTCCGAAAGCGTATCCACCAGACTGAAATGGATTGGCGATCCATCCATAGCCACCAGTTGGAACAGGCGCTGACCTGGTGAGATCATTTCATCGGTGGATCGGATATTATCTACCGCAGCCATGATTTCACCTCGGTAGCCGGCGTCAATCAAACCGATGGAGTTGCTCATTCTAAGACCGGTTTTGGCAATACTGGACCGGGGCATTAAAAGATAGGGTTGTGGAGGTACCGTTTCACAAGCTATTTGGAAATGAATATGGCAGGTCGTCCCCGCCGGTATCACTTGTTCATGAACCACAAACAAATCCAACCCTGCGTCTCCATCATGGAAATGTCCGTGATGCTCATAAAAGGCTTTCACTTCCATGGAAAAGGGCCGGATGTTGAGTTGCATAGGGACTCCTCTATCGAATAGTTATCAAAATGGTTGGAAAATTGGACGCAAAAATAGGCTTAATTGCCCTCTGAATCCGAAGATTCTTTTATATTCTTTTGAACTTTTTCTGAGTCAGACACACAGGGTACAAACTGTAACTCCGGGGTGATCCGGTACTGGCATTGATTGTCCTTATAGACAAGATCTTCCGGCTCCCCATCGCTCGAGGCCCGTACCCGCCGCAGATACAAGGTTCCCTGGTCATACAACTCCAGGCGAATCCAACGACGGTGATCGTCGAATTCCCGCTGAAGACCATGTAGTTGTCCCTGTTTCCGACTGATTTCGGTCTTAACATTTCCCGAAAGATAAAGGGTTTGCTCTATGGCAATTCCTAACCGGGCTTCCACGGTGGTTGTTTCCAGAGCCAAGCGATTCCAGGTACGTTCATAAACCGGTTGGCCGTTTCGGTAAAGTTGGACCCGCTTTAGCCACCCATTGGAATGATACTCCAATTCACAGACCTTTTTCTGATCAAGCCACCATATTTCCTGGCTGATCGATCCGGAGGGATTATAAATCCGGGAGCGGCCTACTGTTGTTCCCTGCTGATAAAACGTCTCAGACATGGGATTCCCCATCTCATACCAGCGGCGAATCAATCCATCCGGAACTCCGTTCCGGTAGGTCCCTTCCTCCAGCAATACTCCACTCTGGTTCCAGAAAGCATATGGTCCCGAGCGTTGGTTGTTGAGATAGGATATCTGGCTCCGCATTTGGCCCGTGGAATCCCAGATTGTTTCCACTCCCGATTTGGCGCCCTGACGATATTCCGTTTCCCGAAGCAGATCTCCAGAAGGACGAAACACCTGTTGGATTCCATCTAAAAGGCCATTCTGATAATGGTGAATGGAATCCACCGCGCCGTCGGTATTCCACCACGTCCACTCCCCTGTTCGTTTTCCAAAGGCATATGCACCGAACTCGGCTCGCTTTCCCTGAGGATACCACCGCTTCCAGTCCCCGTTCAGAAGGCTATCCTGGTAGGATCGAATCAGGACCGGTTTTCCCTGTTCCGAATAATCAATCCAGGTTCCGTGGGGAATCCCACGCACGTATTCCCTGACGGAATCTTTTTTCCCATTACGATTATACCAGATCCAGCGATTCGTTCGGGCGCCAGTCAGCATCTCCCCCTTGAGGGCTGTTTTACCATTGGGATACCATTTCTGATACGGTCCAGAGAGCACACTGTCCGCAAACAAGCGTTTAAATAACGGAGTACCGTCTTCATAGAAATCCACCCATACGCCATGGGGTCTATTATTCTGCCAGGACCGAATAGAATCCACCTTACCCTCGGCTGTCCTCCAAATCCAGGTTCCGGATTTTTTTCCGAATAGGAATTCTCCTTTAAAGAGAAGTTTCCCAGAAGGTGCGTATTCACGTACACCTCCGTTCAATTGCCCCTTAGCATAATGTACGACACGCTTCTTTTTCCCATTTGGATAAAATGTGGCCACGGTACCATCAAACTGACCTAACAGGTAATTCGCCACCGAATCCCGGGCTCCTTCATCTGTGAACACCTTCCATTTTCCATCACGCTGTCCCTGGAGATAGCGGCCGGTTCTATGGATTTGGCCATTGGGATACCAGGCTGTGTATTTTCCCTCCCGAATACCTTTCGACAATTCGGCAACACTTTCCACCGCACCGGTTCGATAATAGGTGATGCGCGATACCACTTCTTCCGGTTGACCTCGGCGCTGCACCACCATTTCTTCCACGCGCTTTTGGCGATTGGGATACCGCTCAACAACTCGTGGTATGGGACCACAACTCCAAAGAAATATGAGGGTAAAGATCAGTCCGCGTTTAAAGGTCATAGAATAGGCGTCCTATTTTAGATACACCACCTTCTCGGTTTGAACAAACGATCCGGCGCGGAAGCGTACCAAGTAGATACCTCCGGGTACCACACGTCCAACCCGGTCCTTTCCATTCCATTCAAAGAGGTGTTGTCCCGCAGGCTTCACGGTCGTCCAGGTAACGATTTCATGGCCGGTCAAATCATAAATAGAGAAATTCACTTCCGCCCTTCCCCGCAGGGAATAAGGGATGGTCGTCCGTGCATTGAAGGGATTGGGATAAGCTGGCTTTAGGGACCAGTCCAGAGGTAGAGATTCGTCTGCAGTATTCATGGGTACATAGTTCACCATCCGGAGAATCCACTGATCCGGGTCAAGGATCAAAGATCGGACCTGGACATCAGGAGGAAGGGGTATGTCATAGATCGCCGCAGGAGTATTGTTCTGAACCACCACTGTAAAGACGGTATCCTGGCCGTGGATTTCCAAATCAATGGGCATGGTAAACACGGTGCCCCCGGTCGAGGATTGACTGATGCTCACATGTAGAGTATCACCGATTTGCGTGTAACCCACGGTATAATTGGGATAATAGCTTTCATAAATCCATTGCTGAAAGAAAGGGTGTAAATCCATCCCTGACACCGATTCACACAAATCCCGGAACTGTTCCGTGGTGGCGGAACCAAAACGAAATTGTGGATCGGAGCTGTAGGTTTGAAGAATGGTAAAAAAGGTGGAATCACCTACAACATGACGAAGCATATGAACGACCCAGGCACCTTTGGCATATGAAAGATCGTAATTAAAAATCGCACCCACGGAGGTGGGTTCCTCCACAAAAATAGTTCCACCTCCATAATAACGACGGGAATTCATAAACGTGTGATAACCGGTCGATCCATCCTGAGACTCCCACCAGATGGCCTGGCTATACGTGGCAAACCCTTCGTTCAGCCAGATGTGATGAAAATCGGCGCAGGTCACCATATCACCCCACCATTGATGCGCCAATTCATGGGCTATTAAATCCAGGCTCCAGCCCCCCATACTGGTGATGGTCTGATGTTCCATGCCCCCGCCCCAGCCAAATTCGGCGTGGCCATATTTTTCATTGAGGAATGGATATTCACCATAGCGAAGAGCAAATTCGTGAATCATGTCCTTGGTTCGGAGGTAATTATTTTGCAGCAGACTCATATGGTCTGGATAGGAGAAAAACTGTAGAGGCATCGTCGTTGTGGTATCCAGGGCCAAATAGGAATCTTCCCACACCGTGTAGGGATACATAGCCACTGACACTAAATAAGTGGCAATGGGGTACCGTTCTTTCCAATAGTAGGTGGTGGTACCATCATTTCCCTGGGCGGTTCGATCTAAAACACCATTGGAGGCTACTACCAGTCCAGTGGGAACAGTGATGATTATATCAACGGAATCCGGCTTATCGCTGGGATCGTCCTTGCAGGGCCACCAATCCCGGGCACCGTAAGGCTCGGATAGCGACCAGATGTGGTCATTCCCATTTCGGGATGAAAATACAAAGGAACCGAAGCCATTGGGATCGGGCGTACCGGAATAATCTACTACTGCTTCTACCACAGCACCAGCGGGTTGGGGATGTAGCGTTACAGATAAAAGATCGCTCAGGTGACTAAACATGGCCGCTGTATCGGCAATTGTTACCGTTGCAACCGTGAGATTATCGGCTAGATCCAGATCCAATTGAGCTAAGCCACTGTCCACAACGGTTACCCGCACCAAGACAGACCCCTCGATGGTTTGAGTGTCGGGATGAATGGAGAGATTGAGTCGATAATACGTTACGTCCACCCCTTCCTGAGCCGGGGTAAGAACGTTGGTGGCATTTAGCCAGCGGGCGGCGGAGCGAGCGGCGTTGCATTTCCCCGCTTCCGGAAAGTCCTGGGCACTGCCAAAAGCAATCAATGCCAATACTAACGGGAAAAACTGTTTTTTCATTGTCAACCTTTCGTCGATGGCTAGAAGCCAAGTTCTTTCAAAATGTAGTCGGCTCCGGCAACTTTTTCCGTCACAAACAAGACGTAACGTATATCCACCGATATAGTTCTTTCTAACGCTTCATCGTAGCGCCAGTCTGCCAATAGAGCTTCATAGTTCAAATCAAAGGCGATGCCGATCAATTCTCCCCAGGCATTCAAGACAGGACTGCCGCTGTTGCCATTGGTAATGTCGCATTGATGGGTAAAAGCCACCGGCACGTCCCCTAAGTCCGGATCGGCCCAGCGGCCAAAGTCCTTGGATTCTTCCAGAGTTCTCAACACTGGTGGCATGTTGAAGGGTTTTTCCCCTGTATCTTTTTCAATCACACCACGAAGAGTGGTTTGCGATGAATAATTAACTGCATCACGGGGAGAATATCCTTCCACATATCCATAGGTAAATCGCAACGTGCCGTTGGCATCAGGATAGATTTGACCTTGTCGATAGGTTTGAACGGCATCCACATAAGCTCGGCGTATCGTTTTCATTTCCGCATTCCAGGCTTCATTCCAATCGCGCATTTCTTCGTGAATAGGATACAACGCAAACGCCAAATTCAACATGGGATCATTCGCCGCTTTTAGTTCATTTGATGTGGCTTGATACCAAGCACGGGCTTGTTCCACATCCGCCAAGGCGGTCCCGGAGACCAAATAATCCACAGCAGCAGTCACCGATCCTTGATCGGCAATGAGTTTATCCAGAGGTGCAATCCGTTTATCCTCAGGCAAGGTCTGGGATTGCTCCAACGTCCAATTCAGCAAAGCCCGTTCCGCTGGCTCATAGTAACTATAATAACGATATTTCAGCCGGTCGACCTGGCGTTCCACATCTTTCTCAGAAAAATTTGGATCCCGTTCCTCGTCGGGCTTTTCCCGTTCCATCACCGTATAGACGATAGAGTTGGCTGTAGAGGATAAGGTCCCGGCCAACCAACCAAAAAGTCCCAGAACCTGATCGCGAGTATCCCGTGCCTCCAGATCGGCATAGTGAGCGGCAATATCTGACAATACAGATCCATATTTTTTTCTGGTTTTTCGTTTGGATTGAATAAATCGATCCAACTCGGCTTCAAATTGTCTTTTTTCTTCAAGAAAATGAGCCTTTTCCATAGCAGACTGCATGCCCCGGGTTTTCTTCAGATAATTGGACAGTCCTTTAATCCGACCCGCCACTTTGATGGCCGCTTCGGGACTGGCGGCTCCCAGGCTGTCCATAAGAGAAATGACGTAATCAAACCGAGCAATGGTCCGGGGATAGCTAACCCGTAGATTGTAATCTACAGTCCAGGATGTGCGGTAACGGTTGGTGTGTCCGGGATATCCCAGAATAAATGTTAGATCTCCTGGGTCCAGGTCATGGGTAGATATCTTCAAATATCGTTTGGGATGATAGGGAACATTCGCCGGATCATAAGCCCGGCCCACTCCATCAGGTGAAACATAGACTCGCATGAAGGCAAAATCACCAGAATGGCGCGGCCACATCCAGTTGTCAATTTCCGCACCATAATTTCCAATCGCCAGGGGCGGCATATAGACTACTCGCACATCATCGAAACGTTTGTACACATAGAGCCAGTATTCACGACCAGAATACATACTCGCCACTCGAGCTTCAATATCCTCGCCTTCAGCTTCAACCTGGTCCTTTAGCACCTGAATCGCCGCTTTAATGGCCCGTTCCCGGCTTACGGGATCATCCGATTTTTTCACTGATTTAGTGATTCGTTCAGTAACGTTCTTCACCCTGACCAAGATTTTTGCTGAGGTTCCTGGGGCCTGGATTTCCTCCTCCCTGTTTTTGGCTAGAAATCCGTTGGTAAGGTAGTCTGTCCCTTGGGTGGAAGCTCGCTGAACCGCTCCGTAGGCCACGTGATGGTTGGTCAGTAACAGGCCATCCGGAGAGACAAATTCTGCCGTGCCACCACCAAGATTGACAATAGCATCCGCCAGGGACGAGCCTTTAGAATTGTAGATATCATCAGCTGTAAGGTGAAATCCTGCTTCCTTCAAGGGGAGGGTTTTTATTTGCTCAGGAAGCCACAGTCCTTCTTTGGCGAATAGCAGCGTGAAACAAAAAAGAAAACTAAGGGTAATTCGTTGCATGGGGTCTCCAGAAAATATTTTCCGGTGGAATTTACGGCAACCGATGACAATGTATTTGTGACAAAAATAAGGAAATAGTCCTTCATTCATAATAAAGAATTCATGCACAAATAGGTAGATCGTAACGAATAACATAGGACCGGCAATCTGGCAGTATCAAACAGGATTTCATCAGCAAACATAGGCGGGGACTTTTATTGTGCAAATTACAGGAATCATGAGTCTATCGAAGGACGACACAAGTCTACGACCCTGTATTAACATGGAGATAAAACGGAAAAACTTACCCGCTAGCAACCTTGACAAAGTGCGAAAAAACCGGTACGTTGGGATGTGAAATTTTGGTTATTTATGGGGTTTGCTTTCCTGCTTTCAACAGCAGGCCTATTCGGAAAGGAGGCCAGCATGAACTTAGGTTCTACAGCATTTCAAGACGGGCAACCGATTCCGATTTCTTACTCCTGTGAAGGAAAAGACTATTCTCCTGACGTATTCTGGACCGATTTACCTGATGGCACTCGGAGTTTGGCCCTTACCTGTGTTGATCCTGATGCACCCATGGGAGACTGGATTCACTGGATCGCATGGAACATCCCGCCTGATATGAAATCTTTACCGGAAGGGATTGATCCGGTAGATCATACCCGGTTTACTCAGGGCACCAATAGTTGGGGACGTACTGGTTACGGCGGTCCCTGTCCACCACCAGGTCATGGCACCCACCATTACATCTTTACTCTCTACGCCCTGAACGTAGATCGGTTGCATCTTGATACCGGTGCCCGGTATAAAGATTTAATAGCCCTTATTGAAGGACATGTTCTAGGAAAAGCAATCCTCACAGGCACTTATGAACGGTAATAGCCCACCGGGATGAATGCTCTTTTTTGGGGACTAGGCTTACTTATTTTTCTAGAAGGACAAACGCCTGACCCGTTTATGACCATCAGAGAAACCATGATTCGCCAGGATATTCAGGGTCGTGGAGTCACGTCTCCTGAGATATTGAACGCTTTTCGGCAGGTACCACGGCATCTTTTTGTTCCCAAAGCCCTCCAACAGTCGGCCTATGATGACCGCCCCTTGCCCATCGGTTACAGGCAAACTATTTCTCAGCCCTATATTGTAGCGTTTATGACAGATCTTTTGGACCCTCAACCCACTGACACAGTACTGGAGATTGGGACCGGATCCGGTTATCAGGCCGCTATTCTGGCTACTCTCTGTGCTAAAGTATATTCCATGGAAATCATCCCGGGGTTGGGACATGAGGCAACTCAACGCCTGAAGGATTTAGGTTATAGTAATGTGGAAGTACAAGTAGGTGACGGGTATCAGGGTTGGCCGGAACATGCACCGTTTGATAAAATTATTGTCACAGCGGCTCCTAGGAAAATTCCCCAGGCGCTAATCGACCAATTATCCTCTGGCGGCCGATTGGTGATTCCCGCTGGTCCTCAGTATGGGGGACAATTTCTCTGGATAGTCTCTAAAGATAAAACTGGTGCAATCCACAAACAGCGATCTCTGCCGGTGGCATTTGTTCCTATGATACATGGACAGGAGAAGGAATAAGGGGACTGGGAAGTCGAAATCTACAGTCAGAAAGTTCTACATCTGGTCGTCTGGAGACTCTTTGAACCTATTTTGAATGTTTTGGATTGAACGCGTTTCAACCTGTCAACGTACTTATATGCTGAGTTTGGCCGAGCCTTTGGTTAGCTAAAGGATAAATCAGGACACATAACCATATACAGACTGCCTAAAAGTATGGAAATCCCTTCATTTGCCAATCTTGGTGTCCAACGTATTTCGACTTAATTTATCTATATTATTAAAACGGGGAATCCTTCACATGAAAAAATATCGGTTGGCGTTCAGCCTGATTTTATGTCTTTCCGGCCTAACTGGACAATCTACCAATTCTGAATTTCGTTCCAATTGGGTCATCACCTGGGAATATATATCTTCGTCCTATTCACCAGCTCAGGGAAAAGCACGGATTCGGGAAATTCTGGACAATATGAAAGCCGCCCATATGAATGCTGTCCTCTTCCAGGTTCGTCAATCCGGCACCGCCTACTATCCCTCATCTTTTGAACCCTGGGGTTACTATGCTGGGTCGGGAGACCCCGGCTACAACCCACTAGCGTACATGATTCAGGAAGCTCACGCCCGGGGCATGGAAGTCCATGCCTGGTTCAACGTCTTTCAGGCCAGCAGCACTGCCCCCGGCACCCCGGCTCACGAACATCCAGATTGGGTGTGCCGCGATCAGGACGGCAACCCCATGACCTCCTACCGGGCCTTGTCACCAGGCTTAGAAGCCGTACGCAATTACACGGTCAATGTGGCCATGGAAATTGTAAACAACTACGACATTGACGGACTCCATCTGGATTATGTCCGGTGGAATGAATACGCCAACAACCAGCGGGTCGCCCCATCACCGGAAGAGGAATTGCGCCGCATGGACGGGATGCTGACCGATGAAGAAATTGAAGCCTTGAATGAGAACCGTTCTGGCCGGTATCTCTACGACATAGAACACCCCTACTCCGCCGGTGTGCCCTCCGGTTTTGCCACTTGGGAAGAATGGTGGCGCTCGAGTGTCACGGAATTTGTTTCCACCCTCCACGATTCCATTCAAACCGTTAAACCCTGGGTGCGGCTGTCCGCTGCCGTCTTGGGAAAATACAACTGGTCCGGTTGGCAAGCCTATGGCTCTGTTTTTCAGGATGCCGCCCTGTGGTTCAATGAACATTATGTGGATCAACTAACTCCTATGCATTACCATTGGACCTCATCCACCAGTTTCTACGGAATGTTAGTAGGCGATTGCCCCAACTGCTGGAGCGATTATATTCAACCAGGCATTGAGGAACAGAACATCTATACCGTAGGACCTGGCTCTTATGTGTTGTCAGATAATGGAGCCTGGAATAACCATGCCAGTATTGTGAACACCTGCCGTTCTATTCCTTGGGTAAAGGGATTCCAGTTTTTCAGTTACGGTACCTGGGAATCCCATGATTACTGGAATCAGGCCGGGTCGACTTTTTTTAAACGGCAAACAAAACAACCTGTAAATTTCAATGTCAACAGTAATACACCGGAAGCACCAACGTTATCGCTGGAGCGAGTGGATTCCCTAAACTATCGTCTTACTATTACACCTTTAGACACTACCAATCCGGCCTGGTATATAGTCTATCGTACCGATACTCTGGCCGCTGATTCAAGTCAAAACACCATCGTGGATATTCATTTTTCCGATACCACTTACCAGATTATGGAATCGTTTTCCGGCACCCAAGATTTTAACGGTCGATACACCTATTACGCTACCACGGCTAACCGATATTGGTCGGAATCTAGCCCTTCCAGCTTGGAAACCACCGACTCTATTCCTTCTTTTGCCCCGATGGTGGTGTCTACCGATCCTCCCGCTGGTGATACGGTTCGAGTTAATGTTCGGCCGGAGATCATATTTTCAAAAACCATGAACACCGATGATACCTATTCAAAAATTATCGTTGATACAGAGATAGGCTACTCCCTGATTTGGGCGTCTAATCATCGCAGCGTGGCCATTTCCTTCTATCAGAATTTGCCTTACGCGCTGGACTTTACAATTACCATCGATTCCAGTCTTACGGATATTAATGGGGTCGAATTTGATGGCAACGGGGACGGACAACCTGGGGATGCTTTGGTCCTTCATTATACCACAGAAGCCCAAGATATTTGGGGACCTGAAATCGCTGAATTGAACCTGGATTTTAACGGTCTCAGCGATCAAGTGGAGATCGGAGATGTAGTCACAATTGTCTTTGACGAACGGGTAAGTCCTTCCTCCTTAGGTTCCGGAGTAGATATCCTGGCCAACGGACTTCCGATTGACTTTGACCACCATTATTCGGAACTGAACGAGCAGTCCCTTTTCTCCATTCGCCCCGCCGATGATTTCATCCCGGATCAAACCTACACGGTCATTATTGATTCCACCATAACCGATATTATGGGCAATCCTATGGACACTCGCTTAGCGATAGACTTCCATACGGAAGCCTTAGCCTATGGCGATATTCTCATGATTTCAGAGTTTGACGGTGTAGCCGAATGGTGGCAGCCCTCGGGGTCCGGATCCACCACCGGCATTCTGGCGGAGACCTCCTTCGGCACTTCCTCTTCAATTTATCTACCGGGAACCACGCCCCGAAAGTCAGCCAAATTGCATTATGCCTGGAACACTAACGCCAACGACTGGCTGATCCGTACCTATCTCTCCGGTGGTGATCCTCGGGCCGTTCAGTTTGACACGTCCTATATCCTGCAGACTTACCTATATGGTGATGGCAGTTCCAACTATTTCCGCTTCTGTGTTGACGACCGTCTTCCTGCTACTGCCGCTGGTTATCATGAAGTGAGTCCCTGGATTGAAATCAACTGGAAGGGCTGGCGGTTGGTTTCCTGGGATCTGGGTGTGGGCGAAACTGGAACTTGGCTCGGCGACGGTGTTTTGGAAGGAACCATGCGAACCGATAGTTTCCAGATGACCTACAATCCGACCATTGGTGTCAGTCGTGGCACCATTTATTTTGACAATTATCGGGCCGTACGAAAAACCGATCAATTGGCGACGGAGAAGGATACACCTCCGGTGCCGGTGGACTTTGCCCTCTACCAAAATTACCCCAATCCTTTCAACCCCCAGACCGCTATTCGGTTTGATCTGGATCGAAACACCCAAGTCTCCTTGGTGATTTATGATCTCATGGGACGGGAAGTCCGCACGCTGATCAAAGGCTATCGCAGTGCCGGTACCCATATGGTTTCCTGGTCCGGCCGGGACAATTTTGGCAAACCGGTGGCCACCGGAACCTACTTCTGCCGTCTCCGAACTGAAAATCAGGTTCGGACGATTCGGATGGTATTGTTGAAGTGATCGGTATTCCGACGAAAAGATAATTCGATTGAGGGCTTACGACTTACCCAACTGTGGAGCACCTGTGCGACGAGTAGCGTCAATCCAGTAGGAACACGTCTACATCGGTTGCCCGTTTAGGGCCCTTGTCCTTCTGGTCTGTTAGTTTGTAACTTGAAAAAAGCCAGGAAGTGGACATGTATGATGTATCCAAATATCGACTGTGGATTTTTCCAGATGGTTTTTCTATGCTTAACACCATTCTTCTGGGGTGTATAACTTTCCTCCTCCCGCTTCAACCGGTTGCAGGTCAGGAAACGGACACTTTGGCTTATTTTGATCCATCCACCACACCGGAGGATATCACGGTTCTGGGCAATATTACCGATATGGGAGTGTATTTTGTGCCGGATTCGTCCTGGGAAAATTATTCGATTAATCAGATAGAAATCCTCATCAGTGAGCCCGTCTTCAATCAAACCGTCTCACTGTCGCTTCGCTCCGACAGTACCGGGTATCCCGGTCCCGTACTCACTACCCTCCAATTATCCTTCGATGATACGACGGTCACCTATCCGCAGTGGTATCCGATCACGATTCCTCCCGATTCCGGTGTCTTGCACCGATCAGGACCTTTCTGGGTAACCGGCAGTGCGCTGTTCTACGGAATGGCTGTATACAGCGATACAGGATTTCAACATACCTTCGCATACGAATATGGTCTTCCCCCCTGTGATCCCTGTTGGAATGGACCGACTACAGGATTTGATTTGGTAGTGAAAACGATTGTTATACGGGATGCCCTGTCCATTCATACGGGAGCACCCTCCATGATCAATAACTATACCCTGAAAGCTTTTCCTAATCCTTTCAACAGCACCGTGGTTTTTCAAGTACCTGAAAATATCGATCCAGACGGTATGACACTGAAAATAGTTGATGTGTACGGCCGGGAAGTCTTTCGGCATTCCATCAACTCTCCCACGATCCGATGGACTGGGACAACGGAACAGGGAATGCCCTTAAGCTCGGGGATTTATTTTGTCCTCCTGCAAACAGGCCATCAGGTAGTTCTGTCGCGAAAAATAAGCTATCTGAAATAACCCCATCGGCTACCAGCTACCACTCACCAACCACCGCTCACCATGATCCTATTTCAACAACACCATCTTTCGTGAAACTGAGTGCTCGCCGGTCTGCAGTCGATAAATATAGGTTCCAGCGCTGACAACCCGACTCTCATCATCCCGTCCATCCCACAATTGGTGGTACCGACCAGCGTTTTTATATCCTGATTCCAAATGCCGCACAACCTGGCCACGGATGTTATAAACAGTCAAGGACATGGTCCCCGCTTTTTTCAAAGTGTAATCAATATGGGTGACGGGATTGAACGGATTGGGATAGTTCTGAAGTAAGGACAGTTGGTCCGGAAGCAGGATGGCCGTATCCAGACTTAATTCTTCATCAAAAACAATAGCCAGATCATCAAAGATCAGGCGGCCGAACTGGGGATGGTCCGCCACATGGGTTAGTTGAATACTATCAATCCGGAGATTCCCATCCAGCACACCATCGCCTAACCAAGAACCGGTTCCATCAGCGGCCATATTCCAGCGAATCCGCTTCCAGCCGATCCAGTCCACGGTGAACCAGGGACTGACTTCGTGGTACGAAGCGCCAGTCGCCGGCAAATGGTCATCCACAGCGAATCGGAATTGATTTCCCGACCCGTCGCCAAACACATAACATTGCAAAACATCCTGACCAGTAAAGGTCACATCCCGGGGATCGCCACTGCCCAGGTATTCCCGAATCAACCAATCAGACGCATCTTCATCCCATCCGTAACGGATATCTAGCGCGGCGGTGCTGCCGGTCAACAGATTAGTAATCTCTGTGGTGACGAACCGTCCGGTGCTGTCGGGAATAAATCCGGTGGAACTACCGCTCTGTGCCGGTTCCCACCAATGAGAGGTTACCCCTGATTCAAAGTTGTCAATCGACTGGGTGACGGCCACGGTGGTACCGGTCTGAAAACTGAAAGAATGCCAAATACCCATGGTATTTCCAAACTGATCCATAATTCCTGGAGCCACGCGATACACATACACTGACAGAGGATCCAGTCGATCCTGGGGGAAGAGGTTGACAACCGTCTCATCACCAACACTGTAAGCTCGCAACCGGGTTAGGGCTGGTTCCGAAAGGGAAAAATTCTCCAGATAGATGATGGATTCCAGGGAATCGGTATTGCCGATGATTTCGTCAAAACGAATGCTCACAATCGGGTCCAATTCTACTCCACTGGAGGAAACGGCGGGATAAACGACCTGAATCTGAGGTGGGGCGATATCGCTGGGACTGGTTCTGAAATGCAAGACAAAGGATCCCCCGGGAAGGCCATCCCCATCTCCATCCAGGGTGTGCCCGTAAATATCCTGAGCAGAATCACCGATGGTCACGGTGTAATCGGTAACATACTGGATACTGTCCGCCAAAAACTCCAACCGCCGGTGCTGATTCCACCAAGTAAAAGATCCGGTAGTGAATGGTTCGATTTGAAACGCCGTCTCAACGGACACCGGGTCCATAGAGCGACTGAATTGGATTTCAACCGGGTCCCAGGCGGGGAAGGTCGTGTCTCCTTCAACGGGAATCGTAGCCACAATCCCGGGAGGCTGACTAGACAAGAGGTCAATATCCAGGAAAGTGAAAAATGTATCAACCGGCGTTACAGTCAATGTATCGGAATAATACCCCTCCGCAGAAACAATCACCGACCAATTGGAATCGGGAAGGTTCTCCAAAAAGTAGAAACCGTTTCGATAAGCTTCCGGATCATTGGTATATTGAAAAAATAAAGATTCAAACGTGTCGGTGGTATAACTCTGATCGCCGATGGTCACGGTGGCTCCGTTAATGGGTTGTCCGGTCTCCAGATTGCGCACAATCCCGGTACAGATATGCACCGTAGGCCGGGAAATATTGTGATGTTTCAGAATCGACCAGTAGAACGTGTAGGCCAATAAACGTTGATATTCCGAATTCATATCCAGTTGATTCTGAGCCGGATGCGTGTGGTGCCCTTCTTCGCTCAATTCTGAAGGCATAATGGTATTACGATTCACCGAGAGATAGGGACCGGGCCAGCCCGGGCCGCAGGATCCGGTGTAGGAATAAAAGGAACAATCGCCCCATGAACCAATGGAGGGAATTCGCATTCCACGGGTCAGAATATCTATCATGACAGCACTCATGGCCTCTCCCCCAACCGGAGGATCGGGAGTCCCGTCGTAAAGCTGCCCCCATAGTAGTAAGGTATTATTGGATGTGGGTGCCCCTGCATTACTATGGATCGAATGAAACCAGGAGGCCCCCACCGAATTGGCATACACGGAACGGTCATATAGACCCACCGTTTGCTGATCATTGGTACGAGTCATGTAAACGGTATCGATATCAGTGGTGGTCCGGAGCAATTCCCGAAGCTGGAGACCCACCCGCAACACTTCTTCCGCTTCGGAAAAACCGCTGACACCCATGTTTTCCGTCCGACTATGACCGGGATCAATACAAATGTCCCACCCGGATAAACCGGTCACCTGCCCCTGAATCGAAGTCCATACTAGACCGGCGCTCAATAAAAGACTGAATGTTCTCCCTCTCATTTCGACACCTCCAGCGTCCAGATACGACCATCGTTGGTATCATATACAATCCGGGTTCCATCAGGAGACCAATCTGGGTGTAGTTCCACAAGGTCGGGACTCTGGGTCACATTAATAACGGTCTGATCTTCAAGATCCATGATATATATATCCGCTTCAGTCAAGCGATGGCCGTCATCTTTTATTACGGTATAGCAAAGGCGTTGCCCATCGGGTGAAAAACGAGGTGAATTCCCCAGACCCAGGTTAATCTGCGTCGAACCATCGGCCGATAGGAGCCACAAATGTCCACCCAGAACTTTAAATGCAAGATACATCCCATCACGGGCAATATCCGTCTCAATAACGGGACCTTCTTCCGGGAGAGTGATGACATCCCGTGACCCGTTAGAATGAATTCGAACTATTTGATCCTTAATCACCATCCAAACAGGGTCTGTTGATGGTTGTTTTGTGGGGATATCCCATTGACGAATACGGGCGCTTCCGTTAAGCCATATCCGTGTACCCTCCCCATCCCATTGGGGTACACCTGACATCCCAGATTCATAATTGGTAAGGAAATAGGGTACACTGTCACTCAGAGAATAGAGAACCAGGGCAAATAGTTGTTTCCCGTCTATTCGCATGCCCACCCGCGCCGCGATACGATCACCGGAAGGTGACCAAGCCATCCCAAATCCGGCTGCTTGCTCTGTAGACAGGGTGTCCACTTGGTGGTTTTCCAAGGAATACACATAGATGCCCCTAAATTGAGGTCCCGAAAAGGCTATATGAACACTATCAGGAGACCATTTAGGCGCCTGTCCTTCTGTAATTTCTGGTATTGATTTAGGCTGCCCTGCCGCTGACGCCAGGAGGACGAAAACGCTTATCCAAAGCCAATAATCGGTAGTTTTATCTGATTTTCGGATCCTAAACATGGGAATCCCCCATTGAATGTAGGTAGAGGTGGATCAAATTTTAATAGTGATCGATAAAAAAGGGCCTCCGAGGAGGCCCTTTTTCGATTCACAACTCACACGGAGTTATTTGAGTAAAGTCATCCGCTTGGATATGACTTTATTTTCGGTCTGCAGGGAATAAATATACATCCCACTGGATAATCCTTTAGCGTTAAAGGTTATCACATGCTGACCAACAGGCATTTCTTCATTAACCAGAACCGCAACTTCCCGTCCCAAAATATCGTAAACCGTTAGTTTAACATGACCTTGTTGATATAGGTCAAAACTGATATTTGTGGTGGGGTTGAAGGGGTTCGGATAATTTTGATTGAGTTTGAATGCTAATGGTACCGGTGTTACCGGTTCATCTACGCTGACAGTGCTATAGACGAACTTGGATACCCGACCTCCATCAAAATCGCAAACGTAGGCAGTATTGCCATCATCGGTGAAGGTAATTCCCCGAGGTGCACGAATGGTATCACCACCAGCGATGGTATTCCCAAAGGATACGTCGAAGGGCTGTCCAGTTCCGACCATGTTCACGATTTGATAATGGGCACTGGGATCCAAGGCATAATAACCGGTGAAGTCGCCTTCATCCACATCCCAGTAGCTTCCAACCCAAATGGTGCTGTCGGGACCCCAATCCAGGATTTGTCCCCACATGACTTCACGATATAGGTTATCTACTACACTGTAGACCCCTTCGGGACCGTCATCGCTATGATAATGGATCACGCCGTTGTTATGGGTTCCACCGTAGATTTTTCCATGGTAGACATCTTTACCGTCGTTGGTAACCAGAACACTCCGGCTGATGACCGTATTAATGCCATCATTAATGGTATTTACCAAACCATCTGCCCAATCAGCCGCTATGGTTGGTGTCGAAGGCAATCCCAATGAAATATCAAAGACCCAAATGGGATCGCCACCGGGAACCACGCGAGTCACAAACATGTAACCATCGGCAGTTACACCAGCTTCGGTAATGGAACCACCAAAGTCGTACAAGGCACCCATAGGCTCACCAGTCTGGTAATTAATCTGCCAGATGTCGTTGTAGGCGGAATACAGAATATTGCCATTGTTGTCTAGTGAAACACCACGGCATCCATTCCACATTGTGTCCTGACGACCATCAGCCCAACTCAGAATTTGAATCGGGGAAAAGTCAGCCTGGGTTCCATCGGGGTTGTAGACATAGATGGGTTTAATGGGAATTGTATCATTAGGCATTCCCAAAGTATCTGAATAGGCATAATAGCCGACCCAAATCCGACCGTCGGGTGCAATCACAGCGCCATGGGGTTGAGATCCAATGGCAAAATCGCTGTCATAGGCCCAGGTGGAATAGGTAGGCGGATCCTGCAAGGGAACTGGGTCGGGATCGGTACCATCATCTACGAATTTGGTCACACGACCACCGTCAAAGTCACAGACATAGGCGGTTACGCTATCCGCCGCGAAGGAAATACCCCGGGGAGCCCGAATGGTATCGCCACCAGCGATTGCATTTCCAAATGGTACGCCAAAAGGTTGACCGGTACCGATGGAATTAACGATTTGATAGCGTGCGCCTGGATCGATGGCATAATAGCCGGTGAAGTCGCCTTCATCCACATTCCAGTAGGTTCCCACCCAGATGGTACTGTCTAGACCCCAATCCAGGATCTGCCCCCACATCGTTTCACGATAAAGGATATCTACCACACTGTAGATGCCTTCTGGACCATCATCACTATGATAATGAATCACACCATTATTATGGGTTCCACCATAGATTTTTCCATGATAAACATCTTTACCATCATTGGTTACCAAAACAGTCCGACTGATAACATTGTTTGTGCCATCGTTGATAGTATTCACTAGACCATCGGCCCAATCAGCAGCCACAGTCGGTGTAGAAGGTAGTCCTAAGGAGATATCATAAACCCAAATGGGATCACCGCCGGGCACCACACGAGTCACAAACATGTACCCATCGGCGGTTACGCCGGCTTCTGTAATGGAGCCACCAAAGTCGTACAAGGCTCCCATAGGTTCACCGGTTTGGTAGTTAATTTGCCAAATGTCATTGTAGGCCGAGTACAAAATGTTGCCATTCTGATCCAGCGAAATACCACGGCATCCGTTCCACATCGTATCTTGGCGTCCATCACTCCAACTCAAAATACGAATGGGTGAAAATGACGCCTGGGTTCCGTCCGGTTCATAAATATAAATCGGTTTGATCGGAATCGTATCATTGGGCATTCCCAATGTATCCGTGTAAGCATAATAGCCCACCCAGACTCGTCCATTGGCATCCACAACGGCAGCATGGGGTTGTGAATTGACAGCGAAATCACTATCATACACCCATTTACCGAAGGAAAGACTGGAGATAGTCAGGATAGCCAATATCCATATTATCGATTTCCTCATTGTTCCTCCATGATTTATGGTTGAGAAATTTTCCTGTGGAGAGCTTAAAACTATCATGGATTCTGCTACTTTTCAATGAAATTCATAGCGTTCCCGAAATCATTAACGAATAATCACAAATTTCCGTGTGGCCGAATCACCTTTTTTAAACAAAACTTCACCGGTATTGCTGTCCACCAGATCTGATGTGACTTCCACATATAAGATATAAATCCCACTCACGACAACCTGACGGGACGATGTAATGGAATTCCAGGTTTCGTCCCCGCTGCCATCGGTGTGATGGATAGTGGTCACCAGGTCTCCTCGTTCGGTAAAAATCTTGATATCGCATTGCCCCGGAATATTCAGAAACATGATTTTATCCGGTTCTTTGGTGTACTGATAGGCCGAGGCGGAAATATGGTAAGGATTGGGCACTACTCGAATATCCTCCAGCGCTCGACCTGATTGCCGACGGAGAAAGGCCGGCGTGGTGGTCCGCGTGTAAAAACGGCTGCTATGCAACGGTCCCGTGGGATTGGTTATGCCGCCGGTGTTATTAGACCCGTCATTGACACTGACGATATAGTAATAATACGAAAATCCCCGAGTGGGTGTCCGGTCCTCGTATGTGTAAACCCCTTTATCCACGGCGGCCAACAATTCGTATGTGGTATCGGGTTTTCCCACAGCCCGGTAAATTTCATAGCCGTCAAAACCTGGTTCACTTTCCGACGGACTGGCGTCCCAGGATAGATAGATACGATCCCCTCCGGATCGGACATCAAACAAAGGTGGAGGTAGCGGTGGTTGCGGGATTTGGAATCCTGAATCGTAATTACGTTTGGCTCTACTAAACGTGAGCAATATGGAATCCTTTCCTGTATAAAACCAGGCGTCTTTGTATTCATCTTTGTCGGTGGTTGTGCTGCCATTAGGCAATGGAAAAGGCCCATTGTCACTGGAATTATCGTAGGCCTGTTTCCAGCGGCGGCCGATGGTTTCACACATCTGCCGGTTAAGCCCGTTAATCCCTTCAGCTTCCACAATGGTGACGCTCTCCCCCGGTGCCAGATCGTAAGGACCGTAGGTTATCATCACATTGGTCCCCCCGGCATCATTGTGAACCGTAAACGGGTCCTGGACATTACTGTAGACCTCATCAAAACGCTCATTGCCGCCCTTATTCAGATAGGGATGGCCGGCCAGCATTTCGTAGACCTTCTGCATATTGTTTTCATCGGTGGGTTGGAGATTTCCCACTCCGGGATATGTGTCCCCTGCATGCCACCCCAGGAAAACAGGTTGATTAACATCATCCGAAGGGTCATCGGGTCCCATATCCACATGCAAAATCGCCGTTCCTACATGGTGGGGCGATGTCAAACGACCGTCACCGCTAATATCAGGGCCTCCCAGATTATCGAATGCATTTCGGGAGGTTTGGCCGGCCCAGGCAAATCCGCACCGAATCCAATCCACAATTGGGTTGGCTTCCGTAAGGATATCCGTGGTATGCTGGGCATAATCTTCTCCCCGACGGGTGACCCAGGTATGTTTTCCCCAGGATTGCCCGTCCCCGATAGTCCACCCCGCTTCACGACCGCCGTTATACCGGGTTCCCCAGCCGATGCGGACACCGTGAAGCGTTTCATTTAACTCAATCTCATCATCATAATCTGTATTCCCGGTATTGGTAAAGGTAAATATTTTGATAAAATAATTATCGTGATACTGCTGACTGAAAGCATAGATCGTTCGTTCCATGGTTAATCCCATGGATGTATTCACCACATTCCGAACAATACGATCCGGGATTTGGGTGGGATCCACTTCATCAATGTCGCTAAGGTAAATTGAACTAAGGTCATTCCCATCCACATACACAGTAGGCGGTAAAAATTTAGCCGTCTGGGTTAATTCCACGGGAAAAATACCCGTGCCCACGTAACTGAGGGAAAAATACAATCCATAGTGATTCCAATACTGACCTTTGTCATCAGTGAAATTCTCTACCCCCAGCCAGGCCCGTTTGATAACCGCATTGTCCTGATAGGGATAATCGGCGGGCCATCGTAGACCTTCATAATAGGCGTTATTCCAGGCCCGTTCAGATCCCCAAGCGGAAAAATGACTCTGGAGAGATCCGATCCGGATATACGATTTTTTCGTTTCGTCTACCTGCGGCCATAAGGTGGTGGATAGTCCCAGGATGAAAATCAGGGATGTAATTATCGACTTCATGTTAAAACTCAACCGTGATTCCGAAGGTGATATCCCGGGGATCTAAGAAGGTAAGCGATTTCAAGTTAGGCATATTGATATAGGCTTTATCTTTTAAGATTTGTTTTTCCTCCGGAGTCAGATGATCTGGATCGACAGGATTAAACGGCTGATAGGGTACGCCCGGTTTGCGGTAATCCCCTACCCGATCCGATCCATGTTCAATGCCGTCTTCCCAGCTAAAGTGCAAAGATTCGATATAATCGATGTAATCATACGTGTTGACGAACCCGGCATAGCTCAGGTATTTGCTGTTAAATAGGTTCGAAATATCCACAAACACCTGAATCCGACTGGTATTCACATGGAGGGATTTGGAAACTTTCATATCGACGGTCGTTCGGTCAACCCACTGAATATTATCAATCACGCCTGGAAGTCCGTCCGGATTATAGGTACTGTAAGCACCCGTTTTGTAGGTTCCAATAAGGTTAAGGACCCAACCACCCAAGGGATAAAATGAATTAAGGCGTGGTCCGAAACGCTTCGGTGTACTGAAATTCAAGTTCGCCCGGGCATAAGGCCGGGCATGAGGTTTGGATTGATAGGGATTGATACGGATAAAATCCCGTTGTTCGTTGGGATCCTGATAGTACCGAGTTAACCCGAAATACCCCGAAGTCTGGGCCATATAGGTATAATTCACAAACCCGGAGAACCAGGTTCCCGCGGCCTTACTCAGGGTGATTTCAAAACCCCGGATATCCTCGTAATTATTGTTGGCCGCTCGATTGTATTGCACGGAGCTGTTGATATTCTGATAATAAATCCATCCCGCCTGATTGGTGACATCCTTATAATACGCCGCCAGATTCAAAAGCAGTGAATTACTAAAACTTTTGGTATAGCCCAATTCATATGCCACTGTTCTTTCCAGGTCCAGATTGGGATTCCCGATGTAGGTTACCAGCCCGTTGGATTCCCGTTGAAGCCGAAACCGGTAAGAGGATTGCGGTTCAGTATAAAAATGGCCATAATTGAAATACAACTTGGAGCTGGCGGAAATGGGATGGGACACCCCCAATCGTGGACTGAGCGTGGTTCGGGTCTTGGACGGTACAACCGGGGCATCGGTTTCGATGGTATTTCCCAGTCCTTGTTTGTAAAAATCGTCGTAATCATCCAGATCAAACACATCTGTATTGGCGGAAGACATTTCCCACCGTAATCCTACATTGGCAATAAACGCCTTGTATTCAATTTTGTCCTGGGCATAGATGGACAGACGGAAAGGATACACGTCATATTTCAAATCGCGATTCCAGGTATTCATAGAAGGGTTTTCGGTGGAAGATCGCACCCGATAAGCGTTGTAAACGTAATTCAATCCCACTTTCACCTGATTATGTTCATTTCTCTGATCCACATAATCCACTTTGATTAGGGTGGTGGTGTTACGGGTTTTGTCTCGGCCCAGATTCATCCAGCCGCCAATGGACATACCGTCGATTCCGCTGACCCCATATCCCCAATATCCAAAGGGGGCTTCATCCACAAAATACCCGTCCACAATCTCATAAACTTTGCTGGTGTCCCGTTCTGGCAGTTGATAGGTATTGTACAGATTTTCCATCCATTGAATCACCACTTCATAGTAGCTCCGATTGTCCAGCATGTGGTTCAACTTCAGACCAAACATGTTACGACGAATATCCGTGGGGGAATAATACCCGGGCATATAAAGAACGCTGTTTCCGCTGCTGCTGTTGATCAGGTCAGCTACCGAATAGGTGGATTTTAGTACCGATCCAGTAGGTGTCACTTTCCAGGAATACGGGGAAACGGAACTCACCAATCCGGTCTGTCCAGTAAAGGTAAGTTTCATACTTCTCGTCAAGTCCGCAGTTAATTTCAGGCGGGAGACTCGTTCGGTATATCCATCTCGGGACAAGGGAAACACGAATTGTGTTTCGTCCACTTGCTGACTGTAAAAAAAACGAAGATTCTTCCAACTGGATAAAATAGGTACAGGACCTCCCAGGGCCAGGTCCAGGGTCTGATCCGGCTTGGTAATATCACCCTGCCGTCGGTGCTGCCATTCAAAGAGGCGTTTTGCCCCTGAGGGCGTGAGATCATTAGTGGGATCGTCATCATCCAGAGTACTCTGGGACACAGAAATCCAACCCTCAAAAGAGGGATATTGTCCCTGGGTGTAGTCATCCCAATTTCCGTTTTCGGTCCCGGTCCAGCAAACAGTTGTATCCAGATAGGGCCGCAGAAAATAGGAATTGGGATCATAAACAGATGGACCAAAATGCTTTGGCTGAGGAGGACTATACCGCAAGGTCACCGCGCCGTGATAGCCGTCCATTGTTCCTTCCTTGGTCACCACATTGATGACTCCAGATCGTATGTTACCGTATTCCGCGTTAAATCCCCCGGTTTGAATTTGAATTTCTTCAACGGAATTCAAGGCTACCGACGTATAGGGAATATTGGACCGTTCGTCATTCATTAAAAAGCCATCCACCAAAAAGGCGGACTGACTCTGAGCTCCACCCCGAATGGAGAGATTCTCCACGCCCGCCTGCAGGTTCAGCACCTGAGTGACATTCTTTACCGGGAGATTCTCGATTACGTCGGATCGCATATTCATTTTACTTGCGGAAATATCCGGTTCCACCAGGACTCGTTTTGCCGAAACCTGAATCGCCTCCATTTCTAGGGTAGTGATCTCCATTTCCAGGGACAGCTCGGTGGTACGATCTATTTGAATATCCACCTGGGTTACGGTCAAAGGACGGTAGCCGATCATGGATGCCTTGATGGTATATACACCAGGTGAGAGATTTAATAAAATAAAATGGCCGTTCTGATCGGTGACGGTTCCTAAATCGGTGCCCTCAAGCATCAGGTTGACTCCCACCAGCGGTTGGCGGGTTTCTTTATCGACAATGGTTCCGGTGAGTTTTCCTGTAACGCCGGCCTGAAGTATGGTCACTATTCCCAGTAGGAACAGTACGCAGCGTGTCCTCGCCATGGGTTATACCCCGTTAGAAGGTTCTACCGTAATAAGGAGCGCCTTGGGTGACCATATCGATCCGGAAAATCCTTTTTTTAGCATCATCGGAACTCCGGCTGTTTACGTAGAGATAGCCTCCATTCCCCCAAGTAATTTTGGTAGCTGGTGGATCTAGAACTTCCGTATAAATGGGCGTGATTTCCTGATCAGAGTAGGGCGGTTCTACACTGAAAAGGGCGACTTCATTATCACAAGCAATAATCATAGTTCCGTCAGCGGAAAATGTTATTCCATTCATGATTGGGGCAGTAGGTCCCATGGCCGCTCCCCAATCGATAACCAGTTCGGTGGGACCCAACGTAGAGGCATCCTGAATCTGGTTTCTCCAGATCCCATCCTGAATAACCGTGGTGTCCGTCCCGATATAGTGCCCGATGATATATACATAGCCATCGAAAACACGAATGGCATTCACATGAACATCAGTTGGATATTGTGCTACTGTGGAAAAACTAGATTCTCCTGTAAGGACATTAATTCGGTATAATTCATTCTTCCGTCCCCCGGAGTAAAGATTTCCATGCTGATCAAAATCCAAGTCATAGGCTTTGATACTACCTGGCAAACTTTTCCATGCGCTTGCAGTCCCACCCCCGGCTGGGATTTTATAAATTGTTTTATAACGACGGGCTAAATATAATTCTCCGTCAGGTCCCATCCGCATTGCGTCAGCTTTAAGGAAGGCACTGTGGGTTCCATAAACAACTGAATCTCTAGTACCATCAGCAAAGACCCGTAGGATATCCCGATCGTCAGAATGGGATACGTAAAGATTTTCAGCGGTATCCATCGCCATACCGTAGAGCGCAAAGAAATGATCGAAATTTCCCCACTCCACTACCGGTGGATAGAGCTTATAGTTATCGTATTCAGCAAATTTATAGGCGCCAATAACAGCGACTTGAATCTTGACGCTGTCAGCAATAAGATTCGGCGTCTTAACCACCAATTCAGTGTTAGAGGCGGATTGAATCTCACCTCGGTTTCCGTTGAAATAAATCAGATTTTGATCCAGGCGATCGGAAAAATTTTGGCCTGTAATGGTGACGATTCCAATTCCAGAAAAAACGCTATCACTTGGCGAAACCGAGGTAATCACTGGATCGGGAAGAGCCTCCGCGTTGGGATCGTAAATATTTTTCGGGTAATCGGGTTCTGAACAATGTATGACCAGGAGACTTCCGAGCAGGATTGCTACTATTAACAACTTACTTTTCATAATGTTATCCCTAACCATCTTAAATCGCGACCTGAATGGATAATTTCTGAACAAAGCCAAATACTCCGAACCGAGTATAGGCATAATCTACACTGATAAACCGACTACCCACTGCCTTCGAGAGGCCGATCCCAAAGGTATCATCCCGTTCATCGTAGCCGATTAACCGGCCATATCGGAGATACAGCAGATCAAAGAGATTGTATTCCAGACCTACATTTAACCGTTCGGAATAGGACCGCGGATGGATAGCGTCTACCGACAAGAGCAGTCGCGGATCTTTGGTTCCCGGTAAGCTCAGGAAACTCAATTGAGAGAAGTCCAACAAATTCAAACTGGCACCAATCTGAAAGGTCAACGGCAATTGGAATCCCTCTGACTGATATTTTATCTCCTGAGAAAAATTTCGAACGGACATTCCAAACGCAAATTCATTCCATCCCGTTTCGTAGATAGTTCCGAAATCATACGCCAATGTGGATAAGGCGTTTTTTTCCACAGCATAGGTGGAATCAGTTTCCGGCACAACACTTTTTCCCAAATATTGATACGCAGATTTCACATGCCCACCGACCGAAAAACGATCAGATAAGGCACGAGCGTATCCTACTCCGATACAAAATGCGGAAGGTCTGAATATTTCCGTATCGATATAGCCTTGGTCGTTAGCCCATACCATGGTTCCCTGAACTTCACCATAATCCACACTCTGCAGGGAAAATCCAATCACGCCATATCGTCCGCCGGACGGGGCCATAGAGACACTCACGGTATTGTGTTTAATATCTGCAAACCAGGTATTTTGACTGAAGTTCACTTCCAAAAGGTTTTTACTACGGGCCATACCAGCAGGGTTAAAGAACAGCGAACTGGAGTGTCCCTGGATGGTAGTCATGGCTTCGCCCATACCGGAAGCCCGGGCATCCGATGTGATACTCAGAAACTGGAACCCGGTCTGGGCAATTTTTTTATTTTCGGCTCCCAGAAACGTCATTAGCGCCAGAGCCATCCACGCAATTCGGTTAACCTGTTTCATAAGATTATTCCTTGTTCAGTACAACCATTTTAAAGTTAGCCGGCTCTTCGCTGGTTAAATAAACCAGGACGGGACCCGCAGGCAAATCATACTCCGCGCGACCGAAAATTCCTTCACAGGCCGCCACTGTTTCCAAATCGATCGTTTGACTTAGGGGCACATAGTTCAGACTATCCTCCCCAAACAATGCCATATTTACGCTTTTTTCAGTATAGAGATAGATCACTTTTATCCCAGCCGTTTGGACATTAAACACAGCATAAGTTTCATTAGTGTTAAACCGGACATCCCAAAGGGAATCGGAATTGACCTCAAAAACCACACCAGCAGAATCCAGATAGGCCACCTGATCTGCAAAGGTAGTCAGGGTGTCGGGAAACGTTCCTAACCGTAAAGTAATTGACAGAGTATCGACCGTATAAATCCTGCAGGCCGCTGCATCCAGATCGGAAATGGTATACGTTTCATCCTGGTAGTCATCGCAGGCTACCCACAAGGTGGATATCACGATCCCGGATAGCAATATACTGATGAATTTTCGCATGATAGTGATCCTGTTAACGAATGATAATGAATTTTTCAATGTGACTCTCCCCTTCCGGCGTTTCGATATAGGCGATGTAAAGCCCACTCACCACCACTTGGCGATACGACGTGATAGAATTCCAGGCTTCATCACCGCTACCATCCGTATGCTCTATCGTTTCCACCAAGTCACCCCGTTCCGTAAAGATTCGGATGGTGCACACGGGAGGAATATTTAGGAACATAATGCGGTCTTTCCCATCAGTAGTTCCGTACTGCAGATCCCGTGCGCGAATATTGTAAGGATTGGGAACCACCCGGATATCCTCCATGGAGTCTCCCGGTGGTCTCCGAAGATAGGCCGGTTCATTGGTACGGGTATAAAAGAGACTGCTTTCCATAGGCTGCCCCGGATGAAGATCATTCGTGGAACCATCATCAATGGTCGTAACGTAGTAATAATAGTCGAATCCCCGGACCGCGGTCCGATCTTCAAAACGGGTTTGCCCGGGACCCAATTCCGCCAGTAATTCATATGTGGTGTCAGGAACTGAAATGGTGCGATACAGACGATACCCGGCGAAATTCGGCCAGGATTCAGCGGAGTTTGACCATTCCAGAATAATACGATCCCCACCGGAGGTTACATTAAATTGATCTGGCGGCGGCGGTTCGTGATTAATTTGGAAATTATTGTTATAAACCTCCTGCGCCCGTTGAAATGCTTGGAACAAAGAATCTATCCCGGTCATAACCAGCTCATTTTTTTCCTGATTGGTAATGGCTCCGGAAAGCCAATCCGCACCTACGATATAATGCATTTTTCTGGATAAACCGGCCACGGCTTCGACCGTCACAATAACAATACTGTCTCCGGGAGCCATGGTGTAAGGTCCATATCCCCGCCCCTGACTATATCCACCTCCAGTGGCTCCAAATTGGTCCGCATTACCATCTCCAACTTCTTCCGCATGGCTCAAGACTGGATGGCCGGAAGTCATTAGGGCGTATTCATCGGCCATCTTCACTGCATCAAAATGGTCATTCCCTGTATTATAAGGGGCGTCTGAATCAGGGTAAGGTGTAGACGTGGGTTGATAAGGATCGTCCGAGTGGTCATTGGGACTTGCATCTGCATGGATGGTCATGATGCCCGCAAATTGAGAGGCTCCCAGATGTCCATCTTTAGAAAAATAGGGAGCGCCGATGTTATCTCCAGGACCCGTCCATCCAGAGTGTCGACCATGCCAGGAGTAGCTAGCTCGATAAGCGTCTGAATATCCAGCGCCGAACAAGGCATTTTCACCAATAACTTCATTCATAGTATTCCGTCCCCAGGTGGCATTCTGTGGCATCCAGTAATACCCGTATGCACAGGCCTCCTTGGTCATAGCATACCGTTCCTGCCAGAAAAAGGTTACCCCGTCAAGGGTCATGGAATGGGTATCTCCGGCCAAGTCATAAATCCCAGTATTCTTAAAAGTATAGACATAGATATAAAAATTGTCAAACCCTGGACGGCTATAGGCATAGATTTTCCGGGTCATGGTAATGCCCAGGCT
The DNA here is from genome assembly GCA_964535735.1 of uncultured bacterium. Classification (GTDB taxonomy): domain Bacteria; phylum Fidelibacterota; class Marinisomatia; order Marinisomatales; family J089; genus J089. Next base: position 43,636 of record CAZHTM010000015.1, read on the forward strand.
CGTGTTTACCGTATTAATCAACATTCGGTCGCTGGGAAGGTTTGCATCCACTTCATCCACCAGATCCACATAGTCCATATCGGAAGCTGGTAGTCCATCTACATAAACCAGAGGATGATTATATCGGGCCACTAATCGGAAATCCTGAGGCATGAATTCGGACAATTCATTTAGAACCCTGGGGCCGACATGCACAACTTTGGCAGTGTAAGTTTGACCGCTAAGGGGATCAGCGTAGTTGGCGGCTCCAATCCATAAAGCTTTGGCCGCTTTAACATCCTGGTACCGAAATTGGGCGGGCCATTGAAGACCATCCTGTTGATCAGGAATGAGGTGACGCCTTCCCACCTCTATTTCCGATCCACCGTTGGAAAACCAGTCATGCAACTGCCCGACGGCAATCCACTTGGTTTCATCTCCCTGGATGATACCCAAGCTTATTACTCCCAAAAAAATCAGTGGTGTTAATATGTTTTTTTTCATCGAATTGGATCGCTGTTTGAATTAAAAATTGTAATTGAAATTGATACCAAAGTATGTATCTCTGGGATTCAAGAAGGTGAAATAGGTCTGATTTGGCATATCAATATAGGCTTTATTCTCCAGAACCTCGTCCAGGAAACCAGGATCAGCTATTACCCACCCACCATCTACGTATTGGTAATAGGTTTCTGTGGTCTGTTCATAATACAGAGGTCTCTCATAGGGATTATCCACATTTTCTAATGTATATATGGAAACAATGGGAACATACTCAACACCTTCTTTACGAACGTCCCCTGGCTGGTCGGATCCGGGAATATTCCCGTACCTGAGTTTGTCGCCGATTTTCTTCGGCAAATGTAGGGATTGCATGTAATAATCAAAATCGTAACTATCGGAAAAGGATTCCCCTGAAAAGATCTTCAGATTCAGCACATTGAAAACATCCAGGAACACCGTGGCATCCACAGGGCCCAGGTTAAAGACTTTGGAGACTTTCAGATCTAAATTTTTATAATCTTTCCATTGGAGGTTGTATTGGATTCCCCGAACATTGTTCGGATTGTAAGTGAACCAGGAACCCGCCGTCCATCGACCGATGAAATTCATGTGCCACCCACCTAGAATCCGCTGTCCGAGGATTTTCGGACCAAACGTTTGAGGTGTAAAGAAATCCACATACCCTTTCATCCGAGGTATGGGAAGAGGCTTGGACTGATACGGATTATTTCGTAAATAGTCTTTTTGGTCCGCTGGATTCTCAAAATACTGGTCAATCCCAAAATATCCAGACGTGCTCACCCGATACTCATAATTCACCATTCCCGTGAACCAATCACCGCGGATTTTACTGAGTTCAATTTCAAGTCCCCGAATATCCTGGTAATTGTTATGGGTGACTTGAAAATAATTCACCTTCCCATCCGCTGAGATATACCGGGTCCAATCCTGCTGATTTGTCACATCTTTATAATAGGCGGAAATATGAACCAAATACGTTTCGCTGAGGGCCTGATCAAATCCAAGTTCATAAGATACGGTTTTGGCAAGCGGCAAACTGGGATCACCCAGATATGTAATAGCGCCGGTACTACTCCGTTGGATTCGATAGAGGACTTCCGATGTAGGCATTTGGTTATAATGTCCGTAATTAAAATATAGTTTGGACGATTCGGTAATGGGATGAGAAATTGCCAATCGTGGACTAACTGTCACTAATGGTTTGGCATCCACCACATACTCCGATTTCCATAATTCATCATCCGTCAAACTATTAAATGTGCGATCATAAGGATCGGCTTTAAACCATTTTCCATTAGGATCAGAATATTCCACATTTAATCCAAAAATAGCTACTAGACCCTTAGACTCGAATTTATCCTGGATAAATCCAGTCAAACGCCAGGGGTAACGATTAAATCGCGTCCAACGGTTTCCTTCCGGTAGCACTTTATTTAGTGAACCGAAATCCAATCGAATATCGTTGTAGTTCAGATCGACACCGGTGCGAATCTGATTCCGGTCACTAATCTGATTTGTGTAGGTATATTTCAATGCAACAGTTCGAATTTCACTGGAATCCCGGGAGGTTGAAATGGGCCCCCCCAATGTAATACCACCATCTACGCTAGATAAAAATCCTTCATAGAACCCAAAGGGGGCTTCATCCACAAAATACCCTGGAAAAATCTCATATAGTTTTTCCAGGTTCCGGTAGCGGCCAGGACCAGTTTCATAGGATCGTTTGATGAATTTCAACTGGAATTCATAGAACGATTTATTGTTGATAATTTTAGAGAGATTTAGCGCGGAGGAAAATTGATCCCGGCGGGTCTCAGAATAGTAATCATTGGTAAAAATACGCCACGGAACAGTGAAGCCCCGGCGATCGACTTGGCTGGCTACACCAAATACCGAAGATAAATAAGACGTTCCACCAGTTCGAGATAGACCAGTCGCTTCCATAGATCCCCATAGACTGGTTAATGATATCTTTGTTTTCTTAGATAAATCAGAGGTTAGCTTAAGCATGTGGCTGAACGATGTAATTCCATCCGTAGAGAGAGGGAAAAGATACATGTTCTGTTCGTTCCGGTAACTATAATAGAACCGGAGATCGCCCAGCATATCACTTAAAACTGGAACCGGTCCGCCAACACCTAAATCCACATTATAATCCGGTTTATGAATGTTTCCATCCTTGCGGTGTTGCCACTCAAATAAACGTTTAGCGGCCGAAGGGGTTAAATCATTGGTGGGATCATCATCGGACAAGGTGGCCTCGGAAATGGCAATCCATCCATCAAATTGAGGATACTGCCGAGAGGTAAAATAATCCCAGTACCCATTATTGGTTCCGGTCCAGGCTACCGAATCATCCAGGTAAGGCAAAAGCCAATACGAGGTAGGATCATAGACGCTTTTCCCAAAATGTTTAGCAGCAGGAGGACTTGTTTTAAATGAAATCGTTGCTGAATAGTGATCCGGATCGCCTTCTCTAGCCACTACATTGACCACCCCGGACCGAACATTAGTGTATTCTGCGTTGAAGCCACCGGTTTGGACGGACACTTCTTTCACGGCACTAAGGGGAATTCCAGTGATGGGTTCGTTGTTCCGTTCATCCCGTAACACCATCCCATCCAACATAAACATGGTTTGATCTGACCCTCCTCCACGTATGGATAAACCGCTGGTGATCCCAGCCTTTAGACCGATAACACCTCCTAAAGTGGTGAACGGAAGGGCATTAATATCATCACTAGTTACACTGGTTTGGCTGGCCGCCACATCCACTTTCACGACACTTTTCTGGGCCACAACGGTCACCATTTCACCTTCCAGGACTTCCACTTCCATTTCAATATTTATAGTGGCAGTGAGGTCGATTTCAACACGCACATCCTGAATTCGAGTATTTTTATACCCAATCATGGTTACATTGAGTTCGTAGACACCTGGTGGCACACTGAGGATGGTGTAGCGCCCTGTCGCATCAGTTGCCGCACCTAAATAGGTGCCGGAAACCTGAACATTGGCACCGATTAACGGTTCACCGGTACTTGCATCGGTGACAACACCCGCAATTTTTCCGGTGACGCCTGCCAAGGCTATAGAAGAAGTGATAATACTAATTAAACCAAGTTTGATTACGTTTCGTTTCATAGAACCACGTCCATTAATGGTTGATTAGGAATACGTGTGGGAATTGGAGCGAAGATGACGGTATTTGTGTCAAATTTTTTCAATATTGTTGATTCCATGTCCTCCTTGTTGGAAGTATGTCCCCCATGGTGCAGATCAGTATGGAAATTTAGGTTTTCTCCCTTTGGATTGTCACCATTTTTTTGCAATCGGCAATTTAACAGTAAAAAACTAGTCATTATTATACTCATCCACCACTCGGCGGACCATACGAATAAAATGGGAATCAGTGCCGCAACAGCCGCCAATGATTCGTACATCTGATCTAACTAGCGTCTCTACTTTCGGACGAATGGTTTCTGGCTGATCGGGATAGGTCAATTGCGTTCCTTCCATTATTGGCATCCCAGCGTTAGCTTGGGCCAGAATCGGCAACCCACCTCTTAACGCCTGGACGACCTGAGTCATTTCCGTGAACCCCTGACCGCAGTTTGCGCCAATACCATCCAAGCCCCAAAACACACCTTTTGTAACCAAATCTTCCGGTTTGACGCCAAAGGCCGTAGCAATGCGGTGGTTATTGACTTCAAACGTCATAGTTAAAATCGTAGGAATTTGAGGATACTGTTTAGCCGCTTCTACCGCCATAGCGGCCTCTTCCAACGACATCATGGTTTCAATGATTAATACATCCACACCGGCCTCTACTAATGCGGCAATGGATTCGTGAAAGACTTCCACTCCCGCTCCATGGCTTAAGGTTCCATAGGGTTCTGGCAAATCACCGGTAGGCCCCACCGATCCAGCGACAAATTTCCCCGCTGGACAAACGTCCCGAGCTAATTGTACACTCTGAAGTATTAGTTCCTGAACCCGATGGCCTTGTCCATATAACCCCAGGCGAATTCGATTAGCGCCAAAAGTGTTGGTCTGCACCAGATCTGATCCGGCTTCAAAATAGTCACGATGAATGGATTGCACCATCTCCGGTTCAATGATGGACAATAATTCGGGACAGGCTTCCTTGGACCGTTTGCGTTTCTCCAATTCTGTCCCCATAGCCCCATCCCCAACCAGGACACGGCCAGTGTTCAGTACCTCACGAAAGGTCAACGTCCACCTCCATATTCATAAGCAGCTTCTAGCATCGCACGGTAATTTTCGATCGGTACGTATTCCGGAATACTGTTCCCCGATCCCAGACAATAGCCCGGAGCAGATCCCATCCATTCGATATTCTTTTTTACTGCAGAACGGACGGTGTCCGGTGTCCCCTGGGTCAACACATCGCCTACATCCAGGTTACCAATAAGTGCCAACCGACCGCCTACCTGTGCACGCACCTGACGAATATCCATAGCTTTGGGTTCAATGGGATGAAGGGCGTGAACACCGCATGCCAAAATATCATCCAGTACTTCAAACAGAACACCATCGGAATGATAAATCAAGGGTTTACCGGCCTCTCTTGCCAGATTGCCGATGGCCTTAAGCCACGGAAAAAAATAAGTTCTTAGAACATCTGGAGACATGAGTAACCCGGTATTAAATGCGATATCATCACTATACCACAAAACGCGCACGGAATCATCATCGGCCATGTGCCGGAACATGGAGAGTATGGTAGCGCCAATTTTATCAGTAATAGCTTGAACAAGCTTCGGATTTTCATACAAGGCAAAGGAATAATTCTCCAACCCCATGAGTTCCCATGAGAGCGTAAAAATATCGCCATATTGACCTACAATACCCATGCCATCGGGTAATTCCGATCGAAGTTCATCAAACCGGGTGTAAGCCACATCTTCTGGTTTGGGGAACGGATAGGTTTCAAAGTCTTCCCACGACTGGATAAGCCCCCCTGCCTCGGTAGCCCATTCCCGTGTGGCATCGTCACCCAGTTCCGTCAATTCGCCGCCAATAGTATATTTCACGTCAGGTTGGAGTTTGATATAATCATACCCAGCGGTGTACCAGAATTCCAGGTCATCCTTCACCGTCTGAACCGGCCGATTTAAAAACTGTTCTTTGATTTGGGGAGCAATGCCCAACTCGGCCAATGGGATGTAATCAGCTGGTTTGCATCGCAACGTTTTAATAAAGGTCTCTATATTTGGTCGTTTTGCTCCCATGGATGTCCTGAAGGGGTTTTAAATTGAAGCTAAATTAATCGGTTTCTCCTGAGAAAGTCAGCTTAACTTTCTCTGTCTGTCCAGCGGAAATTAATATTCAGCCTATAATTGGAGATTTAATGGAACCTTTTGATTCGATTGCCAAGGCGCTACAGAACGGCGATATGGATGTGACCTGCACTGCCGTCCAAGCCGGATTGGATGATGGTATTCCCGCCGGGGAGTTACTTGAACAGGGGCTTATGGCGGGAATGAATGTGGTGGGCATATTATTTAAAACCGGAAAAGTTTATATCCCCGAAGTGTTGCGAAGCGCTCGGGCAATGAATGCGGCGCTTGAAATCCTGGATCCTTTTTTGGCCCAGGGGACATCCCATTCCCGAGGGACTGTTTTAATCGGCACTGTTCAGGGAGACATGCACAATATTGGAAAATCCCTGGCCTCCATCATGTTCCGTGGCGCGGGATTTGATGTTCGGGATCTAGGGGTAAACGTGCCTACCGAACGATTCATCGCTGAAATACACAAGGCGCCGCCCCAAGTGGTGGGACTTTCTGCCATGCTCACCACCACGATGTTGAACATGGTTCCTGTGGTGGATCGCATAAAACAGGAGTTCCCATCGATTCCGGTGGTAATCGGTGGGGCACCCACCTCTCAGGATTTTGCCCTTTCCATCGGGGCTGATTGTTGGGCACGGTCCGCCATGGAAGGCGTTGAGAAGGTGCTCGCGATTCTGAAAAACCGCCGAGTAAACGCCTAGGGTTTCACTACGGGAAACTCCCGGCATTATTGTCCGCACTGAATTAAAGATTGTTCATTTCTTCCAGGGACCAGGAGTCGTTTGTGGTACATCGGTCCACAACCGCCGTAACCGCCGTCTCTACTTTTCGGACCGCTTTTAGTCTAAAAGTCCCGGCAATTTACAATTTCATCCCAGCGATCGACGTTAATCCACTCCGGCCGGAGCCGATAAGGTTGTTCCCCGATGGGATTAGTCATTCCGAAGGCAGGGGATGAAAAGTATAAATCATAATGCCATCCATAAAAGGACCCTCTTCCGGAAAATAATAATCCAGGAAGGGAATTCGCTGGGTATAACCCGTGGGCATAGAGGCATGGATAAGATCTTTTTGATCAATGATCATCCCTTCGTGAGCAATG
>CAZHTM010000016.1:0-47009 GCA_964535735.1 uncultured bacterium
CTCCCCCAAGAGTTCACATCGACGGGGAGGTTTGGCACCTCGATGTCGGCTCATCACATCCTGGGGCTGGAGAAGGTCCCAAGGGTTGGGCTGTTCGCCCATTAAAGTGGTACGTGAGCTGGGTTCAGAACGTCGTGAGACAGTTCGGTCTCTATCCGCCGTGGGCGCAGGAGATTTGAGGGAAGCTGCATCTAGTACGAGAGGACCGATGTGGACGAACCTCTGGTGCACCAGTTGTCTCATCAGAGGCATCGCTGGGTAGCTACGTTCGGAAAGGATAAGCGCTGAAAGCATATAAGCGCGAAACCTGTCCCAAGATGAGATTTCCCTGCCGATTCGTCGGACTAAGGCTCGTTGAAGACTACAACGTCGATAGGCCGCAGGTGTAAGTACAGCAATGTATTCAGCCGAGCGGTACTAATCAGCCGAACGGCTTTTCCAATCTTTTGTTTTTGAACATTTAGATTGGCTCCGCATCAATTTCCAAAAAATTTATTCCGGTGACTATAGCATAGGTGAAACACCCGTTCCCATCCCGAACACGGAAGTTAAGCCCTATCGCGCCGATGGTACTGCGCGGGAGACCAGCGTGGGAGAGTAGGTCGTCGCCGGGAATATTTAATACCCCCTGAGAAATCAGGGGGTATTTTTTTTGTGATAATCCTCACAATTCCCCATTGGAATCCGCCCTATTTTAAATTGTTGTGTTCTCTTAAGATTACACTTAATATTCCTACAGAGAGGAGTTCTATGGAAAGACACAGCAAACTAAAACAAGTCGTATTATTCTTAGCTTTGATGGCATCCGGACTCAGTGCTCAGTCTGTAAAATTGCAAGGCCAAATCTTTGAATATACCACCTATTATATAAGTAGCTTTAATATCCAAACTGGGGCGTCCGAAGTCCAACTATTTCGATATCAACTTTATGAAGAGTCGAATTCCTATCCAGTCTGGGTTAAAATTTGGTTCCGGGCTTCCATGGTTTCCCCTTCCTTGGGAATAACTGAACCCATGACCATAGTGGAAGTAGGATCGCAACCATTCCAACTTTTCGCCCCGCTGATTATAGATAACCGAGATATTTCCCTGGAAAGTCAAGTATTATATGATTTAGCCACGCCACCGAATGCGGTTACTATCCCCGTTTCATCCCAAGATATCACTATTATTAATCCTGCCGAATTTGACCAACTATTGAGTTCCATCATGACAAGTGGTCGACTTCCCGACGGTGAATACACGGTAAACATTAAAATATACTCAGGAAATACCGAAACGGATCTTGCCTTGTCGGATGAAAAATCCAGCACTATTACGATCCGTACACCGACTGGAATTACCTTGGAATCACCAGGAGGTTCTTTGGCGGATACGAGCCAAAATCTGCTGTACACCCTTTATCCAGTGTTCAACTGGTATGCACAGCCATGTCTTGGGTGTGAGAATTACATTCGAGTAGCTGAATTTATTCCGGGAGTTCATGCCACGCCTGATGAAGCCATTGAAGATGAACTATCCTTACCCTTTGACCCTAATCAGGAATGGGAACCTGTGGGGCAGTTTTCTACCTACCAATACCCCCTCTCAGGCGCTCGACCACTGGAGCATGGACATGTCTATGTCTGGCAAGCCAAGCAATTGATGGTCACCACCGCGGGTACAGAAGAGATATTGTCCCCAATCTTGGCTTTTAAGATCGTTTCTCCTGCTGCGGGTCCCCCCCCAACTACCGAAGCCTTGGAGCCAATCTTGCAAGCTCTGCAACAAGCCTTGGGTGAAGGACAATTTTATGCGCTGTTTGGAGCCAACAGTTCTCTGGAAGGGTATATTCCCAACGGGGAAGTGACCTTAAATGGCGTTCCCGTGGATGAACAAACCTTGAACTATATCATCAATGAAATCATCAATCAAAATCTGGTGATCTCAAACGTGGAGGTGGAAGAATGAGAAGGACTGTTACCACGGTTTTCACCTTTACGGTATTCACCATCAGTATTTTATTAGGAGCCAGCAAGATTGCGGTAGCGACCAAAGTTCAGGGTAAAGTGGATTTTGTAAAAAGTGGCAATGTGAAACGAGTTGCTCTCAAGCAAGGCACAATTTTAGAGAATGGAGATAAAATTTTTACCAGCGCTTCCGGGTTTGTGGCAGTAGTTTTTATTGATGATAAATCCCTGTTGAAGATCAAAGCGGATTCGGAATTGGAAATCACCGGCAAGCGAACCGATGCGGCAATTGCTAAAAAGATCAATATGGAAATGGGGACCATTCGCGCACAGGTAAGTAAACAACGAAAAGGTGGATTTGTTGTAGAAACTCCCACGTCAGTGGCATCGGTAAAAGGTACTGATTTTTGGGTCGTTTCCAATCCCTTTACCGGTGATCAGTTATTTGGGATTGAAGGTTTAGTGAACTTTACTAATCTCATTACGGGACAATCCATTGATATCCCGGCGGGATTTACCGGAAATTCCACACCGGATGGCAGTTTGAATTCTGGAGAGACGGACCCTGGTTCAATCCCTGAAGATCCGGATGAAGCCGAAGGGGCCGGTGAATCGATCTTACGAATCACTTTGGAAGGTCCTGACGGCACCCAAAAGGTGTTGATTATTCATTATCATTAATCTTTTTTTCCGTTAGGAAATCGCCTAATATCGCCCTGATGAAAGCAATTATAATCGGGGCGATTATTTTTGGTAACCTGATGGTGGCACAGCCCACCATACGGGATTACCTGTATCACAAGAAACCGGAAAAAGTTGTTCCTGGGGAATCGCTGGAACTCACGGTAACTTTGAAGCAGTTGGTGCCTATTCAATCGGGACTGATTTACTACCGACCTGTACAGGGCAGCTCTTTTTATGAACAACCTATGGCATATATAGGATCCGGCTGGGCTGGAACCATTCCTGGAGATCGAATCTCTGAATCCGGCTTGGAGTATTTCTTGGTACTGAAATTGAACAATGGCGGATTGATTTCATTTCCGTCTGATACACCTTATGAAAACCCCTACTTTTGTCCCGCCGATCTGCGAATTCAGACTGAGCGCGGATTCCGCGGGCAACGTCCGGAAAGCCGTGAGAAATCAGTGGAAGAAAATGTCCTGATTATTTCTCCAGAGCCCGAATCCGTAATACCGCCGAAAGATGTAGTGATCGCGGTGTCGTTATTTTACACAGAAGACATTGATACGACGGATATTCGGCTACTCCTAGATCATCAACCACTTTCAAAGGGGGTTCAATATTCGGAAGGAGTGCTGACAACCGTGATTCCTTCTCTAGCAGCCGGCGAACATTCTCTTTCCCTGCGGCTTACAACACGCCACGGATTACCGGTTAAACCCATCGATTGGACATTCCGGATCACCGATGAAGGATTTCATCTTCGGGAGGAAATCAATTTGAGGGGAAAGGTATCCTCCCGTCTTTCCACAGAGCGAACATCCGGAACCACAAGAACCATCACTGAACTCAGTGGACAATTAAGCGGTGGCTTGTCATGGGTGGATACCAAGACGGCTTTTCGACTCACGTCTAGGGAAAATCCCTATCAACAGCCATACAATCGGTTCTCGGGAACCGTCAAATTCGGGAATTACCTAACCATTAATATGGGAGACTACAATCCCGTCATATCACCTTACATGATTGATGGTCGCAGGGTACGTGGGATTGGTGTGGATGTTCAGTTTCCCTGGTTCCGTTTCCAGGTAGTTCAGGGTGAATTGAATCGTGCCGTTCAGCAAACGGATGCCGTAGACGGAGGTTATGTACTTCAAACTGCAAACATTAAAACCGACAGTTTAGGAACGTATATCTATCCCCTGGATCGTACCGGATACACATTCCAGCGTAGCATTAATTTATATCAACTTACGCTTCAAACACCCCGGAAGTATCGGTGGCGGTTGTCAGTGCTGAAAGCCAAGGATGATATGACTACTGTCGATAAACAACTCAGAAGCTCAGCTCAGTTTACCGTGGACAGTAGTGCAACCGGACTCACTCCCGGAACCTATACTTATGGACAATTTGCCGAAATGATCTCTACAACTGGAGGACGTATTTCATTTCCCGATAAATATTGGAGTGGGGGCGATCCCGAAGACAATCTGGTAATTGGTACAACCATCCAGGGCTTATTTGACGATCAACGTTTGTCATTCGAGTTTAGCTGGAATTTTAGTCTTTTCAATCGAAATATATGGGATGGCGCGGTGACTCGGGTTCAAATGGACACTACCCTGGATGACAGCCTGGACGGGTTTATCGGCGTGAATTATGACGAAAATGGATTGGTAACAGAGGGCTCATTATTCATCGACACTTCGAAGGTATTTGATCCCACCTTGTATGAGGGGATTTTCACGATCAATGCCTACATGACCCCGTTGCTGCCGTTTGATTTGTCTTCTTATGAGAAACATCCCATTGCTACGATAGTCAATATGCCGTCTTCAGCTTTTCATCTGAAATTAAATGGGAATTATAGACATCAAAATTTCCAGGTAGAATATCGCCAAGTGGGTCCAGAATTTGTGTCTCTGGGGAATCCATATCTGTCCACAAATATCCGAGAGTTTGTGGCTTCGGATCAGATCTCGTTGTTAGAGCGAAAATTGCACCTTTCGGTAACCTATAAATTTCATGACAATAAAATCTTGGCCACCACTGTAGATCCCCTTGTAACCCATTCTTTGGTCTTGGGACTGTCCATTAGTCCCGGTCCGGATGTTCCCTCAATGATGGTCAATATCCAATCTATCGGAAAGACCAACGAAAAGAAAGAGTTGGATATTATTGGGGACAGTCGCCAGGATTTGAGAGAAGATTTCCGAACAATCAATTCACTATTCTCAGTAACCTTTCCGTTCGAATGGAAAGGTTTAAGACAGATGATGACTGTGAATTATTCCACTATTCTGAACCATGATCAACTGAAAAATGAACGGGGGGCGAATTATGTGTTCAATAAAACCGATACGGATGCTTTATCCGTCAGTTTGTCTACCCGTTTATCCCCAACCTGGCGTCTGATTTCGAATTTTAGCCGGACCAATCTTTATCTTCCGATCATGAACGAGGAGGGGATCATTATCCAGAAACCCTATTCCTGGACGGCCATCGCAGTGAATACTCAAAATTCATTACAAAGTTCTCGATTAAGGTTTGCGGGTGGATTTTCCTACCTCCGAAGCTCGGGGGACATAAAATCAAATATCTTTGGTTTGAAATCAGGAGCCGAATATGATCTAGTAACGAACCTCGTATTGTCGGCGTCTTTGAATCTTCAACTCTCACAAGTCCCGTCTTACAGGAAGGATAACACAGACAATAATGGAAATGGGAAAACCGACGAGTTGTTTGAACCCTGGTCCTGGACGTCCTCAGGGCTGTTCTTAACTTTAAAATATAGTTTTTAGTCATCAAGTGAGATGTACAACCAATTCTTTCGGAATCCCATATTTAGTTAATGGAGACCAGTGGATTTCAGCACTATTGAATGTTCATGTTGATTCCCACGTTCCCAGATGTAAATTAATCCCTGCGAACATATAGACTTGGGACACGATTTGTGGGCAATAAGCTAATAAAATTTTTCAAAACCAACGCCATGGGGTTCGCGTTAACCTTAGCGTCAATTATAATTGTATCTATCGCGCATTGGATGGGTGTATTTGATATTTTAGAGCTTAAATCCTATGATTACCGGTTTAGTAAAGTACGAGGTCCCCTAACAGGGTGGTCAGCCCGTGATTCCACTTACAATAAACGGGGGACTAATATCGTGTTGGTGGAAGTGGACGATGAAGCCTGGCGTTTAATGCCCGAAGCCTGGCCTTATCCCCGAGGGACGGTGTGGGGGCGGGTGGTTCGCAATTTATCCCTGGCAGGGGCTAAAGTAATCTGTTTTGACATTCAGTTTGATTCCCCGGAGATGAAATCAGATTATCTCCGTCAATTTGCTCAAGAAGCTGGCAGTGAAGAATTGGAATCCATTATTCCGGAGCATGGGGACGTTATACTTGGTAAAGAAATTGCCGCAGCCCACGAACGTGGGACAGAAGTAGTTTTATCCACTAAACTGGTAAAAGAACCTAACCGGATTCCATCGGAATATATTGCCAAACCCGTTCCTGAAATTATGCGTGGCAATCCGGAAACTGGTTTAATCAACGATATGCTGGATGCGGACCAATTTGCCCGGCAATACAATATTTTCGGATTTCTGGAACACAAACCGGAAGAAGTTTATCTCACGTTAGGTCTTAAAGCGGTGAAACTATTCACCGGAATTCCCGACTCGGTTAAACCCCAATTCGATCCTGATAATCTGATCTGGCACTATGGACCCTATGATATTTTATCCTATGGACGGGTGAACAATTTTCTGACGAATTATTATGGTCCACCGTCGGGGTACCGTTTGCCTCCCGAATTTAATGTGCCTCCTTGGGGAACTTTTCCACGTTATTCTTTGGCATATATCATCGATAATGCCGACATTGATTTACGAGATCCCGAGGAAGACATTGATTGGATGGATCAATTTATTCCGGGTCAGATACCTGATTGGATCGCGACCATTGAAGATTCGGTAGAACGACAGGACATGATGGAATTAATGGGCGTTGGCACCAGCTTCGATATCACCCAATCGCCCTTTTATAACAAAATTGTTATTGTGGGTGTGGCTGTAGAAGTCATCCATGATACCAAATCAACACCCTTTTATAATTATATGGGACGTCAGCAACTGACGCCGGGAATGGAAACCCATGCCAATGCGATTCAAACCATCCTGGATCGAAATTGGATTCGCGTATTCGGTGGTCGGATTACCGATCTGTTTTACGACTATCCCATGAGTCATTCCTATTTAATTGCTCTCTTATCCCTGATAGCACTATTTCTCTTATTGTTGGCTAATCCAATCATTGCAGGAATCCTGATTCTGTTTGAAGGTACAACCTATTTCGCCATTGTCGCCGGTGCCTTTACTCAGGATTATCTCTGGTTACCCAAAGTTATATTGTCGTCGATTCTTCCCAATCAGTTTGTGAGTAATCATCCGGAGTGGTTTATTCCCCATCTTCCGGGACTCGGGGAATCCCTAGTATTACCGTTGGTGGCGCCAGTGGTTGGTATGATTTTAACCTACACCAGTATTGTGATTTATCGATATGTGAATGAGCAGAAGGATAAGAAATTCTTGAAAAGTACGTTCGGCGCGTATATCTCTCCTGATTTAATCGACCAGATGTATGAAGAAAAACGGGAACCGCAATTAGGTGGTGTAGCCGCCCATCATACAGCCTTTTTCTCCGATATCCAAAGTTTCTCAGCTTTTAGTGAAGTCCTGGAACCAGAAAAAATGGTCAGCCTGATGAATGAATATCTCACCGAGATGACTACGATTTTGCTCAATCATCAGGGGACTTTAGATAAATATATTGGCGATGCGATTGTGGCCTTTTGGGGAGCACCGGTTCCCGTGGATAATCATGAAATCCGAGCGTGCGAAACAGCCCTGGATATGTCTGACAGATTAGGTGAATTACGCGAAAAATGGAAATCAGAAGGCGAATGGCCGGAAATTGTTCATCATATGCTTCATCGCGTTGGTTTGAATTCCGGACAAATGGTTACGGGGAATATGGGTTCTACCATGCGCATGAACTATACCATGATGGGCGATACGGTAAACCTGGCGGCGCGGTTGGAATCTTCGGCCAAACAATACGGTGTGTATATTCAAGTGGCGGAGAAGACATACCTGGCGGCTCGTGATCATTTCGAATGGCGGTTTTTAGATTATGTACGGGTAAAAGGCAAAAAAGTCTCTGTCAAAGTGTATGAACTTCTGGCTCGCAAAGGGGAGTTGGATCCAACGATTTCGAAAATGATTGACCTCTTTCACGAGGGGCAAGATTATTATTTCAAACAAAAGTGGGATCAAGCCCTTAAAGCATTTCAGGAAGCTGAAAAACTGGAAGATATGTTTCCCGGGAGATCGACCAATCCATCACGAGTATTTATCTCCCGTTGTCAGCAAATGAAAGAAAATCCTCCCGGACCAGATTGGGATGGAGTCTGGACGCTAACCCAAAAATAGTTTTCACGACCTGTGATGGTGATCACAGAGGAATAAATGGGGTACCTATACCTTGATGTAATCGATGAAGACTTTATGCCCAAGTATCCTCTCATTTCTGATTCTATCCACTCTGATTGAGTGGGGCTGCCAGGATATAACCGGAACCATTGAAAACCCCTTTGATAGTGCCAGTCCTAACTATGTTGATCCCATAACAGAAATTGTTTCAGGACCTGAAAACGGTGTAGTGCTGGATACCAATCGGGTGGAATATCGTTGGCGACACGGTGATCCAACCTATTGGCCCGATTCCACCGATAATTGGGATGTTGCTGGCGACGTTTTATTTACTTTTCGGGTGAATCATACGACCTGGTCGCCCTGGAAATCAGGAAAAGAGATTCTACAAAATGGTGATTCAAACTGGATGTTTGATACCACAACGGGAATTCATACCCTGATCCTGGATAACCTGGATGATGGATCTTACGAATTTGAAGTCCGATGTAAATATCCCACAGAAATTTTAGAAGTAAACTGGCCCCACCGTAGTTTTTCAGTGAATGCCCTAGTGGGGCCGGCATTAATCCTTTCACCGGCTAACGTTTATCTGGATTCTGCGGCTACATTTGTAATCAACACTCGCTTGGAAGATGTGGGCCATTTAGTGGGAGTTCGTGCTTATCTTCACTACGACCCCGATTTTTTAAATTTAATATCCTATGAGTTACAATCGGACAGTACTCAATTCTTTTTTGATGCCCAGGCCGACTATATCCAACAATTCACATTCGTGGAATCAAACCCGGATTCAGGACTTTTTGATCTCAGCATAGCACTGGCGGGGAATGATGTAACTGGTGTGTCCGGATCAGGGATTTTAGTCCGGATGATATTTCAGCATGTGGGTTTTCGTGGCGAATCATCTATCCAAATTTTA
Source organism: uncultured bacterium (assembly GCA_964535735.1). Classification (GTDB taxonomy): domain Bacteria; phylum Fidelibacterota; class Marinisomatia; order Marinisomatales; family J089; genus J089. The sequence continues at coordinate 9,050 of CAZHTM010000016.1, forward strand.
CCCGAGAGTGATCTTCGGGATTCCAACAATCAATCGATGTTAAACCTCACCCGGGACGCCCGGATTGTGGTTTGGTAAATGAAGGAGCGTCCAATGAAGCATCCTGTATTTTGGCTTTTCCTCCTGTTCACAACCGGTCTCTTTGCACAAACTGCCGCTATCACGAATATAACGGCTGCCCAACGCACGGATGGATCGAAAATTGTGGACATCTACTTCGATTTAGCAGATGACACATTATTTACAAATTTTCGGGTCCAGGTTGAAGTAAGTATGGATGGCGGTGTTTCTTATGCTCCAACAAATTATGTTACGGGCGATGTAGGAATGAATGTTTTAGCTGGACTGGGTAAGCATATTGAATGGAATCTTGGGGCAGAGTTTGGAGCCGTATTTAGTGATCAAACTAAGATTCGTATTACGGCCACGGGTCGGTTTATTCAGGTTCCATTCGAATTTGTAGTCGTCCCTGCTGGTAGTTTCAATTATAGTGTAACCGGACAACCCGTAAATATTCCTTATGACTTTGAAATCATGAAATACGAAGTGACGAACGCGGAATACACGGAATATCTCCTCCAGGCCATTGATGCTGGCGATGTATATTTAAACGGAAATGAAATCAGGACCTTTTATCCCGGAGATGATCACGTTGGCGCCGGAGACAAACGTTGTCTCGATCTTAATAACAGCCGGATTTCCTGGAATGGCACCACCTTCATTGTACAGGAAGGGTATGGAAACCACCCTGTTACCGGGGTATCCTGGTTTGGCGCCTGGGCTTTTGCTTCCTATTACGGTTTGCGACTGCCCACCGATCAGGAATGGGAAAAGACCGCCCGTGGTATCAATAACTGGACCTATCCCAATGGAGTCAATCCCCCCGATTCTGCTTCGGTAAATTTTTGGAATAGCGGCGATCCTTTTGATAACGGCACTACACCGGTGGGCTATTACGATGGAACCAATCAAAATGGATATCAGACCGTTGATGCTCCCTCCGATTATGGAGCATATGATATGGCCGGAAATGTGGTGGAATGGGTGAATGACTGGGCGGAATGGACGGAAGTAGACCGAATAATTCGTGGAGGTTCATGGAGGTGGGACATTTGGTCGATGTCATTCACATGGAGATCTTCATCATGGTCAGAAAATGATGATAACATCTTAGGTTTCCGCTGTGTCCGCACCATAAGCCCTGCCCGGTCGCAGTGGCTTCAGGAAAAGCAACGTAGGAGTAGGCTTAAATAAAAACTCATGCGCCTATTCATTAAACATAGTGTTTTATTCCTTAGCCTGATAGGATTTATCCGAGGGCAGACGGATACGACTGTAGTGGTTAGTGGTGTGTCTACCCTATTCACGGTGGACTCGAAGGATCCAGTAGTGGACTGGGTTTACCCAGATGGGGGAGAATCGTTTGGCAATGGAGCTAATGTCACCGGCACTTGGACGACATCCGATGACTCTCCCATCGATAATCCTATCTCCATTTTGATTGCCACAGTGCCAGGAGAGACATTCATCCCTATCATCACTCAGTTGCCGGATTTTGGGAGCATCTTGTTTGCTCTACCTTCCATCAACACCGCTTTTGCGCGAATAAAACTGGATGTGGTAGACGCCTTCGGGAACAGAGGGATGGACTACAGCCAGGGCTATTTTACCATTGGAAATCCTGGTGGCTCGGCTAATGATACTACCGTCGTTGTAATTACAGAATCTTCCCTGATTATTGTTGATGCGGTGAATCCTGAAGTGGATTTACTATTCCCAGTGGGTAGCGACAGCCTACCTTCCGGAGGAGTGATCGATGTAAGTTGGACAGCTTCTGATCCCTCATTCGGATCCACGCCAATTGAGGTCGCCTTGGCTACTAGAATTGGTGATTGGTTCGAACCTCTCACAACTCCCGTAGCTAATAGTAGTCCCTCGTCTATCACTTTTCCTGTGATAGATACTCGCTTTGGCCGTTTGCGAATTACGGCCAAGGATACTTTTGGGAATATAGGGTTAGATGAATCGCACATGTATTTCATTATCGGAAGTCCACCGTCGGTAGGCCAGGATACGACCGCGATTCTCTCCGCAATAAGTCCCGAGATTGTTATCGATGCCATAAATCCTGTAGTGGATCTGATTAGCCCCAACGGACAGGAAGCAATTTTGGAGGGAACAGGAATTCCGGTCACTTGGACAGCTCATGATGATTCACTGGGACTGCTTCCGGTAGATTTGTCTCTCGCCACTTCAATTGGGGGTAACTTTGACGTCCAAGTAGACAGTCTTCCCAACGATGGATTTGAATCTGTCGTGGCTCCCGATACAGTTACAGATTATGCCCGGATGCGGGTCACTGTTCGGGATCATTTTGGTAATATTGGACTGGATGAGAGCCAAGATTATTTCAAAATTTTTCAAACCGGAACTGGAGCTATCACGGGAAATGTCCGGGCGACCCAGGCCGCAGAAGGTTGGCTCCATATTGGTCTCTGGTATCCCGGCTCTACGCCGGACACTGATCCACCGGATCAGATCCGCGATTCGCTCTATGTTGTTCTTGCGCTAGGCGATTCTGTCCCCTATTCGTTTGCCAATCTCTTACCGGGAACCTATACAGTTCAGGCGTTTCTGGATCAAATAGGATCACCTACGGGTGGACATGCGTTTTGCGATGGTGGATTCGATTTCACCGGTGATTCAACCGGTATTCAAGTGGTTGTGAATACGGTTACTCAGGCAGTGGATTTGGATCTGATCCGTTGCCCCCGCTTATACCCCTTGGCGCCGGAAATCGTTTATGGACGTCCGCAGTATCAATCCATTGAAATTGCCTGGCGTCTGGATCCCGAGGCGGTGTATTACAATGTTTATCGGGATACACTTCCCAACGCCAGTTCCTTTGTGGCGCAGTTGCCCGTTCCAGATACCGTATTCGTGGATACAAATATTGTATCCGGTCATAGCTATTATTATCGGATCGCTGCCGTTAATGAATTGGGTAATGAAGGTGATTATTCGGTAGATCAAATGGTTTGGTATCATCCAATAGTGGGTTATTGGGAGGCCCCTACTAATGGAACGACTTGGATAGATGCTTCTGGTCTGGCCAACCATGGGACCATCCAGAGTGTCCGCGATACGCTATTGAATGCCACGCCTGCGCTCTGGTTTAACGGGCAAAATACCTATGTCCACGTTCCTGAAAGTCCCTATTTAAATCCACCTGAAATTACGGTGGAAGCTATTATTTATCCGTATGCCTGGAGTGGAAATAACCGCATTCTCCAAAAGGGAATCGGGGATGATCAATATTTGCTGGAGGCGGAAGGGGATCACTTAGAATTCATGGTGAACGCTCAATCCTTTTCGGTGATGACTCCGTTACCGCCCGTGGGTGAATGGATGCATGTTGCCGGTGTTTACGATGGCGACTCCGCATATATTTATATAAACTACCAGGAAATGAATCGAATTTATGTGGGGGAACCTCTCAATACGACCAGTGATCCTTTGTATCTTGGCACCAAACAACCCACCTCGCCATCTACCGATTTTTTCCACGGAGGAATCAGCAAAATTCGAATAGCCAATGTGGTGGTACCTCCGTCAGATTTTCTCTGGTTTGATGCTTCTCCAGCTGTGCCCGTTAATCTTCAGGCAATTGCGGGAAATCGAACGATTGAGTTATCCTGGGCCCCCAACGGAGAAGCGGATTTGCATCGCTACACACTTTCGCGGGCAACAGTTGATTCCACTCCTCAGTGGATTGCTGACGTGCTGGCGCCGGATACGTCTTATGTAGATACGACCGTTCAAAATGGTGTGATTTACCGTTATTGGCTGGCCGCTGTAGACAGCGCCGGTCATGCCAGTCAGGCGGCGGAAGTGACGGGACTTCGACCCAACGGTCCGCCAGTGTGGTCTGCGCCGCCGGATACCAGTTTTCTGGAAGACGATACTCTGAAATTAGACCTGGCACTTTGGATTGCAGACGACAGTGATCCAGATTCAACCCTATCCGTGACTATCTTAGGTGGTAACCAAATCTTTACCACAAATACCGGAGGTATGGAATTCCAATTCTGGTCCTCCCCGAATCTGTCGGATATATCGGAGGTATTTACGTTTACCGTACAAGATCCATGGGGCGCAACAGAACAAGGGTCGATGTCAATATCGGTGATCCCTGTTAATGATGCGCCAGTAATAATCAACGCCCCGGTTGTAACTGCGACGGAAGATCTGCCATTTATATTTCATCCTCAGGCGGAGGATGTGGATCAGGACCCCTTGGTATTTGGATACCAAAATCTCCCTTCCTGGGTTACTTGGGAGGGGGATAGTCTTACCGGAAGTCCTGGAGAGGGCCAGTTGGATACGACGTTTACGCTCCTTGTCACGGATGGTCAATTAGGCGATACGTCACAAATTTCTATTCAGGTTACGCCCGTAAATGATGCACCGGTCATCACCAGTCCCACTTCGCTGGCGGCTTTCGAGGATCAACCGGTGGTATATTGGCCTACAGCTCAGGATCCGGAGGATTCCACTCTTACATTTGATTATCTTCTTGGCCCGTCGTGGTTACTATTCCAGGGTGACAGTATTTTTGGGGTTCCCGGTGAAGGTGATTTGGATACGATATTTTCATTCCGGGTTACCGACGGCAATTTGTTTGATCAGGCTGTGGTTCAGGTCCAGGTTACACCAGTGAATGACCCGCCCCAGATCACCATGCCCGATTCCCTGGTATTTACAGAACACCAAGTTCAATTTTACCCCTTAAGGGCCACGGACCCCGAAGATTCATCCCTTGTATGGATGATACTTTCCGGACCCTCCTGGATTTCGCTTCAACGCGATTCAATCGGTGGGATTCCACCGGAGGGAGCCGTGGATACGATCGTTTCGGTATTCGCATCTGATGGTGTATTGGAAGATGTGGTTTCCATTGTTGTGGATGTTATTCCCGTAAACGATCCCCCGGTTCTTACTTCCGCTCCATCGGCTAATGCGACAGAAGATGTCCTTTTTGAGTATACTGCAACCGCTACGGATCCTGAAGGTGGCTCCATATCAATTTCCATTTTAAATCCACCCGTATGGTGTAACGTGGATGGGGCCTCATTGATCGGTGTTCCCACGGAAGGGCATTTAGACACTCTCTTCACAGTTCGGTTATCCGATAACTATTCACTGCTTGATTTACCAATCCCCATTCAAGTCACACCTGTTAATGATGCGCCAATGATTCAAGCCCCGGATACGGTGGCGGTTATATATAACCAGTATTTTACTTATCATGTTTCTGCTCTTGATCCGGAAGATTCGGTGCTTACGTTCATTTTTGCGAATCTACCCTCGTGGCTCACCGCCGCCGGCGACAGTCTGTTTGGAATGCCCACCTTGGCACATAACGATACCACGATTCATGTGGTAGTGTACGATGGTGAATACTCGGATGAACAAAACATCTATCTTGACCTCCAATATACTGATGTGGATCCCCAAATCATGATGGATTTACTTTCCGGGGAATTTCATGGCGCCATTCCTCTCACCGTTCAGGCGGACGCCCAATTAGGTCTGATTCCCGACAGCCTTACTCTATCGTATTCATTCGATGCCGAGCACTGGCTGCCCGCTACCGTGACGGTTGAAACCATCCAAAGGGCGTTACAAGATACATTTCATCTCCTCTGGCAAAGTCATTTGGATATTGAGGGCCAGTTTCAGCCCCGGGTGTGGATTCGGAGTGTACTCGATCCCATTAATCCCGCTCAGGTAGCGGTCATCGGTCCTATTGCTGTAGATAACTTCACCGGTACAGTGATCTTGGACCCCACCGCTGCTGGACAAACCTATACCAATCAAGCCGATATTCCGTTTATGATTGAAGATTCCACCGGAGATATTCATTCATTGTTAGCGGCATTCTCTTTGGATAATGGTATGGTCTGGCAAACCTGTACCGTGTCCGATTCCGGGATGGGGTATGGTCCCGAACAATACATCAGTATTCTTCACTGGTACACGGATGTAGATTTAGTTAATCTGGATACACTTGCTTTGTTGGCTATCAATATCTTTGACGGATGGGAATGGGGTACAGGCGATACCATTCAAATCCATGTAGATAATCAAGTATTGCCCTTACTCATTTCGTCGGGCGTCAGTGAAATGTATTGGTCCGAATCAATTCAATTAAATTTTTCAAAGCCTTTAAATCCATTGACCATTAGCTCGGGATTTATACTCAGTCCGACCTACGGTAATTACTCCGGATTTAATTACGATCTGTCTGCCGATGAACGGACGATTGCCATCCATCCCGATACGGGAAGTTGGGCCGGTTTAGAGTCCATAGGGTTATCTATTACTACAGACCTTGAAGATCAATGGGGAAATCCGTTTGACGGCAATGGGAATGGAGACCCGGATGGGATTGTAGATATGCTGACCCTGGCATTTACGACTCGACCCACCGGCGATTTTGATGGAGATGGAGCCATTACTTTCCCCGATTTGATTCAATTTCAGCAAGGATGGTGGGCCAATGTTGTAACGACGGTGATGGATCTGGGACCGTCCTGGGGTAGTCCTCCGCACCTTCAGCCTCAACGGGATGGCAAGGTAGATTTCGAAGATTTAATGGTTTTTGTCCAGATGTGGAACTGGTCTGCTGGAAACTCTCGGACACTAGCACGAATTCAAATTCCAGAAAATAGTCCCACGAGTGATGCCGTGGCATTTCGCATTCACTATCCTCAGCGGAAACCGGGTGACCCTTTGGATGAAACTGAATTGATCCTGGAAACACAGGGTGTGAGTGAAACCGGAGCATTGGATGGAATCCTTCAATATGATCCGAATCGTTTGGAATTTCTCCATTTGAAATCGGGACTGCCGGAAGGATGGATCCTTCTCCAAAATAACCAGAAATCACAAATCCATTTTGTATTGGCGGATTTTAATCGGACTCCGGTAGCGCTGAATTCAAAACCTTGTACATTTCGCTTCAAAGTGTTTCAGGACGGACCGGTTGAGATCCAATGGCAGGCCGATCTTCGGGATCACAGTGGGCAATCCTTGGTTCGTATAGCAGGTAGTGAATCATTTGATCCTCTACCGGATTTACCTCAAGATTACGCCTTACATCCTAACTATCCCAATCCCTTCAATCCTGTGACTCGAATCGATTTTACTCTACCACGGGATGGGCAGGTCACGTTAGTTATCCATGACATCCTGGGACGGAAAATCCGAACGTTGGTGGATGACACGCTGATAGCGGGATATCACTCCATAACCTGGGATGGGAAGGATGGAGAGGGCCGATCAATGGCTACTGGGATTTACCTTTTGTCAATGACTGCCGATGACTGGTCGGCGATTCGTAAAATTACACTCATGAAATAATCGCAACTGATTCCCATTAAATTCTTGATTTGGTGTTTAAGGGATAGTTCTCGTACCCTTAGAAATATCGAATGAAGAGAACCGGTTCTTTGGAGTACTTTCACCCCCGAATTATGACCAAAACACGCGGACAAATCCTTTGGATCGATGACGAAATCGATCGATTAAAACCCCACCAAATGTTTCTGGAGGAAAAAGGGTTCCAAGTCGTACCAACTACCAATGGGCCAGACGGAGTGGAACTCCTGAAATCCACGCCTTTTGATTTGGTCCTTTTAGACCAGTTTATGCCTGGTATGGATGGCATGGACACGTTACGGGAAATCAAAGCCATTCGGCCTACGTTACCGGTCATCATGATTACCAAAAGTGAGGAAGAATGGCTGATGGACGAAGCCATTTATGAAAAGGTGGCTCAATTTTTAATTAAGCCAGTAAATCCCACACAAATTTTAATGGCCTGCAAACAGGTCTTGGAACAATCAGGCATCCGGGCTGAAAAAGCCACGTCAGGTTTTCTTCAAGTATTTCAGAAACTGGAAGAACGGATTCACGTCGCGGATTCGGTGGAGGAGTGGTGGCAGATTTACAATGAATTGGTTCGGTGGCAATTGGAATTTGATGAGCACCCTGATAGTGGGTTGGGAGAAATACTCATAGAACAGGGACAGGCCGCTAATCGGGAATTTTTACCCTGGTTTATCAACCATTACCCCCACTGGCTGGAATCCCGTGAGGGACCGCCATTGTCAGTGGATATTATTCCCCGGTTCATCGTACCTCATCTTGAGAAGAACGAATCCGTTTGTCTCTTAGTGATTGATTCCTTGCGCCATGATCATTTTATGGCGTTGCAGTCAGAATTGGGTGCGTTGTTTGAACTCAAAGTTGATTACCAATGCTCTCTACTTCCATCAGCGACGCCTTTCAGTCGGAATGCCATTTTCAGTGGGCTTTTCCCCGATGAATTCACCAATAAATACCCTGAGCAAGCCCAGGCGTTTTTGGAGCACGCTCCTAGCCTGAATCGGATGGAAGACCGTTTTCTCTCCGATCAATTAAAACGGTTAGGTCTGGAGAAAAAATCCACCCATTATCATAAAATTTGGAAAGCCGAAGAAGGACAGCGTTTCTCCGGACGGTTATCCGAATATCTGAATGTGGACCTCCTGGCTATGGTAGTGAATTTTGTGGACATTCTTGCGCATAAACGGGCGGAATCAGATGTGCTAATGGAAATGGTTCCAGATGAATCGGGATACCGGACCACGGTTCGAACTTGGTATCAAAATTCCTGGCTATCAAAGACTCTAAAGCAATTAGCGGATAAAGGGACCACAGTGGTGCTCACCAGCGATCACGGTAGCCTCCGGGTTCAGCGTGGAGCTGTGGTGGGCGCAGACCGGGAAACCTCTTCCGGTATTCGTTATAAATATGGCCGGAATTTGAATTGCAAAGACCGGTCCGCTTTGGTTATTCGTAAACCGGCCGAATACCGATTACCTGATTTTGGTCCTCAGACCACGTATTTAATCGCCAAAGACGATATTTATTTTCTCTACCCGACCCAATACCATCGTTATCACAATCTGTACAAGGATAGTTTTCAGCACGGGGGTATTTCCCTGGAAGAATTGCTGGTTCCCGTGGTGACGATGCGGCCAAAATAAATGCAAAGAATCGTGGAAGTAAACTCTCTGGAAGAAACCCGGGCGCTGGCTCAGGAATTGGCGCCGACATGGGATATAGGCACGGTTGTGAGACTGGAAGGCGGTTTAGGTGCTGGGAAAACCACATTTACGCAATTTATCGCTGAAACGCTTGGTGTGAATCAATTTGTGGGATCACCAACCTTTAAATTGATCAGCGAATACAAAGGCCGCGATCGGATGCTATATCATGTGGATTGTTATCGGATTCAATCACCCAAAGATTTTTTGGAAATCGGTGGTGAACTCTACCTCTATCCCGAGGATGGAATAACCCTCATTGAATGGGCGAATAACATCACGTCCATTATTCCGGAGTCTGCCGTGATGATTGAAATTACACGCAACCCTACGCAACCGTCCTTCCGGCAATTCAGGATTCAGACAGGATGATTCGTCTTTTAGCTTTGGAAACGGCCACTGAAATTTGCAGCGTGGCACTTCTGGAAGATAATCGTATAGTGGATTATCATGAAGAATTCATCCCACGACTCCATGCCCAGAAATTGCCCTTGTTTGTCCGGGATATTTTGACATCAGCCGAATGGCAGATGTCAGATCTGGATGGGATAGCATTATCCATCGGACCGGGATCGTTTACGGGCCTGCGGGTAGGGTTAAGTTTTGCCAAAGGTTTGGCGTACAGTCATGGATTGCCATTAATTCCCATTTCAACCCTGGAAGGTTTCGCCCAGACCGTTTCTCCGCAAACATCTGGGCTAACGACCCTGTTGTATTCCCACGGAGATCAGGTCTATGCCCAGGATTGGAAAGCCAAGGAACAGATTTGGTCGGCAGCAACGTCACCATACATTACATCACTGGATGATTGGAGAAACCGTCGCACTCTGGAAAAACCAGTGGTATATTGGTTCGGAGAGAAACAAATCGATCCTCCATCTCAGGCCCGAAAAGTTCAGCCCACTGCGCGGAATATTGGACTTCTGGCTATTCGTGATTTCCAGGAACGGAACATATCCGAAGCATTTGATTTAACGCCTGAGTACATCGCATCTTTTAAACTGAACTGAGTCATGAATATTCGACGAGCTTCCTTAATGGATTTACTGGAAATTGATGGGATCGAACACCGTGTTTTTGAAGATGCCTGGTCACGGGAAGAACTGGCGGCAGTCTTGACCGGCATTAACGGAATCAATACTTGGGTGGTGGAATTAAATTCTCATATTGTGGGCTATCTTATGGCACAAGAAGGGGCCGATGTTGTTCATCTTCTGAATTTGGCCATTGATTTACCTTGGCAGCACCGAGGACTAGGGAAAAAGCTCTTGAATTTTTACCTGGACACACTTCCTAAAGATTCAGAGGTAAATCTGGAGGTGAAACGGTCCAACTGGCCTGCGATTCATTTATACATTAATGAAGGTTTTACTGAAAGTAATATATTGCCCCGCTATTATGCAGATGGTGAAGATGCCTTAGTTCTGAAAAAAGAAATTTGTTAACATGACAGGAATAACCTGGTGAATTGGTTTAGACGAAAAAAAAGAAATTTACTGGACTCGGAAAAAAAGAGTATACCGGATGGGCTCTGGGTTAAATGTCCGTCCTGTAGTGAGATACTTTATAAACCGGAATTGGATAAAACGATTTCGGTTTGCCGGCATTGCGGACATCATTTCCGGGTACGCCCCCAGGTGTATCAGGAACTTCTCCTGGATGAAGGTACGGCCGAGGAATTGTTTTCCGATCTTCGTTCTTTGAATCCCCTTGGATTTAAGGAAGGTCGGAATTATTCCGATCAATTGAAAAAAGCGGAGAAAAAAACCGGAGCCCGGGAGGCTATTCGCTGTTATCAGGGAAAATTGGACAGCCTACCGGTGGCGCTGGGAATAATGGATTTTGGGTTTATTGGTGGCAGTATGGGCTCGGTTGTTGGGGAAAAAGTAGCCCGCTTAACGGCCTATGCATTGAAGTCACATCGCCCCTTGATCCTTGTCTGTGCTTCTGGAGGTGCTCGAATGCAGGAGGGGGCGCTTTCGTTAATGCAAATGGCCAAAACCAGCGCTTATCTGGCGAAATTTTCCGATGAAGGCGGATTGTACATCCCCATCTTGACCGACCCAACCAGTGGAGGGGTCACCGCCAGTTACGGCATGTTGGGCGACATTATTTTGGCGGAACCGGGAGCCTTTATTGGTTTTGCCGGTCCCCGGGTGATCAAACAAACGATCGGACAGGATTTACCGAAAGGCTTCCAGCGCTCTGAATTCTTGCTGGAAAAAGGATTTGTGGACCATATTGTGACCCGCAAGGACTTGAAAGCCACGCTGGCAAAACTGATACGGTTTTTACATGAAAAATAATAAGCCTTTCATTCTGATCACCAATGACGATGGCATCTTTGCACCGGGTATTTATGCCCTTTGGGAAGCTATGACCACTTTGGGTGATGTAGCTGTTGTCGCCCCCGACACCGAAAAGAGCGCTGTGGGACATGCCATCACTATTGCGGACCCAATTCGAACCCAGCCCGTGACTCGCCGTAGCGGATTTAAGGGCTATGCCGTAACCGGAACACCGGCTGACTGTGTGAAAATTGCGGTTCGTTCACTTTTAGACCGAACGCCGGATTTAATTATATCTGGTGTAAATGCTGGAGCTAACGTAGGGAATAATATTATTTATTCCGGAACCGTATCGGCAGCCACCGAAGGGACCATGTTGGGTATCCCTTCCATTGCCATAAGCTTGAATTCTTTCCGCGGTGATCATTGGGAAACTGCCCAAAAATATGCACTCCTCTTCGCCACCAAAACTCTGGATCATTCCTTACCCCGTGGAACATTACTAAATGTGAATGTTCCGGATCTTTCTGAGGAGGAGATACGGGGTATCCGACTTGCACGACAAGGCCAGGTTTATTTTAAAGACTGGTTTGAACAACGGGAAGATCCGCGGGGACGCCGATATTACTGGATGACGGGAGAAATCGTAGATCCTTCGGAGGGGGACAGCGCCGATAGTGTTCTGTTGCAACGAGGATTTGTTACAGTCACACCCATTCATTATCAATTGACCCATGAATCCTTTTTGAAAGACATGGAATCGTGGGGGTTGAACGACTGATGCATTCCGGCGGTATTGTTATCCTGGATTTTGGGAGTCAATATACCCAATTAATTGCTCGACGGATTCGGGAACAGCATGTCTATTCAGAGATTGTGCCCCATAGGATATCCCGGAAAGACCTTGAAGAAAAACAACCCCTGGGGATCATATTGTCCGGTGGACCGTCCAGCGTTAACGATTCGGATGCACCGTATCTGGATACAGATATTTTGAATATGCCGGTACCTATCCTGGGAATTTGTTATGGTTTGCAATTAATGACCCAACGGCTTGGAGGCCATGTAATTTCTGAAGGTAGCGGTGAATATGGGGTCGCGGAGATTGACGTCCTGAATCCGAATAGTCTCTTTCAAAATGTATCTTCCCCAACCCAGGTGTGGATGAGCCATCAAGACCGAGTTACGGACATTCCTCCCGGATGGAAAATTTTGGCCAAAACGTCCAATGATGTCATTGCGGCTATTGGGAATCAGGACGATACTCGGCTGGGAATTCAATTCCACCCCGAAGTTGCCCATACATTGGAAGGGGAAACCTTGTTACGGAATTTCCTGTTCCGTATTGCCCACTGTACATCTGACTGGACTCCCGGCCACTTCATCCAAGAACAGGTGGAAGCCATCCGGAATAGGGTGGGAAACCACAAGGTGTTGGTAGGTGTCAGTGGAGGCGTAGACTCCACGGTGACCGCTTCTCTGTTACACCGGGCCATTGGAGATCAGGCGATAGCAGTGATGATTGATCATGGCCTATTGCGGAAGAATGAAGCCGCCGATTGCGTGACCGCTTTACGAGATGGGTTGGGGGTCAATATTCATTCATTTGATGAGTCAGAGATATTTCTGCGTCGCCTGGAAGGGGTGGAAGATCCGGAAAAGAAGCGTAAAATCATTGGGGAACAGTTCATCCGCTCGTTTGAGCGCGTGTCTCAGTCGTTCGGAAAAGTGGATTTTCTCGCCCAGGGAACCCTCTATCCCGATGTCATTGAAAGCGGAGTCAATGGGGGGCGAGGTGCCGCCGCGGTGATTAAATCCCATCACAACGTGGGCGGTTTGCCGGAAGAAATGGACCTTGAACTAATTGAACCTCTGCGAGATTTATTCAAAGATGAAGTTCGAAATGTGGGACGGGAGTTGGGCATCCCGGAGTCCCTCATCAATCGCCATCCCTTTCCAGGACCGGGGCTGGCCGTTCGGGTTTTGGGCCCCATTACACCGGAGCGATTGGGTATATTGCAAGCAGCCGATGACATTTTTATTCGGGTTCTGCACGAAGAAGGATTATATTCGGAAATCTGGCAGGCCTTTGCTGTTTTACTTCCGGTGCGTACAGTGGGTGTCATGGGAGATCAGCGGACCTATGATAATGTTATCGCGCTACGGGCAGTAACAAGCACGGATGGGATGACCGCCGATTGGTATTCCTTGCCCGACCGTGTCCTGCGGCGTTTATCCAGTCAAATTGTCAATTCTGTGCCAGGGGTAAACCGGGTAGTGATGGATATCACTAGTAAGCCTCCTGGAACAATTGAATGGGAATAAATTAACATTTAACACAACTACGGAGAGATTCCAATGTGTGGTATTGTAGGGTATTTAGGACATCGACCAGCAGCGCCGCTGTTAATTCAGGGTCTGAAACGCCTTGAATACCGGGGCTATGATTCAGCGGGATTGGCAGTTTTTGAATCCCAGGGAATTCAGATCATCAAACGTTCCGGTAAAGTAAAAACCTTAGAAGCGGCTCTTGGAAACGGAGCCCTAACTGGCACGGTGGGGATGGCCCACACGCGGTGGGCGACCCACGGTGAACCCAATGACATCAATGCTCATCCCCATATCGACGCTAATGGGGAGACGGCCCTCATACATAACGGAATCATCGAAAACCATGCGGTTTTAAAATCCCAGTTAGAAGATAAAGGGATTCACTTCAGGACCGAGACCGACAGCGAGGTTCTGGTCCATTTAATTTCGAGTTTATACCAAACGGGAACTCTGGAATTCAGTGAAGCCGTCCGCAAGGCGTTGCAATTGGTTATTGGTGCCTACGGATTGGTGACGATGCACGCATCCAATCCCCGGCAATTGGTGGCGGCTAGATTGGGCAGTCCACTGGTTTTGGGAATTGGCGATGATGAATTCTTCCTGGGGAGTGATGCCTCACCAATTGTGGATTATACCCGGAACGTTATTTACCTGGATGAGGGCGAGATGGTAACCATTTCTCCTGAAGGGTACAAAATCAAAAAGATCAGCAATAACCGTTCCGTGACCCCCACCGTCACTGAATTGAATTGGTCCGTGGAACAAATTGAAAAGGGAAATTTTCCCCATTTCATGTTGAAAGAAATCCATGACCAGGAACAAACAATTATGGATACCATGCGGGGTCGATTGGATCTGAAAAATGGAACAGCACACCTGGGTGGAATTAACGATTGCCTTTCTCGGATTGAACATGCCAACCGTTTTTATATCACCGCTTGTGGAACCTCATGGCACGCGGGATTAATCGGGAAATATTTATTGGAAGAGTACGCCGGGATTCCTGTCCATGTAGAATACGCGTCGGAATTCCGGTATCGCCGAACGGTAATTGACAGCAAAACGGTTGTGATTGCCATCAGTCAATCCGGAGAGACGGCGGATACATTAGCTGCCATTCGGAAAGCCAAAGACCAGGGAGCCTTGACATTAGGGATTTGCAATGTGGTGGGAAGCACCATCGCTCGGGAAACCCATTGCGGTATCTACACCCATGCCGGTCCGGAAATTGGAGTGGCGTCGACCAAAGCATTTACAGCTCAGGTTACGGTGCTATCCATGATCGCCCTAATGCTGGGTCGCCGGAATAATCTATCCCTGGCGGAAGGACGTCGAATTGCGCATCAAATGAACAGTCTTGGTGAGATGACCCGAACTATCCTGGAGAATAGCGCTCCCATTAAGCAGGTGGCTCGGGAG
The DNA here is from genome assembly GCA_964535735.1 of uncultured bacterium. Classification (GTDB taxonomy): domain Bacteria; phylum Fidelibacterota; class Marinisomatia; order Marinisomatales; family J089; genus J089. The sequence goes on from CAZHTM010000016.1 coordinate 24,243, forward strand.
AATGCGTTGGCCGAACATTTCCTCTATTTGGGACGGGGATTGAATTTCCCCGTAGCTTTGGAAGGGGCGTTAAAACTAAAGGAAATTTCCTATGTGCACGCGGAGGGCTATCCTGCCGCCGAAATGAAGCATGGTCCCATCGCCCTGATTGATATCAAAATGCCGGTGGTGTTTATCGCCCCCCATGATTCCACGTATGAAAAAATCCTGTCCAATATTCAGGAAGTGAAATCTCGAAAAGGACGAACAATTATTCTCACGGACAAGAGGACCCCCGATCTTGAAAAATTGGCGGATTACATCATCGAAATTCCCACCACTCATAAACATATTTTTCCCATTGTAGCTGCCATTCCGCTCCAATTGTTGGCTTATCATTTGGCGGTTATTCGGGGCTGCGATGTGGATCAACCCCGGAATCTTGCGAAAAGCGTTACCGTGGAATGACGTCAGATCTGTAAAGCTATGTAAAAAATGGGAAGTTATTTCTGTAGTTTCTGTAGATAGAATATAAGGCGTAATTTTGTCTTGAATTTGTAGCAGATAACTCGGGAACAAAGACTGGTAAAGGTAGATTCAAGGGGCATGGAAAAATGGGCGCTATCTACACACCTTTCTCAGGATTGATACTATGAATCCCCGGTTTATTGTGTATTCCCTCAGCCGCATTATGGGCGTCCTTTCTCTTGCTATGCTGCCCCCATTACTGGTGTCATACATTTACCACGAACCCACCCATGCTCAATTCGTCATCCCCATGGTGTATTTGGGCCTCATTTCCCTGTATTCGTTTTTTATACGGAGTCCCGATCAAGGGTTAAGTGTCCAGGAATCTATCGTGATTGTTGTGGGCGTATGGATCTTTGCTTCTATTTTTGGTGCGGTTCCCTTTCTGATCGACCATGTTTTTTCCTCCTTTACGGATGCGTTCTTTGAAACCATTTCAGGATTTACAGCCACCGGGTCAACCGTATTGTCCGATATTGATTCACTCCCCAAAAGTATTTTGTTCTGGAGGTCTGAGACCCATTGGTTGGGCGGAATGGGGATTGTGGTCCTGGCGATAGCTATTTTCCCCTCGCTACAGCGGAAAAATGTGCTATTTCAATCCGAAGCGCCTATTTCCATCAACGAGGACCGCCTGTTTCCACGGATTGGATCGGTAGCCTTGTCTTATTGGAAAGTCTATGTCTTTTTTACACTACTGGAAATTGTGTTGCTTCTCCCGGTCACCGGCTGGTTTGACGCTATTACCCACGCGTTCGCGACCATCGCTGGCGGGGGATTTTCCACCCACAATGCCAGCATTGCCTATTTCCATAGTGTATATGTGGAGATCGTGGTGATGGTTTTCATGATCGCTGGCGCCACCAGTTTTGTTCTTCATTATCAGGCGTTGCACGGGCATTTTCGCTATTTTAAGAATACCTCTTTTAAAATCTTTCTTTCCATCATTGGTACGGCCAGTTTGATGATAGCACTTAATCTGTATTTACTGAATCGCCATGAAATGTCGTTTCTAAGTGCGTTTCGGCAGGCTGTGTTTCAAGTTGTCTCCATTATTACCACCACCGGATTTGCCACTGAAAACTTCAAATATTGGCCACCATTCAGTGTGTTGGTTTTACTTCTGCTTATGTTTGTCGGCGGAACATCGGCCTCCACCAGTGGAGCTATCAAGGTTTGGCGGTTTGAAATTATGATCAAGAATTTCCGGCGGATTTATCATCGGATTCTTCATCCCAAGCTCATCGAACATGTTTGGTCCAATAATAAATTAATCACCAACGACTTGCAATTGAAGATCCAGGGATTTATTGCGTCGTATGTGCTTATATTTGTCCTTTCTGGTTTGGTGTTAGTTTTATTGGGTAATACCATGGGTACGGCATTTAGCGCCGCCGCCGCGACCCTGGGAAATGTGGGACCGGGAATTGATCTTGTGGGACCCTTTGATAATTTCCTGCACTTCTCCAAGCTGGCAAAGTGGGTTTTATCGTTTGACATGTTATTTGGACGCCTGGAAATCTGGACCATATTTACGCTCTTTCTTCCCGAGTTCTGGATCGGGTAAATCCATACTAGAAAAAAATCTAACCGGGGTTTTTGCTGGAATCGGAAAGACCGGAACTTTTTTTGTACTTCGTGGTGTGTATGACGGGGAAGATGTGTAAATTTCAAAATCTTATTTGAATACGAAACATATCTGGTGAGAAAGACATTCACAATCGATTTAACGCACAGAACTTCTTCGGGGCTCCGTATCCTGTTGTGGGTCAGCGTTTTTATTTGGACCGCTTTACCCCTTTATAGTCAGACACTACCCAATGAGGTGGAGGAGAAACCCTCTGACCCCATTGCACATGTTCTGGAGGCCTATAATCATGGGAAATATCGAAATGCGCTTCGTGAACTCGAAGAAATGGCGGTTCCTGATTCCAATCCCATGGCTCCAGTACTGATGGAAGTTAAGGTGCAATGTTTTCGATTGACCCAACAACCAGAGCGTGCTCAAAATTTGGCGACACGATTTTTTGAACTATTTCCGGAGCATCCGTTGGGAGTGATGGTAAAGATGGCCCTGGGTGACATGGAGGTCACACGAGGGAATTTTGGACAAGGGTTGATCGATTATTTGGAAGCGCGAACTCTTCTCCGGCCTCCCACATCTCCCGATTCGGTAGATCATCGCATTATTAAGTCCATTCCATATGCCGTGCCGGGTATACACATCGATTCGCTGAAAAAGCGATTACCGCAACCTGAGATACAACCTCTCCTGGTGCTCATTCACGCGTACCAAGTTCTCACCCAGGGACGAGTCGATGATGCGGCTTTGATGTTAAGCACCGTTGACCGGACCGCTCTACCAGACATCTATCAATCGTATTATGACCAACTTCTATTGAAGTCTTACCAGCCGGCTCTGCCTACGGTTATGGTCGGCGCTATCCTCCCAATGAGCGGAGATCCGTCTGATGCCGGACAGACCTTTATCCAGGGATTGACCGCTGGGTTGACGGCCACATCAGATGCCCCGGTGGCATTACAAGTCATGGTCATGGATAATGAAGGTGATCCCATGAAAACGATCACTCTCTGTAAACAGGCTTTCGCCAATCCAGCCCTGGATTTAGTCGTTGGACCATTGACCGAAACCAATTCAATCCTGGTCGCAAATACCCTGTCAGGCACGGATTTAACCGCGGTGCTTCCCACGGCAGTCACTGGTGGTTTATCCACGATGGGCTCGAACATACTCCAGTTTAATGGTGATTTAGACAGTCGTGGACGGGCGACTGCCCGTTTCTGCTCCCAGGTCCTGGGACTGCAATCCATGGCGATCCTGGCCCCGGCTGATGATTATGGTCAGCCCATCGTCAATGCGTTTGTGGATGAATTTGAATATTTGGGAGGGGAAATTCTTGCACAGGAATGGTATTCCGGAAAGCCGGAGAATCTTCGACGGCAATTTTTAGCCATTCGGAAAATTGCCTGGGAATTGGAAAAGGAAGCGTCGCGCTATGATGAATTTTTAGGAATGGAAATCGACAGCCTGGAAGGGTTGTTTGAAATCAGTGACCAGACTTTCTTTGATTTACCGGAAACGGAGGAGAAGACCCTGTCGCCATCTGATTCAAATAAGGTGGAATTGAATACCATTCCGGGCATCTTTATGCCGATTCACGAAGAAGATGTGTCCTATATCGGAACCCAGTTTCCACTGTATAATTTGAATACTGTTGTTGTGGGCAATGAGGGCTGGCATAATCTGGACATTCTAAACCAGGAAATTGTGGGACCTCATATCCAGGGACTCATGACCCTTGCTCCCATCAATGAGGAATTGGCTGTAGATGATGCCTTATCTCAAATTGAGAAAAATCAGCGGCGTTTTTTCATTCAGGGAAAGGATTTAGCAAAATTCTTAATCGCCGCTTGTCCAGACTCGGCTCCTGACCGAAACTCCATCCGCGAGGCGCTGGCCAACCTTTCAGAGTTACACGTCGGGAACCGGACCTATTATTTTTCACCAACTAAACCGCAATTAAATCAAGCGTATCATGTCTATCGCTATGACGGAAAACAGTTTGTGGATCAAGGGATATTTATTGAGGATTCATTACGATCAAACCCGCGACTAACACCCTAATGATCCCGTTTCAGGACTATTCATCATTGTTTGGTCATCCCGCCCTGGTTGCGGGTTTTTCATTTCGCAATGAACGAGGAGACACGTCACAAGATCGGGTACACCTGGCCCGGGCGTTAGGGCTCGATCCATCTCGATTAGTCATACCTCAACAAATCCATTCTGCGAACGTGGTCTGGGTTAAGGATCCTGGCACGGTCCCAAACACCGATGGAATTCTCACGGAAGAAGCCCAGGTCATCCTATCGATTCAGGTCGCCGATTGTATTCCCGTATTTATTTTTGATCCGCATGGACGACTGGGATTGGTCCACGCCGGATGGCGGGGACTGGTGGCGAACATCCTTCCCAATGCTGTTAAACATTTGAAAGAAAGGGGAAGTCGACCTGAAGATCTAGTCATCTTGCTGGGACCGGCTATTTGTAAAGACCATTTTGAAATCGGCCCGGAAATTCGAGAGAAATTCGACCCACGTTTTGTCATCACCTCAGGTACACGGTTAAGGGTGGACCTAAAAGGCATCGCCCGGAATCAATTGGAAAATCAGGGCGTGCCCTCTGATCAAATACTCACCGATTCCGGTTGTACCTGGGAAGACACAGATCGATACTATTCCTTTCGACGGGAAGGGCAGAAAGCTGGCCGTATGATCGCCATTATGGGGTGGCGGCATTCCTGACTTTGGACGTGTCTCTTTCTGCTCCTAAATTCTACGAACAAGAGACGGAACAATGACATATCTAGACGCAATCATTTTAGGGGCGCTGCAAGGATTGACGGAATTTCTTCCTATTAGCAGTTCCGGCCATCTGGTACTGGGACAATCTTTATTGGGAATTACCCTGCCGGGGAAAACGTTTGAAGTCATTTTACATCTGGGATCACTGGTAAGCATCTGTATTGTATTTTGGCCGGACATCCGAGATTTAATCCGTTCCTTGAATCGGGTTGAAACCTGGAGTTTTATTGGTGTTTTAGTATTAGCGACGGTCCCGGCCGCCGTCATTGGAATTAGTTTTGATGACCAAATTGACGCCGCGTTTGACAGTCCTCGACTGGTTGCCGTGAGTTTATGGGTTACGGGCTTCATACTGTTGAGTACACGGTGGTTCCGCTCCCGAGATATTCAGATTAACTGGCGTAATGGACTGGCGATCGGTTTGGCTCAGGCTTTGGCCATCATTCCCGGGATTTCCCGTTCCGGGTCCACCATCAGCATGGCGTTGGCTTTGGGAATCCCCGCCGATAAAGCGGCCCGATTTTCTTTTCTGCTGGCCCTCCCTGCGATTCTAGGGGCGGGATTGCTTACTGGCATTGATGTGTGGCAAACTCCGGAAACCCAATTGACTGTTGGTGTAAGCCTGACCGGATTTTTCACCTCATTGATTGTGGGCTGGATCGCGTTAAAATGGCTCATTAATCTGGTGTCAAAAGGGAAGTTTTATCAATTCAGTGCATATTGCTTTGCCTTGGGATTATTAGCATGGGTGGTGTGATATGAGTGCGACATTAATTGCCTTTATTGGCTATCTTGTAATTGTTTTGACGGTGGGACTGATTACGGTTCGAATCACTCGGAATCTGGATGATTTCGCTTTGGGCGGAAGACGGCTGGGCCCTTGGGTGATTGCCTTTTCAGAGCGAGCCTCCGGAGAGTCTGCCTGGTTATTGATCGGATTACCCGGCGCGGCCATGGTATCGGGACTCCTGGAGCTATGGACGGTGGTAGGTTGCATTACAGGAATTATTGTTTCCTGGATTATCATTGCCAAACCGTTGCGGTTGGCTACCGGCGAATTTAATGCCCTAACCTTACCGGAATTGCTGGCACGGAAGACGGGCGACGATTCTGGACTGGTACGCCTGATTTCTTCTCTCATCATCATTTTCTTTTTTACCTTTTATGTGGCGGCTCAATTTTCCGGGGCCGGCAAGGTATTGAATGTTACCTTTGGAATAACGGAAATGAACGGGATGATTTTAGGCGCTGTCATCATAGTCTTTTATACCATGTTAGGCGGTTTTTTAGCCGTGGCCTGGACGGATTTGATTCAGGGCATCATCATGATTGGCACGCTGGTGATTCTCCCATTAGTTGGGCTGATTGAATTTAGTCAAATGGAGTCTCAACGCCCGTTGTTGGATTGGAGTACATTGTGGGATGGTAAAACCGGGTTAGGTGCAATGGCGGGAGCCGTAGCCGGTCTCAGTTGGGGACTGGGGTACATGGGGCAGCCTCATTTGGTCACTCGCTTTATGGCCATTCGCGATCCGGAACAAATCAAGGTCAGCCGGCGTGTGGCAACCGCCTGGGCTATTCCCGCTTTTTTTGGATCCTTGCTCATTGGCTTAATTGGATTTCGACTCCTCCAGGGAGGCGTCCTCACGGCGGATTCATTGGAAGGAAATGTCGCCGGAATTTTGTCTGACCCTGAAAAGCTTATGCCTCTCATGGCGACCCATTTATTACCGGCGGGCTTGGCGGGAATTCTCATATCCGGCGCCATCGCCGCCATGATGTCTACGGCGGACTCCCAACTCCTGGTAAGCACGACGGTGGTTACCGAAGATCTGTTTGGCGACTGGGCACGTAAGCGGGGAATAAACCTATTATTCTTGGGACGGGTATTTACCGTTATTGTGGGCGGCGTGGGGTTTTATTTGGCCTGGCAGTCCACGGAGTTGGTGTTTAGCATGGTGTCTTATGCCTGGTCAGGACTGGGAGCGTCTTTTGGTCCCGTTCTTATTGCCGTTCTCTGGTGGAAAAAAGTAACCCGGAACGGTGTAGTGGCAGGACTGCTTACTGGTTCTCTCACCACGATCATTTGGGCTAATATTGGCGATCTAAGGGCGATGATGACGGAGCGCCTGGTTAGCTTTGTGGTAGCTTTGGCTGTATTGGTAATCGTCTCCTTATGGGAAAATCGTGTTAAAGGAAATGATTGATTTTCGTACTGCCATCCGGTCTATAAAACAGGGGAAAATAGACCCTCTCTATCATCTGAAGGGAAATGATTTATTCCTTCAGGATTTATTTATTAATGAAGTGGAATTGGCGTTGGGAAAACAGGGTGGGTATGAAAAAAAAGTACTTTCAGTGGCCGACATGGGTGGTCAGGAAATCTTATCCTGGCTCACATCCGTGGATATGTTTACCTCGGTAAAACTATCGATTTTTCGGGACCCTCAATTACTAAAAGGGAATCAACGAAAGGAATTTTTGGAGTATTTAAGCAACCCAGTACGTACCCACTGTTTGATCACAGTCGACCCTGGAGACCAACGGAAAACCGCCATGTATCGGGAGTTGGAGGACCATGCGGCCACGATAAACGTCAATACACCGAGGGAATCTGAATTGTTAAAATGGGTGAATTATATCGCCAATGAACACCATCTGGAACTAACCTCAGAGGTGAAAGAACGTTTAATTACGCTAACCGGCGATTCCCTAGCTCACATGAATAACGAACTGGAAAAACTGGGACTTTTGCTGGGCGAGAAAGGCCCCGTTACTCTTGAATCATTGAAGGACTTTTCTACCTGGCAACGGTCTTTTGTTCAGGATGATTTCCTTATAGCCGTGGGTACCCGCGATTCTAGTCGGGCTATTCAGACCGGATTGCGACTCCTCAGTCAAGCTGATTCAATTCTGATGTTGATCTTCCCTTTATTTCAGCTTTACCAGGAATTGCTCTATTTAAAAATGAGGAAGGCTGGAACTTTTAAATCCTATCGGGGTTTTATTGCACTATCGGGAACCGTGCGAAATCGGTTGCCGGATTTTGTCAAAGCGTATCATCAAGATGAACTTGTTTTAGCAATTCACCAACTGCATGAAATTGACCGACGAACTAAACAGTCCCAGAGTTCAGCTCCATCCGAGTTATCACACTTCGTCGCCCACGTGGTCCAGAGAAGTGAGTAACACCATTCAATACACGGATGAAGAGCTCATTGCCCGGTTTCAGCAGGGTGATGAACAGGCTTATGTGGAATTGGTCAATCGTTACCGCAATCGATTGATGACTTTTGTTTACCGATTTGTGAATGATTTTGAACAGGCTGAAGACATTGTTCAGGATACGTTGTTAAAGGTTTATACGCACCGCCATTTTTATAAAGAAATTGCCAAATTTTCTACCTGGATTTATACCATTGCCGGGAATCTGGCTAAAACTGAACTTCGGAAAAGGAAACGCCGGAAAGTAACTAACCTGAGCCAGATGTCCCGGGAGGATCGGGTCTATGAAATTCCCACCAATGATACAGACACAGGCGATCAAATACAGGGACAATTTGCCGAAAAACAATTGCAAAAAGCGATTCAATCCCTACCACTGCATTTCAGGACTGTAGTGATTCTTCGGGATTTGCAGGAACTTTCTTACGAGGAAATCAGTAATATCGTCGACGTCCCATTGGGAACGGTGAAATCCAGGATTAATCGTGCCCGACTGCAATTACAAAAAGCATTGAAAGATTACCGATGAAAAGGAGGTTGCTTATCGATGGACCGCTACCACTTTGAAGACCTAATATCAGATTATATTGAAAACGCCCTGCCTTTAGAAACTCGAAAAGAGTTTGAGTCCTACATGGAACGCCACTCGGATGCGCGGGATTTGGTGAACTCTATATCGGAAATGATGACGCGCCTCCATTCTCAGCCCATGGTTTCAGTCTCTTCGGACTTTATGCCCCGTCTCATGTCCAAAGTCAATCAAGCAGGAACCATTGCAATGCCCGGCGTAAGCGCCGAACCGCGCACGTGGTGGGGGTTCCAACCGCGCTACGCGATGCTCATGTCGGGATTGGTGTTGGCCTTGGCTTTTGTGGGTTATGAATTAATTCCGAATGCACCCTCTGCAACCACATCCCCAATTCCATTTGCTTCCCAACAAACTCATTCTCCTGCACAACTTCCCAATCCTACCTTAAATACACCAGAAACTCCTAGTGCTTTTGCGTCCACAACCGAGGATACCACCAGTGAATCATTGGATCAGGACTTAACCAAACCGGATTTTGGGAATAAAATTCAACTGGTGAAAAATCCGCGCTAATCGCAGCTTCTAACTTTTAATATCCCCTCCAAATCATTAGTTTTCCGACAGGGAAACACCGTGGATAACTATGAAATTTTCCAATAATACCATCCTCATCTCCTCCCTGGCAGTGGGCCTTCTGGTTCTGAGCTTGGTTCTTTACCCAGTGGACGCCGGATATGGGTTTCAAGTCATTCGTGGACTGGTTCTCATTGGTGTGCTATGGCTGCTTCTGGTTTACATTTACCAACGCAATACCCTGGGAAAATTATCCGGCGAAGCGGACGGCGATGGTCAAATCAACTTGGAAGAACGAGCCTTTTTGAATGAGTTAAAAACTCATTTTAAAGAATTGATTGATTCCGTATTCCGGGCGGTAAAATCGATCCATCCCGATTACCAGGCGGGTATTTATATGGTAGACCCGGAAAGCAAAGGATTTACCCTTCAGGAAGCCACATCTCCCACGTTTAAAAAGTTTATCACGGGGCACAACGAAATCATTAATTCCATTTTGAATTCTTCGGAAGTGATAATGCTTCAAGAAAGCGATATTCGGGAAGGGTGGGACACCGTATTTGAACCCCAAACGTGGCGTGGATCGGAATGCCTTATGGGGGTTCGGATTTTGTATAAGAATACACCCATTGGGTGTGTGATTGCCAGCATCGATCATTTTTCCAAAATTCAGGATCGGGACCGGGACTTATTAAAAAACATGGGCGATTTCTTCTCCTTGGGGATGTCTAAGATTGAAAAAATTGAGCAACTCTTATCCGATAATTTTTATCATTCCCGGATTGCTAGCCTGTTTGATGTTCTCGAAATTACGTCCAATGAAAAGGATTTATTCGAGAATGTGGTACGGATGTGCCGGTCTTTCTTTGACTATGACAAATTAACCATTGCCACCGTCGATCCTTTTGAAAACAAACTTCTGATTCGTGTTGTGGACGGCTTCAAGGAAGATATAGCGGAGGGCCGGAGAATATCCCCGGAGGGGACCCTATGCGGAACTATTGTGAATGAAGGTAAGTCAATTATCACGTCGCAGCGATCCCGGGATTATCCCAGTCTTACCCGGTTTGGGAATCTGGAATTCAATGATGATCGATTTCAAATCGCTTTAGGAGTGCCTATTACAGGTCGTCGTGAAACGATGGGGCTTATCCTGTTAGAACGGCAAAATTCCCGAGCGTTCGGTCATTCGGATCGCCATTTGATGGAATTGATGGGCACAACGGTTGGATCCATCCTGAACTGGATTGAAGAATACCAGAAAATGCGTCGAAGCTCGATCCACGACGGGTTGACAGGTCTCCTGAATCATAATGCTCTAATGGACCGATTTAATGAAGAAATCAATCGGGCAGTCCGTTTTAACCATAAATTGGTTACCATCATTCTTGATCTGGACAAGTTCAAACGATTAAATGATACCTATGGTCATTTATTCGGTGATAAAGTACTAAAAGCTGTATCGATGATTATGAAGAACAATGTTCGGAATATTGATGTGGTGGCTCGGTACGGCGGTGAAGAATTTGTTATTATTTTGGTAAATACCAGTGTGGAAACCTCACTTCCAGTGGCTCAGAGAATTATCAACAAGATAGCAGAATATCCATTCGAAAAAGATGGGGAAACTATTTCGGTAACGATCAGCGCCGGGATGGCGGAATTCCCAAAACATTCGGATCATACCAAAAGTTTAATAGAGTGTGCCGATAAAGCCTTGTATCAGTCTAAAGCCAAAGGAGGCAATCAGGTAACCATTTACAACGGCAAAAACGATTGATTTTCAGGAACCAAAATTTTAACCAGGTGTAAACTTTAACCCATGAACTTTTTATTCAACCATCAAAATAAACTGTTAGTCATCCTGATCGGGATCCTACTATTCCTGGCAGGTTGCTCTCAACATCCTACAAATACTAAACCTGAACCGGCTGTTTCTCAGGATCGTTCTGATGAACAGGACCTAAACCCTGAAGCGCTTCAACATTTTATGGACGGTCAGGTGTATATGAATCAGGGCAATTATGCCATGGCAGTTATTGAATTGCAGGATGCGTTAATGGCGGACCCAACCATCAGTACGATCCATGTGAGCCTGGCTGAGTGTTTTTTTAATCTGGGAAAACCGGACCGTGCCTTTTCCCATCTTACCAGCGCCATTAAATTGGATCCCAACGATACGGAAGCCCACGAAATGTTGGGGCAATATTATTTAATAAAGAAAGAGTTTAAGGAAGCTCAACAGGAATTCACCTTTCTTGTGCAACAGGATCCCAATAATGTGGATTACATTTTAGCTTTAGCTGAAATATCTCAGATGATGGGTGAACCAGAGAAGGCCATTGATTTATTTTTCAAAGCATACAGTATAAATACAGATAATATACGACCTTTAGAGCAGGCGGCTCAGTTAGCGTTGCGGGAGAAAATTCCTGATAAAGCGCTAAAAATATTCTCCGAATTAATTCAGGCCGATCCTGACAATGAACGATATTTACAAGCCTTCACGGATCTGGCGGTCATGAATAATGATTTTGAAGCCGGAATTGAGGGATTAAAAAAATTGGCGCAACTTCAGGGGAATACCCCCCAGATCCAAATACAAACTGCGCTGCTCTATCTCCAGGATGGACGACCCGATTCCGCCATTTCAATTCTGGAAACACTGGTAGCTTCTGATTCCACGAATAAAATGGGGCTGCACTTACTTTCTTCCATTCATCTTGATCGAGAGGAATACGAAACTGCCTTGAACTATGCTCGGCAATTAATTAAGGTATATCCCGACAGTCCACAGGGTTTTGTGGATGCGGCACTGATTTATTTGAGTCAGGATCAGTATGATCATGTAGTGGCCACTCTCCAGGATGTGGCGGATCGCTTTAAGGAGGATTTTACCGTTCAATATTTACTGGGAGCCAGTTACCAACAATTAAAGAATGTTGAACTATCTGAAAATTATCTGATCCGTGCGGTAGAAATTAATCCCGATTTTCGAACGGCATGGCATGCTCTGGCCATTATTTATGATAACAGCAAACGTTGGGCTGAGTCAGATCATATTTACCAACAATTAATCGATTCGGACAGCACCGATGCTCAAGCGTACAACAATTTCGCATATAGTTTAGCTGAGCGTAATGAAAAATTGGATCTGGCGTTAAAATACGCCAATAAAGCCATTACGTTAAGTCCAGACACCCCCGCTTATTTGGATACAATCGGTTGGATTTACTTTAGAATTGGTGACAATAAAAAGGCCCTGGATTACATCCAGGCATCGGTTAAACTGGACTCAACTAATGCGGTGGTTCTGGAACATCTGGGGGATGTCTATACCGAATTGAAGCAAATTGAAAAAGCCCAATCCATTTACCGGAAAGCACTGGAACTTTCGGGAGATAATCCACAATTAGAGGCAAAACTCAAATAAGTCTGGCGATTTGTTCTGTATGGATTCTGGGATTTTTTGTTGCCTGTAGTTCACATCCTTCGCTATCCCAGAAGCCAGCAGTGTCCGTACTCACACCCGGGACTCCAACACTCGAATCGCTGTTAGAAACTTATGGCACCTGCCGTGGAAAGGGCCGCGTTCAATCCACAGGAAATGTTAAGGGGAATCTTGATTTTGAGTACACTCTATCCCGAGATAGTCTATTTATTCTTTTTCGGGATTATCTTGGTCGGCGTGCTATTTTTATACAGGTCCTTCCCCGTGGGATAGCAAGCTGGAATATTCTTGAACAACGTCCGCTCCCACTGCGCCAGATAGCCAAGGACAATCCCTTTATGAACCTGTTAACTCCTGATGATCTCATTACAATTTTCTGGGGGATCATTCCGGACGTATCCTATCTTAGCGAACGTAAACTGTCTGAAGCAGAAAGCGTTAATCTGACTTTTTCCACATCCGAATCAATAGTGGGGAGGTTGATCCAGTCGGCTGTAATTTCTACCGATCATATACAAGTAGAGTTAGACTTTCAATCACGTGAATTGGGACAACTGAATCATACCTTAGCGCGAAAAATTCCAGGAACCATACCGTGGGACAAATAAAATCCATATCTGTTGTTATTCCGGTACTGAACGAGGACGGGTCATTACCGGAATTGATTCGCCAATTGAAGGCGGTATTACGTGACCATGCTGAGCAATGGGAACTCATTTTTGTCGATGACGGTTCCACCGATGGTTCCGTTGCCTTTTTGACCGAAGCGGCACAGGAGCATGATCACGTTCGTCTGATTCAATTTCACCGGAACTATGGCAAATCCGCCGCCCTCAATGAAGGGTTCCGACATGCACGATATGATTACATCGTTACGATGGATGCGGATCTTCAGGATGACCCAACAGAGATACCCAATTTGGTGAAAAAATTGGAGGAAGGTTATGACCTGGTCTCGGGTTGGAAAGTCAATCGACAAGATCCCTGGACTAAAACGTTTCCGTCCAAAATTTGGAATCGGCTGGTGCGGTGGGTCACAGGAGTGAAAATCCACGACTTTAATTGTGGACTGAAAATTTATCGAAGTGTTGTAGTGAAATCTCTGGACATTTACGGAGGCCGGCATCGATATATACCGGCATTGGCAGGTCAGCAGAAATTCAGGGTGGGGGAAATTCCCGTCAAACACCATCCCCGGGTTCACGGGAAAACCAAGTATGGCGGTGCCCGGTTTTTCCACGGAATATTTGATCTATTAACAATTCTGTTTTTAAATCGGTTTGATCAACAGCCCCTGCATTTATTTGGGTCCATGGGGCTGCTGGCGCTGACCGCTGGGTTTCTCATGGAAGTCTATCTTCTGTACACCAAATATATTTTAGGGGATTCCTTTCGTCAGCATATCGCCCTGCTCATTCTGGGGGTGATGACCATTCTGATTGGAATACAATTTTTCTCCATCGGCCTTTTGGGAGAAATGATTGCCCGGAATCAACAAGATTCGGCAGCCAGAGTAAAAGACATCATTGATTGATGGCGAAAAATAAAATAACCATTTCAATCATTACACCATCCTTTAATCGCCAGGATGAACTGAAGCATTTGATTCGATCCATTCAGGAGCAGACCATCGATCATCAATCATTTGAACACATCATTTCCGATGATGGCTCCACGGATGGCACCCGGGATTTGATTTTAAAACTGCAAAAGGAAGTGGATTTTCCTCTACGATTCATCGAACAGGAAAACCAGGGACCGGGCGCGGCACGGAATCACGGAATTAAGGAAGCGAAGGGAGAATTACTGCTGTTTATTGATTCGGATTGCGAAGCCCATCCGAAATGGGCGGAGACGATTTATAATGAATATAAAACCAATCCGTTTGATGCCTGCGGGGGACCCGATGGCGCCCGTGATGACTTTACGCCGCTGCAGCAAGCGGTGAATTATGCCATGACTTCCTTTTTCACTACCGGGGGAATGCGGGGCCATAGTGACAAAATGTTGGCTAAATTTTATCCCCGCAGTCATAATATGGGCATGACCCGTGAGTTGGTTCAACGTGTAGGCGGGTTCGGTGATTTACGCCATGGACAGGATATTGAGCTCAGTTATCGAATCCGAAAATCAGGAGCCCGAATTGCCTATATTCCGGATGCCTTGGTATATCATCGTCGCAGGACTACCTTGAAACGCTTTTTTAAACAAGTGTTCAACTGGGGTGTTGCCCGGATTAATTTGGGGAAAATCGATCCGGTACTTCTGGAACCGATCCATTTCCTTCCAGCCTTAGCTACAATTATTATATTCTATATTCTCATTGGACGGATTGTATCTCCCGATGCCTTTCGTTTCCTTTTCGATGTGGGGATTTGGGCGCTACTAGCTTTGGGTGTCCACTCTGCCTGGAAAAGTCAAAATATACTCGTGGGTGGTTTAACACTAGCAACCGTACCGGTTCAAATTATCGGGTATGGTTTAGGATTTATTACCGCCTTCATTAAACGGTATATTCTGGGCGAATCTACCTGGACCGGGTTTACGAAAAAGTATTATTCCTGAACTAAGTGATTCCCGCGGAATTAAAACGTCGGATAGAATCCCTGGAAGAGACCCATCCTGATATTCCTTCGCGGGCATTACGGGCCTATTTGGAACAGTATTGGTTTGCTGAATCGGTTATTCAACCATTATTCAATATCTTACCCCAAGGAAATTTTACCTTATTAGAAGTTGGACCGGCGGAGGGGGGGCTCCTGAAATATTTTGCCGAACAGGGTGGAACCTGCTATGGATTGGAATTGTCGGAAGCTCGGTTTGCCCATTCCCTGACCTTAAATCCGGATACTACCATCACTTTTCTCAAAGGTGACATTACCGATCCCGAATCCTATTCTCGTTATCAACTCCCTTCCATGGATTATGTTGTGCTGCGGGATGTTGTTGAACACATCCCTGATAAACGGGCGACCCTGAAAAATGTATTTGCAATGTTGAAACCGGGTGGGAAAGTGTACGTTTCTTTTCCACCAAAATGGGCGCCCTATGCTGGCCACCAGCAAACTGCCGAAAATCGATTGGCTAAAATCCCCTATTTATACCTTCTTCCCAATTTTATTTATGATAAAATGCTTCATGGATTAAAATTACCGGACGGTCGTATTCAATATCTTCTCAATACGAAAAAGAACCGACTCAGCGATCTGGGATTTTTTCAAATAGCAAAAAAATTGGGATTTGTTATTCAGCAAAGCACCCCCTATTTTATTCGACCTGAGTATGAATTCAGATTTGGCCTTTCTCCACGGAAAAATTGGGTATATCCAATTCCTTTTTTAAAGCATCTCTTTACCAATGGAATCATCTTCATCCTGGAGAAACCCAACTAAGGCGGCGAAATTGGAAATAGCGCGCAACATTGTGGTGATCGCCTGGACCCAAGTATCTCGTCGGAGTCAGGAATTGGCGCGGGAATTGGGAGCCACCTATTTACGGTTGGACCGGGTAGATCATCCGAAATGGAAGATTGTCCTTACCCTCGCTCGGAACTTTATAAAAACATTACGATGGTTGGTGGATACCCGTCCGGACTTGGTGATTACCTTTCATGCCCACCCATTGATCACTCTCTGTGGGTATATCTATTCTAAACTATTTAATAAACAGTATATTGCGGATATTCATACAGCCGGGTTTCTGGATTATGATTTTTTCCCTGCTCGTCAACTTTCCAGTTTCTTATGGAAGCGTGCCGTTCGGATAATTGTCCATAATCCGGAAGCGCGGGACTATTTGGAATCGGCGTTTAATGGATTAGATTCGAAGATCGTAGTGTTGGAAGACCCCATTCCTCAAATCCCGGTGTCCATCAAGATTTCAACACATCCGCGTCCCATGTGTGTGTTTATTTGCCGATTTTCCTCCGATGAGCCGTTTCATGAATTTTTAAACGCGGCCAAAGTGCTAATAGGTGTGGATTTTTATATCACAGGAAATGTGCGAAAAGTTCCAGGATTAGCAGAGCAGTTTGCCAATGATCACATTCATTTTACTGGATTTATCCCGGATGAACAATACTTTGACCTCTTGAATCAGGCGGATTTCGTTGTCGCCTTAACCACCCGACCTTACACACTCATGAGCGCCGGTTATGAAGCCCTGGCATTGGGAAAACCATTGATAGTAACGAATTCATCTCCTTTACGAACTTACTTTGGTTCGGCGGCTGTGTATACGGAAAATAGAGCGGGGAATATTCAATCAGCCATTTCACAACTTTTAGAGAATTTGCCAGATAAAAAGAGCCAAATTCATTATCTCAAGTCGGAGAAAATAAGGGAATGGTCATCCAAAGCACAGGTCTTGTTAAATACCATAGGAATGGATAGTGTCTGAGTCCAAGCAATTTGTGTTCTTAGTGGGATGTCCCAGGTCGGGAACGACGCTTTTGCAAGAAATGCTCAACGCTCATCCCCAAATTGCGCTGGCGCCGGAATTATTTTACATTCGTCATTATGTCCTACACCCTGAGCGGTATGAACCTCTTACTCTAGAAGAACATCGTCTGCAATTGGCAAAGGATATTGTGGACGCTCATTGGTTTCCCAAATTAGGATGGGAGTCTGAAGCATGCCGAAAGTGGATATTAAATCACGGTATATCCCATCCAAAGATTTACCGAAAGCTATTAGAACAATATAGTAGTCAAAAAAATAGCAAGTGGATTGGTGACAAAACACCGAATAATGTTTTGTACATGTCACATTTGACTACCTTTTTCCCGGGAGCCCACTTCATACATATCGTTCGGGATCCCCGGGCGGTGGTCAATTCATGGAAACAGGTTCCATGGAGCACCGGGACCCGAACTGGGGATGCCAAGATTTGGGAAAAATATACACAGGCAGCTTTCAGAATTTCCCCTGATTTGAAACCGTTGATTTATACGGTGAGGTATGAAGATCTAATAGCCTCACCCAAAGGAGAATTGACCCGAATATGTCAATTCCTCTCACTGGACTATTCTGATGAAATGGAGAAGTATCGTCAGAAGGAAACGAGTTTTGAATCTCAAATTGAGCCCTGGAAATCCAATGCGAAGAATCCTGTGGATTTGAAACGGATATATCGTTGGAAAACAGAGTTGAACAATAAAGAAATTGCTGCCATTGAATCGATCGTAGCTTCTTCAATGGTGAATTGGGGATATCAACCCCTGTCTCCCAAATATTTGCGTATCCTATTTTGGCCATTTCGGTTTCTGTTTCCCTACTGGACTTTTTTTCTCAGAAAGTTGAAAAAATGAACGTTGGATTTCTTCATTTAGGTCCGGATCAACATGGTGTGCGCCGATTTGGAAAAATTTTGGCTGTGGCCGTTGGGAAGCACGTTCAGGTCTCAGAGCATGATTATCAATTCACACATCCAGATATAATTCCATCGCTTTCCCGGAATTTGGATATCCTTCATTGTCAGTATAACGCGCAGTTCTTTAGCTCAATTTGGGGAAATCTTTATACTCAAATGGGGTACCTGAAATCATTTTTCAAGCGAGTGGACGTTCCTGTTGTGATGACGGTTCATGATATTTATCAACCGGGATATTTTCAACAGGCTCGGATTTTTTCCACAAGGGATTATATCAAAGCAATGATTGCCCCATTCCGGCAGAGCCTTCGAATTATTGAGCGGGAGAGTTCAAGTATCGTATTGAATTCTGATGAGGAGCAACGACGTCTTGGGCATTATGTGTCGTTGAAAAAGACCAGAGTTATTCCTCACTTTGTAGAGGAAATATCTAATCTATGTGATACTGTTGAAGCAAAGCAGAATTTGGGTTTAGAAGGAAAATCGTTAATACTAGTTCTTGGGTTTATCCATCCGAGGAAAGGACAAGACCGAGTAATTGAAGCGATGAAATATTTACCTGAAGAAACGGTGTTGTGGCTAGCCGGGGATGCAGTTCCAGCATTTCAATCTTATCGGGATCAACTGGCCTCTAAAATAGAAACTTTGGGACTTCAAGATCGCATTCGAATCACGGGCTATCTCTCCGAGGAAGAGTTGCGCCACGTATTATCGGCTACTGATGTGGCGATCTGTCCCTTTCGAAATGTATCAGCTTCAGGATCCCTAGCGACCTTGATTGCTTTCAATATTCCCATCGTTTGTTCAGATTTGCCGTTATTCAGAGAGTACAATGATATGGAGTCGAATGCACTTCAAATCATCTCTAATTGGGAGTCCGAATCTTTAGCACAAACCATCACAAACACTCTGAATAATAGAAATCAATTTCAAACCCATCTTAGCAATTTAAAGTTACAATTGCATCCCGATCGTATTGCTAAGGATTATATCAAACTTTATAGGGAATTAATCACCTGATGGCCATTCGGCAACCAGTCAAATCCCTAGCACGTAATTCCATTGTTTATGGAATTGGAAATGTGGCGAATAAATTTGTAGCGATTCTTCTGATTCCGGTACTTACGCGCCGTTTATCTATCGGAGATGTGGGATTTGTGGCCATTATTGAAATGCTGGATCTTTTTTTAGTCAGCATCTTCGTTTTGGGATTGGGGAATGCCCTCCTGCGGTTTTTACCGGAAAGTTCTATCGACCGACAGAAACAACTTATATCTTCCATTTTTTGGGGTCGCTTGATAGTCGATGTGGGTGTTTCCATAATCTTGATAATTTTTAAAGATTCCCTCATAAGTTTTCTTGGTATACCTGCCAGATTCCAATATTTATTTCCACTCATCATTCTCAACAGTTTGTTCACCGTAACCGGGCGGTTTTATTTGACGTTGTGGCGGTATCATGAACGTCCAAAGTGGTTTGTAACATTGTCCCTGGTTCAATTTGTGGGTAATCTTGGAATCGCTATTTATTTTCTGGTGATTCTCCGATTGGGAGTGGAGAGCGTCATTTATTCAAAAACAATCGTGTATGGATTGTCCACGATTGTGACCTTACTGGCTATTGGGATTCATTATTCGGTCCTGCCACGGTGGTCAGAATTTCGAAAAGCCGGCACTTTTGGATTCCCCATGATTCCCTTGGCATTGGTGGCTCCAGTATTGACCACCTCTGACCGTTTTTTTCTGAATCATTTTGTTTCCTTGGAGGACATCGGACTTTATTCTATTGGATACAAATTTGGAATGTTAATTAATGTCTTTTTAGTGACACCTCTTCAAATGGCGTGGATACCCATGATGTTTAAACTGAAAACGTCAGATGAATCCAAATCCACCATTAAAGATTTAGTGTATTATTACTCCTTCATCTCTGCGGGTATTTTCGTGATGATTACAGCCTTTCGCACGGAAATAATCCAACTATTTGCGACCCCCCAGTATATTACCGGAGCCAGTTTTATTCCGATCATTACAATTGCCTACCTTATCAATGGATATCGCCACTTTTTTATTGCCGGATCAGCCTTGAAGAATAAAACTGTAGGATTGGGCGGGAGCGCAGGTTTATCTATGTTGGTTAATATTGTACTAAACTTCACGTTAATTAGAAGCTTTGGTTTATGGGGTGCCGCGATAGCTACCTTATTATCCTATACGTTTCTCGTAGGATCAATATATGTGGTTTCCCAACGACAATTGACATTCCAATGGGAATGGAATCGTATTATTAAATTGTTTGGATGGACAACAATCCTGTCCATCCCGGTGTTTTATAGTCTGGATGTTCCTTCACCTTTCAATATCCTGATTAAATTCGTTGTAATCAGTGCATTTCCTTTGGGTGCATATTTCCTGGGTCTTCTTAATGAGCGTGAACTTAAGGGGTTAAAATCCCTTTGGCTTGCCTTGTGGCAACGATTAGGGATTCAACCGAAATGAAGCCTCCGGTATTAGTAACCGGCGCTCCGCGGTCTGGTACGACCTGGGTCGGAAAAATGCTGGCGCTGAGTCCCTCTTTGGGATATATCCATGAGCCATTTAATAACGATCATAATGTGGGACGGCTTCCTCAGCACTTTCCCGAAAACTTTTTTTATCTCCACTCAGGAAATGAAACTCCCTACCGGTTATGGCTAGATGATGTTCTAGATTATAAATATTACCTGAGTCGAGCACTTATAAAAAACCAGGGGCTAAGAGAAAAAGGAGCTCATGTCAGGGAATGGATGCATTTTATCTCGTTTCGTTGGAAACGTAAACGTCCCCTGATTAAAGATCCATTGGCTTTCTTTTCAACACCCTGGTTATCTCAGAAATTTAACGTACGTCCCATTGTAGTTATTCGTCATCCAGCTGCCGTCATCAGTAGCTTCAAGCGCCTTAACTGGAACATTACGTTTGAACATTTTTTGAACCAACAACAGTTACTCACTGATTGGCTTGGCGATCATGAGGAAGAGATAGTCCAGGCCACAAAGCAATCGCTTTCTACAATTCAGGCGGGTATCCTGTTATGGAAACTGATTTATTCCACTGTGATCCAGTACCAAAACCGGTTTCCAGAATGGTTTTATGTACGTCATGAAGATTTATCCCGGGATCCTGAACAAGCTTTCCACGACCTTTTTCAATATATTAGTGTGCCATACACCGACGCGGTTATAAAAAAATTACGTGTATACATCCAAGGAAACGTTCGTTCAGAGGTACCAGATGGTGCCAACGCCATGTATATTCGGATTAATAGTCGAGAAAATATTTTTAATTGGAAAAAACGTCTTAGTCAGGATGAAATTTCGGAAATCAAGTCTCAACTTGAACCCTTGTGGCGACAATTTTATTCCGATGAAGATTGGTAGGTATACGGAGGACGTAGACTGTAACCAAATGCATTCACTGCCGTTTCAAAACGGGTTTCAATTCGTTTAAAATAAAGTCGATTGATCCATTTAGATTTTAAATCCTCCCATTTCTGAATATAGGCATCATTGATACCGGATCGGATAGTGAGATTTGTAGGTAAAAATTGAATATTGAGTAAATCATATACTTGCCGCAGAATATTATTTGGGTCCTGTATAAAATCCTCATATCGAAAGGAATAGACTCGTTTTAGGAACGGCCTATCTTCTTCAAAAAGCTGGTGGCAATGCACCCAATGGTGAATTAATGATTGGAGTGATGTGTAGCTCCACTTTTTAGTCGCCAAAGCCACAGCAATTGGATGTCGAGTTATAACAATAAACGTTGCTTGAGGGAAAAGTGCTTGAAGAAACCGAGTTTTAATCAAGTTGGGTGGTGATTTTTCTACAAGAATTGGACGATCTAAATTCCAATACTTACTCCATTCACGAAACAAGGTATCCCGATTTTGTGGCGTTATAAGTTTAGAAGACTCCGTCAAGTGCATTTCTGGTGCGAAACCGAAGCGTCCAGGACCGCCAAATTTTTTTGCTATGGGATAAACACTTTGTAGAAATTGGCCTTCATCTTCATCCACATTCGTATTTTCAAATCCAGAAATATCCGGATGTTGTTTTAGTGATTTGAAAAAAATGGACGTGCCACTGCGATGAAGACCACAAATGAAAACTAGTTGGTGATTTGAAAACATAGTTAAATCCTGAGAGAATGAAAATTACGTAGATTTAGGAACTGTCTAAAGCAATGTTCATCAAAGCCATGTAATTTCTCCAAACATTAAGGAATTAATCAGCTTATGTTCAGTAAGAACCGCCTTCCGATATTTATCCTGATGATTGTGGTTTTTGTTTTTCTCAATGCCATGATCATCCAGGGACTGGTGCCTGCCGCGAATGACACCGTTTCACGGATTCCCATTAACGAATGGGCCAAGGATTACAAATCAGCACATTCCGAAAAACCGGAGTGGTTCCCCATGCTATTTAGCGGAATGCCTGCATATGGTAGTTTTATTAGTGGGTATCTGGGTCCTATCAGTTCTATTATTTTATCGCCCTGGTTTAACAAGGGATTTCGTTATTTCTTCTTTTTTGTTGTTGGGGGACTCGGGGTTTATGTTTTTCTTCGTCGAAGAAATTTCTTGGAGATATCATCTCTATTGGGTGCCGTGGCGTTTGCTTTAACCCCATACATGTTTGGATTAATCAATGCGGGCCATGCTTCCAAAATCATTGCCATCAGCT
>CAZHTM010000017.1:0-39775 GCA_964535735.1 uncultured bacterium
TCTGCTCCGGAGGAGGGCCCGCCTACACTACGTTATGGCGGATAAAACTCGAACCCGGTCAATTGAGTTCGGTTTACTCTCTAATATACAAAAGCCCTGCTCACGCAAGGCTATCATTGGCTCCGGAGGAGGGACTCGAACCCCCAACCTAGTGGTTAACAGCCACCCGCTCTACCATTGAGCTACTCCGGAATTGTGTGTTCAGAAGATAGTTCCCGCTCTACCATTGCCTGCCCGGCGAAATCCCGATTCATCGGGATGCAGACGGGAGCTACTCCGGAATTGTTTATGGGTCTTTTCCTTCTGGAAAATACCGTCTTTGAATTAAAAAAAGCTGGCGAATTTATGAACTTTTTTATCGGAGGCAAAGACTACATTTCTTTTTCTGCCACTAATAATTTCCCTGGGACAAACATGCCCGATTTTTCCTGGTCTTCTGTAATATACACTACGCCTGGTTCCTGATGAGGTTCACCAATCCGTGAGTGGATGGATTTCAACCCACCGAGCCAACGGCGCCGATCACAGAGGTAAACAAGATCGCCGGGGTTGGCTTTCATTTTTTTCAAGTCCTCTTCTGAAAGATAAACCACATCGTCGTCCCCTTCCCGCAGGCGCCACTCAACCGGTACTTTGTCGCCGATTTCATCATTGGGTTCGCCACCTTTAAACGCCCGTCGAGCATCGTTGATCGTCGCCGTGATGAGTCCATCTGTGGCCCGCTCTTCATCATAATGAACGTAATGAGTCACCAAAAGTGGGATAATCATGATCATTACAATCAAGAATGTGAACTGAAGTCCCACACTACCAATATGTAATAATGGCAGCAGGAAGAGAACCACAGCAAGAACAGTCAACAGCGAAAAAATCAGATTTTTTTTGTTCAGGGAACGGATACGATTAACTGCGGTCTGTTGCCAGGGGGTTGTGAGTCCAATAACGACACCAACGCCAGAGCAGACGAACATGTTGTACAGCGCTCGGATATAGGAATATGGGTGACTGGGATTCATGGCAATCCCATGATCAAAAGGCGCGATAAATACACCGGGAAAGCGAGAACCCAGGAGCATGAGACCCACACCGCCAAGGAATGTGGTTATGACTGCGGCGGGAGTAAACCGTTTCCAGAATATTCCCAAAAATATGGCCACTACCAACGGCGGGGTAAGGGTCGAATGAAAATATCCGTGGGCTTCATATACCGTGGGGAAGCTTTTGAAGGCGAGTACGGCCAAAACTCCTAAGACAGTTATCGCCACCGAACTGAATCGGGCCATCACCAATTCCCGATGATCGGCATCGGCCGTTCGGTCCGCTTCTGGTTTTAGAAATTTTTTAAGGGGACGATAAACATCGTTGATGAAAATCGCCGCTGTGGCGTTGATTAATGTATCCACGGTACTCATTAACGCGGCAGTGAGGGCGGCCATCACAAATCCAAAGACGCCGGGATGGGACACAATATTCGCCACCACGACAAAAATTTGGTCAGGAGAAGTATTGGGCGGAACCAGACCTGGGTCGGCCATGGAAATGGCTTTCCCCAGCCATCCCGCATTGCCCACCACTATGGCGGAAATGGGCAGAACCATCAAGATATTCACGGCTGCGGCTTTACGACCTTCGTTAACACTCCGGCAGGCCATAAATCGCATTAACAGCCCCTGGTTCATGAACAGGAAGCCAATGGAGCCCGCAATAGCATCCTGCCAGAAAATCCCCACAAAATTAAAATCCGGCGGCTTATTGAAATCTGCCAGCGGCAATTTCCATTCAGTAGGCAACAGATTCCAAAAGGTATCAAACCCGCCTAAAAAGGAGATACCCATTACAAAGAGCATCAATCCCGCAAACAGCAGGATGAACCCTTGCAGCAAGTCCGTAAAAATCACCGCGGTTTGACCACCAAACGTGATGTAAATCCCCGTGATAATAGCAATCACGATAATGGCTCGCATAAGAGTGACATCGACGGTGGCACCTAAGATTTGAAACGACTCCGGCAGCATGGGAATCACCGCTTTTCCCAAGGTTAAAAACCCTATCCCAATATACCCGATCATGTACAACAGTAATAGGATGGTCGCCAGAAACCGCGCGGAAGGACTGAAACGCTTTTCAAAATATTCCGGAATGGATCGGACCCTGGAATACACCACAATCGGTAACCATCCGAACATGAAGAAGGGTACGAAAAACCAGTCGTTCATGTATGTCATGGTCGAGGAAATGCCGTGCTCAAAACCCTTGGCGGAATATTTGACAAAACTATGACTGCCCACGCCGGTCGCGACAATAGACATGGTGATCAGCCACCAGGCGAAACGTCGTCCCCCGAAAAAGAAGTCAGATGTCGTTCGGGTGTACCGACCGAAATAACTCCCAAACAGCATGATGGCGATAAAATAGACCACCATGACGATCCAATCCGTGGAAGTCCCAATGCTGTGAAACGTTTGATGTACCGCGCCTTCCATCAGATTCCCTTTCTCAGTTTAGCCAAGATTGACCGAAGATAGATCAGGAAAATTCCAGCGATGATCGCCAAAATGATGAGCACCGTACGAGGGTGAATGATGTCCAGTGCCGCCAGGTTTAACAATCCATGAATGGAGAAATACCAGAAAAACCCAAAAATGAGAATTACCATCCACATACGATGTTTGGGCTTGGACAAATCCAAGGCTCCGGCACGACGGGTGATGATGATACCCAGGAGGAATAAAATGCCTCCCAGGCCATAGAGGTAAATAAAAGGTAACCAGGTATGTTGAAAGGGCAGCATGGCACCTCCCGGTTAGGTTAGGTTATCGAATTCCGGCTTCAGATCATCGTAGGTTTCCAGCAAACCTTGCACCAGAACTTTGGTGTGTCCGATAACGGGCATGAAATTGGTGTCGCCGGTCCAACGAGGGAGAATGTGAAAATGGATATGCTCTTCTATTCCGGCTCCGGCGGCGGCGCCAATGTTGGCTCCGAAATTAAACCCCTCAGCCCGCAGTTTCCGCTTTAAAATATCCATGGTTTTATCCGCCAGGTCCAATATTTCAGCCAGGGTTTCCCGTTTCAGGTCCGCCATTGTATTGGTATGGTGGTAGGGGACAATCATTAAGTGGGCATTGTTGTACGGATACAGATTCATAATGACAAAGGCGTATTTTCCCCGGTAAAGAATTAAATCATCCCGATCCGTATTCCGCTGGGGTTTTTCGCAAAAAATGCAGACCCCATCCTCCTCCTTGGGAGCCAGGATGTATTCCATCCGCCAGGGTGCCCATAGTTTTTTCATAAATTGGTGATAGGTGAGGGGTGCCTGGTAAGGATCCCCGAGGGTTTAAGGATACGGACACTGGACATGATGAGTAGTGATATCATGAGATCTGCATTTGTTTTTTGAGGTAGGCCATATAGCCGTTGATCTGTTTTACGAACTGATAGGCTTCCTCTTTAAGGACTTCACATTGATCAGAGTTAAAATAGTTCTCATCAATGCAAATATTCAAATCATCAATGACTTCTTCCACGGAACCCCGTGCAATCCGACAGAAATGGATGGCTTCCCGGTAATGCCACCGGCCATGGCCTTCTGCAATATTATTCGATATTGAAATAGCCGCCCTTCGCATTTGTGGTACAAGGCCGAACTGCTCGGAATCGGGTAGTTCATTAACAATCTGGTATATTTTTTTTCTCAAATTCCTGGCGGTTTTGTACAGCTCGAAATCTTCAAGCTTGAACTGGTTCGGTTCAGCAATGATATCGGTAGAAGTCGTTTCAACATCCGGGTAATCAATCATACTCTCTCCTTCCCCTTTACCATTCACTAGTCACTACTCACCAGTCACCACTCACCAGTCACCACTCACCAGCTCCCGCTCACTCCTCATCATCCTGTTTACTGGCTTCGATGACTTTTTTCTCCAGTTCTTTCGGGAGCAACTCATAGTGACTGAATTCTTCGCTGTGTAATCCCCGACCACCGGTCAATGACCGAATGGTGGTGGCGTAATTGTACAGCTCCGCCTGGGGAATCTGAGCTTTAATGATCTGCGTTCCCCCTTCTGAATCCATGCCCATAATTTTACCTCGGCGCCCAGAGATATCACCCATGATGTCACCCATATATTCCTCAGGAACCCGAACTTCAACATCCATGATGGGTTCCAGGAGGCAGGGTTGCGCCGCCAGGAACGCTTCACGGAAGGCATGTTTACCGGCCGTCTGGAAAGCAATATCTTTGGAATCTACCGGGTGTTGTTTCCCATCATAGAAATCCACCTTCAAGTCCACGACCCGGTATCCTGCCAGAATTCCTTCGTTGACGGCTGCCATGACCCCTTTTTCCACGGAGGGTACAAATACGCGGTCCACATTTTGACCGTGAAGTGAATCCGTAAATTCAATGCCTTCGCCGCGGCCTTTGGGTTCAATCCGCATCCACACTTCAGCGAATTGCCCGGCACCGCCACTCTGTTTCTTGTGCCGGTATTTGGATTCTCCTTTAGCCCGGATGGTTTCCCGATACGGAATTTTGGGTTCCATTTGGACCACTTCCACATTGAAACGGCGCTTCAATCGCTCAATGGTGGATTTCAAGTGGATTTCTCCCTGTCCAGAGACAATAGTCTGCTTTAATTCTGGATCCACCCGGAAGATGAAGGTGGGATCTTCTTCATGAAGCGTTGCTAGTCCCACGGAGATTTTTTCTTCATCCCCTTTGGCTTTCGGTCGGATGGCGGTATGAATATTGGGCTTTGGATATTCGGTTTCCGGAAGCAGGAGCTTGAACTTGGGATCGGTAAGCGTATTCCCGGTGTGCGTATCCTTCAATTTCACTACGGCCCCTAAATCACCGGCGTTCAGTTTATCCACATTGACCCGGTTTTTCCCATTGAGCACGAATAATTGTCCAAAACGTTCCGAATTCCCCCGATTGCAATTGAACAGGTCATCTCCCGTTTTCACCGACCCGGAATACACACGGAAAAAGGATAATTCGCCCACATGAGCTTCACTGATGGTTTTGAACACCTGGATTACTGTTTCCGTCCCGGCGAGGTTGACCTTTTTCTCCTTGTCGGTTCCCAATTCGGTCCCTGTAATAGTGGATCGATCATTGGGCGAAGACCCGTATTTGGCCAGGAAATCCATCAGTCGGGTGACGCCCACGTTGGTGGACCCGGCGGTGCAGAAGAGAGGGATAAAGGATTGATTCTGAAACGCGGCATGGAGTCCGGCACGCATCTCTTCCTCGCTTAATGATCCCTGGTCAAAGAATTTTTCTAGGAGAGAATCATCCGACTCCGCCACATATTCGATTAATTGTTCATGAAGTTCATCCACGCGGTCACGCCATTCGCCTTCCGCCGGAGACTCCGTGTATTTACCGGATCCATCCTCAGCATAGGTGACAATCTCTTTTCTTAGGACATCAACAATCGCATTAAAACTGGGGCCCGGATTTACCGGTAATTGCATGGGAAAAACCGTTTTCCCAAATTGGGACTGACATTGTTCAAGAATCTGATCGAAATTTACATTTTCTTTGTTGAGCGCAGTGACCACCAGGATTTTTGGGATATTATGGCGGGAAGCATATTTAAACATCTGTTCCGTGCCCACTTCCACCCCATTGGTTCCATGGACAGTAACTACTGCAAAATCCACAACGCCCAAAGCGCCCAGAGCTTCACCGATAAAATCGGAGGTTCCCGGTGTATCAATAAAATTGAATTTATTATCCATCCACTCCAGATAGAGGGGCGTAGCATGGACGGAAATCTGGCGCTCAATTTCTGAGGGATGGTAATCGGAAACGGTGTTCCCGTCCTCCACCGTTCCCATGCGATTCGTGATACCGGCATTAAACAGCATGGCTTCACTTAAGGTGGTTTTACCACTGGCGCCATGCCCGATCAGAGCGAAATTTCGGATGTTCTCCGACTTAAATTCTTTCATAAATATGTTCCTTGTCTCAATGGTTTAATGAGGAATACACCGATTTCTTTCAGTAAAACGTCCGGAAGTGTACCTCGTCAAAAAAGTTCGAATCAAGATATTTAGCTCCCCTTTACGTGATCATGGAATCCTGTACCAAATCCAGATAAGCGCGGAGAGCGGGAACCAGGTAGACCCCGGAAAGGTCCAGAGTTGTAAATCCTTTGGCAAGCACTCGAAGACGTTCTTCGATAGGCCGGCGCTGGTTTACTACAATGACCTTTTCATCTTTCAAAAGACAAGCGCCGCCCCTGAAAGCACCCCGATCATAAATGATGCGGATATTGAGTCGTTGCGCTAAGTCTTCGAAATAGCCCAACAATTTTTCCGGACGAACTGTGGTGGAGCCTAAAGTAATTCCGTTCGATCGTTTTTTTTCAGCCATTCCACCACATCCTTCACCGATTCCACCTGGTCTTTGGAAACCACCAGGGTCGCATCCGGCGTATTAACCACCACCACATTATCCAAACCCACCACGGCCGTGAACCGCTTCTGTGTCTGGATAAAATTATTCTTTCCTGACAGTACAATTCCGTCCCCTCGAACCACATTCCCGTCCTGCTGTTTGGACGCCACCTCATAAACGGCATTCCAGGACCCCAAATCATTCCATTGAAAATCAGCGGCAATTACATAGGAATGATTTCCCACCTTTTCCATGAGGCCGTAATCAATGGATTCAGGTCTGATTTCACTCCAGATATCGCCAAACCCCTGGCCCTCTTCCTGACGGGATTTTATGGCGATTAAATGTTCGTACAATTCCGGCATGTGGATTTTGAGTTCATCCAATAGTGTACTCACACTCCAGATAAACATGCCTGCGTTCCACAGGAAATCTCCACTCTTAATAAAGCGCTCTGCCAACGTCCGATGCGGTTTTTCAGCGAATGTTTTCAGTACATAAGCGTTCGGAAGGGTGGGATCGCTTTCACTGTCGTATTGAATGTATCCGTAAGCCGTGGAGGGAAACGTAGGTTTGATTCCAATCGTGACGATGGTATGGTTTTCCTTTGCCAACTGATTAGCGGTCTGAATCGCTCCGGAAAATTTTTTATGTCCTATAATTAAATGGTCTGCGGGAAAGATGCCCATGACGGCATCAGGATCCAATTGCTGAATACGGAGGGCGGATAAACCAATGCACGGCGCCGTATTTTTACCTTCCGGCTCAATAATAATATTCTCCGGTTTGACGCCTTCGATTTCTTCCTGGATGATTTCCGCCAAATCCTCACGGGTGACGATAAAGATATCCTGAACGAGGCGGATTTTTCGAAGGCGGTCTACCGTCATTTGCAACATGTTGGTTTCGCCGACAATCGATAATAATTGTTTCGGACGCGCTATGCGACTATAAGGCCAGAATCGTGTTCCGCTTCCCCCCGCCATGATTACAGCATACATTTAAGGCTCCTGAATGGTTATAGGTGGTAAAACCGTTTCCCAGTGGGCGCGAATAGAGACTGTATCCGGGTAGTCCCGGAAATACTCCGCGGCCTGCGGTGGATAGACCCGCCCGAAACTGTAAGTTTCGGATAAATCACGGTCACTGAATATGGATAATAAATAAGCACCTTCCGGAAGATCGTCCAGGTGAAAAGTAGATGGTGAATTTACAACCTTTCGGACGGATTTGCCGGAATTTTCCACAGAGGAAAGGGTGATACCTACGGGACTCGCGTTAGAACCAGTCACGGAACCGGAGAGGGACCCGTAGCCCACAGCAGGGCCGGTAGAAATGGAAATCAACAGTACCGAATCCTGAAATGTTGTAGAGTCCCGACCCATAAGTCCTGCACCGGGGCAGGTCAAAAAATACTCCGTATTGGGTTCCCAATCCTGAAACGGTTTGACCGTAATGACAAAGGGCGATTCCTGCTTTACCAGAGATTCAAACAGGATTGAATCCTTGCGAGTGTAGAGCAGGGGAAGGTCAGCGGGCGATGTGATGGGTTCCAATGGTTTGGTAAACACCAGGCGCACGGTTGGCTCCGCATCGAGTTCCGGTCGAAAAGATAGAACCTTTCCCGGCGAAAAGAGGGTCACGGCCTGGGTATCGGCCTCTTCAGGCATGGTCATAGCCAGGATTTGGGTTTTTTCAGTTGACATACCAACGGGGAGAATTCGGACCGTATCGGGCAGGTTCGTTTCGAATAAAACAATTCGTAGACTATCCCGCGGGTCTGCTAGTCCAGGAATGGGATCTCCGCTGGGTGAAAAAACCCGTGGTAACGGACGGGGAGTTGTGTTGAACGATATCTCCGCCCAACCCCCTGGATAACGGATACCTTTTAGAGCGATCAGGGGCGGAGTTTCGCGGTGAAGGCGAATGTGATAAGGTCCAACGGTATCTGAATTAACCTGGATCGTGAGCAAATGAGGCAGACCGTAAGCGGTCATCCCCACATTCAACGGCACGCCGGTCCCTGATTTTTCCACAGCCAGAAGCCGGTAGGATCCGGGAGATAAGTATCCAAATTGGAATTGACCATCTTCATCGCACCGGGCTACATAATCCGGAAATGTAAAAAACAGGGAGTCCTTTGGTTCAGTGACTCGCCAAAGATGGACGGAAGCCTCCGTCTTGGAGGTGATCTGACCGGTAATCATGCCTCGATCAATGGTGGGACCGGTACTGAAAGCGTATTGAATATCCTGCGCCAGGGCGACCTGGTGTTCATCCGTAATTTGTCGGGTCAGAGTGATGATATAGGTTTGATTCGGTCGCAGCGTATCGTGCAGAATCACTTCAAAGGCATCATCGTCATAGATAAGTGTTGGTAATTGGTTCGGGCGGGGAAAAATTTGGATTCCATTTGCAAGACTGGATTCCTGTAAATATTCGGAAAAAACAAATCGGAACCGAGTGTCCGTAACCTGTACCGATTCATTGGGCGGTTGGGCGTCGAGCAGGACGGGGGGCGTGGTGTCTTTGGGGCCTCCGGGGGGCGACTGAACAGCGGCGCAGGTCCAAAAAACAACCGTAGATAGACCCAAAAAACAATAGGTGATCCAAATACGGATCAAGGGCCGAACATGGGGTAAACGTGAACTATACAGGCTCATTCAGGGGGCAAATATACAGGAATTTTACGGGATAAGTGCATGCTCTCCGGTCTTACAATCGTGGTGAAACAATGTATCTCCACACCGGCTTCTGCGGCGTCTGCCAAAGCACGGGCAAATTGGGGATCCCGATCCCACATGGGCCGGAATTCCTCAGCGTCCGTCCGTTGACAGATAAAGACGATACCTGCACCCCAGCCCTTCCTCCGGATTGACGCCAGGGTGAGAGCATGCTCCCGGCCGCGTTTTGTGACAGCATCCGGGAACCGGGCCACCCGGTTTTTAACGTAAGTGACTGATTTTACCTCCAGGTAATAGGGCGTTCCATCCGGGTCATGTAGTAAAAAGTCAAAACGGTGATGATGATAGGGAACTTCCGCGCGAATCAAAGTATGATGTTCAAATCCGGGTAAGGTTTTTGCTTCTAGCAATTCTCGGACAAACCGATTGGGTAAGGCAGAGACTAGACAAACCAACGGTCCATCCTCCCGTTCAGGCGATTCGGCCCGAACTAAAACCGCTGTGGCGGCGGTTTTACGACCGGGCTTTTGATCGAAGCGTATCCATACCTCCGCACCGGGAACCAGCAATTCCTTCAACCGCCCAGGATCGGGAAGATGACAGGCGATGTGCTGTCCATCCCGCGTAACATGAATGAGAAATCGATTGGGTCGATCAATAAACTGTGCCTGGTATAAGGGGCCCTCAAGGATCATGAAGAAATTTAGGGGTGGCGCTCTGTTTGTCCCCAACCTTTTGCGTCCTGGCAAACTTTTCCTGTCTTTCAGTGCTTTGGGGTTAAATTCCGGGTCATTATGAGCGCAAAACCATTATTAATCGTTGAATCCCCGTCCAAGGCACGCACCATTGAAAAATACCTGGACAGGGGGTATGATGTACGGGCCTGTGTCGGCCATGTCAAAGATTTGCCGAAGAAAGAATTTGGGATTGACATCGAGAATAATTTTAAATCTCAATGGCGTATTCTTCCGGATAAAAAATCTTTTTTCAGTGATTTGAAACGATCTGCCAAGGAAGCCGGAAGCGTCTACATCGCCACCGACCCGGACCGGGAAGGAGAGGCTATTGCCGCCCACATTGCATCGGAAATTCCGGAGGTGGAACCGCGACGGGTCCGGTTTATCGAAATTACGCCCCAGGCCATTCGAGACGCACTGAATTCGCCCTCTACCATCGATACCCACTTGGTTGAAGCCCAAATGGCCCGACGTCTCATTGATCGGATGGTGGGATATCAACTCAGTCCCAAGCTTTGGAGAACGTTGGGCAAAAGTATTGCCTGGGTGAAGGAAAGTCTTTCGGCGGGCCGGGTTCAGTCTTCGACCCTGCGATTGGTCGTAGAGCGCGATCGGGAGCGCATGCGTTTCCGGAAAGCCCGGTATTTTGATTTGGCGGCTGATTTGGTGAATGCCGAAAACAAAGCATTTAAAGCTTCTCTCATTCGTGTGGATGATGTCCGGGTGGCGGAAGGCAAGGATTTTGATTCCAAGACCGGAAAACTAAAGACCGATAAGGTAAAACTCCTGAATGCTGATGACGCCCAGAGCTTAAAGCAGGAGATCGAACCGGGACCCTGGGTGGTGGATGTCAAGGAAACTCAACCCAAATTAGTTCGGCCTAAGCCGCCCTATACCACCAGCACCTTACAACAGGACGCCGTACGAAAGTTCGGTTCATCTAAAAAAGTGATGCGCCTGGCGCAAATGTTGTATGAAGCAGGATTTATTTCTTACATGCGGACCGATTCCACCACCTTATCGGCGGAAGCACTCTCCGGGGCCCGGTCTATTATCCAGGATCGCTTTGGGCAGGATTACCTTCCGGAGAAAGCGCTGCACTATAAGACTAAAGTAAAAAATGCCCAGGAAGCCCATGAAGCCATCCGTCCCGCCGGACGACAATTTGCGGATGTGGTTACCGTGTCCAAAGCGGTGGGAGCCGAGGCTGCCCGACTGTATGAAATGATTTGGAAGCGCACCATTGCCAGCCAGATGAATCCGGCGAAAAAACTGCAAACCCAGTTGGAAATTGTCTCCGGTCGCACTCGGTTTAAGGCCACTGGGGAAATTATTCAGTTTGATGGATTTCTTCGGGTCCTGGGTAGTTCCTCAGATTCCAAGGAATCCCAGCTTCCCAATGTGCAAAAGGGCGATATCTTGAATTGTGCAAAGCTGGAAGTTTTGTCCCATGAAACCAAACCTCCAGCCCGTTACACCGAAGCGTCGCTGGTTAAGGAAATGGAAAAGATCGGCATTGGCCGTCCGTCCACCTATGCCAGTACCATCGACAAATTGTTCGAAAAAGGTTATATCCAGAAACAACAGGGCGTGTTAATTCCATCCTACCATGGTATCGCGGTTACCCAATTGCTGGAGAACCATTTTGCGCCTATTATTGATTTTAAGTTTACCGCCCGTATGGAAACCTATTTGGATGAAATTGCCCAGGGAAAGAAGGGGTATATTCCCTTCCTGGAAGAATTTTGGCGCGGGGGTGAAGATCAAACCGGTCTTGAAGAACTCCTGGAAAATTATCTGGATGTCAACAAGGCGTGTACTATCCCCATCACTACCGGTGAAAATGGAATTACATTAAATATTGGTCACTACGGTCCTTACCTTTCTCAAGCAGATAAAACCAAGTCCGTACCCTTCAATTTACCCATGGGCGATCTGACTCCGGAAGTGGCTCAGGAATTGCTGGATGCCACCGATGATGCCCCCTTGGGAAATCATCCTGAAACCGGAGAGCCAATTTATCTTAAATCCGGTCGCTATGGTCCCTACATTCAACTGGGGGACACAGATGTGCGAAAAAGTATTCCCAAGGACGTGAATCCGGAAGCGGTTGATCTGGAGTTAGCCATCAAATTATTATCGCTTCCACGGGAAGTGGGTCGTCATCCCGAAACAGGTGAAGTTATATTGGCGGATTATGGCCGCTACGGTCCCTATCTTCGGTGTGGAAACCAGAATGCCCGAATCCGTCCGCCTCAAACGCCCCTGGATATTCCCCTGGAAGAGGCGCTGAACCTCCTGTCGCGCCGAAAGAAATCCAGTGTGGTTCTCCGGGAGGTAGGTTCCCATCCGGAAAGCAAAGCTCTCTTGGTCATCAAAGACGGACCGTATGGTCCTTATGTTTCGGATGGATCCGTCAACGCCTCGCTCCCGAAAAATGAAAACCCGGAAACAATTTCCCTGGAGCGGTGTGTAGAATTAATAAATCAGAAAAAAGCGGCTCCTCCCAGGAAACGAAGAAAAGGAAAACGAAAATGAGATACATCCTACCAGTCTTAATCCTTTTGTTGAATAGTTCCCTTTTTGCCTCCGATCCGGAAGCCACGATTATTGAATTGGAAAAGAGTTTAATGGCGCCCTGTTGCTGGAGCGGGACAGTGTACGATCATGGTCATTCGGAGATGGAAAATAAAATCCGTCAGTTTGTCTATGAAGGTCGTAGCAAAGAGGAGATTAAGAATTATTTTGTGGGTATCTATGGGGAGCGCATCCTGGCTACACCGGTGGCCAGCGGCTTTAACCTTTTGGCCTGGATTACCCCTATCGTCATTGGTCTAATCGGGCTAGGTATCATATTTGTCTTTATCCGAACACCCAAAGAGACACCCGCAGAAGTGGCGCCACCGGAGGAAACAACGCCCTTCGATGATGAAATCGAGAAAGAATTAAAAGAATTCGACGCCTGATACCTGGGGCGTACCGTTTAATTTAGCAGTTTAGAGGACTTATGGATTTGCGTTCCATCGATAATATTGTTTCCCTGTGTAAACGTCGGGGATTTATTTTTCAAAGTTCCGAAATATATGGGGGTATGGCCTCCACTTGGGACTACGGTCCCCTTGGCGTGGAAATGAAGAAGAAGATCAAAGATCTCTGGTGGAAAAACATGGTCACGGCCCGGGAAAATGTGGTAGGGATGGATGCGGCCATCTTTATGCTTCCGGAAGTGTGGGAGGCCAGCGGCCACGTGAAAAATTTCCACGATCCTTTGGTGGATAACCGACGGACGAAAAAACGATACCGCCTCGATCATTTATTGGCAGAACAAAAAGACGCAGTGCTGGATGCCTTGGCTGATCAATTATTGGACCGTGATCACGATTACAGGGACCGGGAATCGAGAATTCAGGCTCTGACCGCTGCTCTCTATGACCAAAGGAAAACCGGTGGAGAACACTTACAAAAAGCGGGTGTGTGTGATCCCCATTCCGGAGAGGTAGGGGACTGGACCAATCCTCGGCAATTTAATCTTATGTTCAAAACGGCCATTGGTCCCGTGGAAGATTCCGGTGAAATCACATATTTACGTCCGGAAACAGCCCAGGGGATTTTCGTTAATTTTTCCAACGTGCAGACCACGGCCCGGCAAAAGCTCCCCTTTGGTATTGCACAAATGGGGAAAGCGTTCCGGAATGAAATCACCACCGGAAATTTTCTGTTCCGCACCCGGGAGTTCGAACAAATGGAAATGGAGTTTTTCATCCATCCTGGTGAAAATGCCCGCTGGCTGGAGTATTGGTCCCAGGAACGACTCCAATGGTTTATTCAATTGGGCATTCGTGAAGAAAAACTTCGTTTGCGTCCCCATGAGGCCGATGAATTGGCCCATTATTCCACCGCCTGTTATGATGTGGAATATCAATTTCCTTTTGGGTGGTCCGAACTGGAAGGTATTGCTGACCGGGGAACGTATGATCTGGATCAGCATAATGCTCATGGTGCCAAAGCCCAGACCTATTTTGATCCGGGA
Organism: uncultured bacterium; assembly: GCA_964535735.1. Taxonomy (GTDB): domain Bacteria; phylum Fidelibacterota; class Marinisomatia; order Marinisomatales; family J089; genus J089. Next base: position 13,864 of record CAZHTM010000017.1, read on the forward strand.
CAAAACGCACATATTGTTCCGGCGGTGATCGAAACGTCTGCCGGAGTCGATCGGGCCTTTCTCACCTGTTTGGTGGATGCGTATGCTGAAGAAGAAGTGCGGGGTGAAAAACGGGTGGTGTTGAAATTATCCCCTTCCGTGGCGCCCATCACGTGTGCAGTATTTCCGCTAGTCAGCAAAGGCGAACAAGCAGAAAAAGCTCAAGCGATTGTGAAGGACCTTAGACAGGAATTCAGCAGTTTTTACGATGCCGGCGGGTCCATTGGCAAACGCTATCGCCGTCAGGACGAGGCCGGTACACCCTTTGGTTTGACCGTGGATCATCAAACGCTTGAAGACGGAACCATCACGCTTCGGGACCGGGACACCATGGATCAAATACGTATTCCTGCGGATCGGGCCCGGGAAGCGATTCGTTCCCGTCTCCCCATCTAAAGATAGAGGAGTTGTCGCATGAATGGACATCTTAGCTTTCGTTCTGGAAATCCGACCTTAAGGATGGATACATTTATCCGTGCCGGAGCGGTTCCTAGTGATTCTGCCATGACCATCTCCGGAACGGTCAACAAAACCGCCCTATCCCTGTTGCTTCTCATGACCACTGCTGTCTTCACCTGGAATCTTCCGGTGGGGGATCCCCGGGTTGGAGGTTTTATGATGGTAGGCGTAGTTGGCGGTTTGATTGCGGCCCTGGTCACCATATTTAAAAAGCACTTGGCCTATATCACGGTCCCGATTTACGCGTTGCTGGAAGGCCTGGCGCTGGGTGGCATTTCGCGGATGTTCGAAGCGCAATATCCCGGCATTGTGAATCAGGCCGTATTTTTAACGTTCGGTACTCTTGGAGCTTTACTTCTGGCCTATAAATCGGGTCTTATCAAACCCACCGAAAATTTTAAGCTGGGCATTTTCGCCGCTACGGGAGGAATTGCCTTTGTGTATTTGATCAGTTTTGTTCTGGGCATCTTCGGTGTAGGTATTCCTGTCATCCATAGCAATTCCGGTTTCGGAATCTTGTTCAGTTTGATTGTGGTGGTCATTGCCGCGTTAAATCTGGTTTTGGATTTCGACTTCATTGAGCAAGGTGCAGAAATGGGAGTCCCGAAATACATGGAATGGTATGGCGCGTTCGGACTCCTGGTGACCTTAATCTGGCTTTACCTGGAACTCCTGCGTCTCTTGTCAAAACTCCAATCTCGTCGTTGATGACGAAAAGGCCTTTCATGTTGAATAGGATTCGTTGGTTTATTTTATTGGGGGGTGTAATCCTGATGAGTATATCCTGTGAACAATCTTCTCCAAAAGAGCATCCGTTTGGTTTAGTGATTCATGGAGGCGCGGGGACGATTCTCCGTGACCATATGACACCTGAAATGGAAGCCCAATATCGGTCCAAACTCCAGGAAGCGCTGGACACAGGGTATTCGATTCTGGAGCGTGGAGGAACCAGTCTGGATGCGGTGGTGGCGACCATAACCGTTTTGGAAGATTCGCCCCTCTTCAACGCTGGAAAAGGCGCCGTGTTTACGCATGATGCCGGTCATGAATTGGATGCCTCGCTCATGGAAGGGAAAACGCGGGAGGCCGGGGCTGTGGCGGGGACCAAACATGTGAAAAACCCTATTCTTCTTGCCCGGAAGATATTGGAGGAGTCGCCCCATGTGATTTTATCCGGTGACGGCGCTGATGATTTTGCCCGATCATTGGGCCTGGAAATGGTGGATCAGTCCTATTATGACACACCCCGTCGGCGCAAAGCGTTAGATCGGATGCTGGAAAAAGCAAAGCAAGATAAATACGGTACCGTGGGAGCGGTAGCCTTGGATAAAGATGGTAACCTGGCGGCTGGAACATCTACCGGAGGAATGACCAACAAACATTTTGGTCGGATTGGCGACTCGCCTATCATCGGCGCGGGGACCTACGCCGATAATCGAACCTGTGGTGTGAGTTGTACGGGTCACGGAGAATATTTTATACGGGCTGCGGTGGCGTATGATGTGTCCGCCCGGATGGCGTACTTAGGTGAGTCCGTCGAACAAGCGGCAGAAACGATTATTCATGGAACCTTAAAAGAATTCGGAGGCAGTGGGGGATTGATTGCCCTGGACCGGGAAGGACATGTGGCTATGCCTTTCAATACACCAGGTATGTATCGGGGCTATCGCCTTAGCAACGGCCAAGCGGCGGTAAAAATATATGCGGATGAATAGACATTTCTTGTCTCTGATTCTGTTTCTGGCGTCGGTCGGATCATTCCTCCAGGGCGCCTACCCGGAACCTGTTTATGCTCAACATGGAATGGTGGTGTCGGCCACCTACCTGGCATCCAATGCCGGCGTGGAAATACTGAAAAAGGGAGGCAATGCGGTGGATGCGGCGGTGGCGACGGCCTTCGCCCTGGCTGTCACCTATCCCCAGGCTGGAAATATTGGCGGCGGTGGTTTTATGGTATGTCATTTGAATGATGGAACGGATTTCACTCTTGATTTCCGGGAAATGGCACCTTCAGCCGCCTTTCGGGATATGTATTTGGACAGCGCTGGGAATGTGGTCGGGGGACGTTCGCTCTATACCCATTTAGCCGCCGGTGTTCCCGGAAGTGTGGATGGATTATTAACGGCCTTGGAAGATCATGGCTCCGGGAACCTTTCCCGGAAGGAGATTCTGGCTCCGGCCATTCGCCTGGCTAAAAAAGGATTCATTATAACGCCCCGTTTCGCCCGCACATTAAACGTGTTTCACGACTATTTTCTCCGGAATCCGGGAGCGGCGGAGGTGTTTATCCGCGGGGACGGACGTCCCTGGAAAGCGGGAGACCGTTTTGTTCAAAAAGACCTGGCCCGTACGCTGACCCGCATCGCCAAAGCGGGACGGGACGGATTTTATTCTGGACCTGTGGCCGATCTGATTGAAGCCGAAATGAAACGAGGCGATGGTCTGATCACCCGAGAGGATTTGGCAAATTACGTCTCCAAATATCGGGAGCCCATCCGAGGTACCTTTGGCAGTCTGGAAGTGGTGTCCATGGGTCCGCCCAGTTCCGGAGGTGCTTTATTGATTCAGATGCTGAATATGCTTGAACACCTTCCCCTGGATAGTCTGGGGTGGAATTCCTCCCAATACATCCATTATTTAACGGAAGTGGAACGACGGGCCTACGCCGATCGGGCTGAACACATGGGAGATCCGGATTTTTGGGATGTACCGCTGGAAATGCTCACGTCCAAAGACTATGCACAAAGCCGGTTTGCCACGATTTCACCCGATACGGCCACACCTAGCGCCCAGGTTTTTGCTGGTCTTCCGGAGGCGTATGAAAGTCGGGAAACCACCCATTTCTCCGTTGTCGATAAGGCTGGAAATGCCGTAAGCGTGACCACAACCCTGAATACCAGTTTTGGGTGCGGCGTTTTGGTGAAAGGTGCCGGTTTTTTCCTGAATAACGAAATGGATGACTTTGCTTCTAAGCCGGGTGTCCCCAATGTCTATGGTCTGGTAGGGAATGAAGCCAATGCCATTGAACCGGGAAAACGGCCCCTCAGCTCCATGACACCCACGATAGTTCTGAAATCCGGGAAACCGTGGTTGGTGGTGGGAACCCCGGGAGGGTCAACGATCATCACCAGCGTTTTGCAAGTTATCCTGAATTGCGCCGTATTTCAGATGGATGTGGAACAAGCAGTGTCAGCGCCACGGGTCCATTCCCAATGGTTGCCGGACGTTATCATGATGGAGCCCTACGGTCTTTCACGGGATGTGGTGGTAAATCTTGAAAAACGGGGTCACACATTGGCACCGTATCGGTGGGGGTATATCGGTCAGGTGAATGCCATCCGGGTTACACCGGACGGCATGTATGGCGGTGCCGATGTCCGCGGTGAAAATGCGGCCGTTGGTTATTAACGGTTAATACGAAAAACCGCTCTTCCCTATAAATTCCCGCAACAGACTGATACTGGGAACTCCGTCCGGGTCAATGGGTTCAAACAAGCTCAAAAACCGGTACAGAAATTCCGCTTTCTCTACTACGATATCTGCCCCCTGTAATTTTTTTAAAAGGGGCGCGGCAATACCGGATAAAACCGACAATTCATAAATCAGCGATGAATTGAACATCACATCCGCTTCTTCCTGATAGGGGAAGATATGGCGTTCCTCCCCGGCCCGGACTGAATCCCATCGCTGGATAGTATCACGGGGCGAATAACCCCGGAATTGATAATCCCGTACCAGCCGACGCAATAAACGGTTATCTGATGTGGATATCCGATGCTGGGCATCCACATTCAATGTTGTGATGGCGGAAATATATATTTTTTGAACCCGGTCGATCCCCAATTTTTGTATAAAGTCCGGATTCAATCCGTGGATACCCTCCAGAAGAATAAATTCCCGTTCTTTCAGGAAATCGCGTTCAGCGGTGTCATGGCCTTTTCCCTCTCCGAAATCAAACTTTCTTCGAGGAATGGATTTTCCCTGAAGGAGTTGATCCACTCGCTGACTTAAAAGATCTACGTTCATGGCAGACAACGCTTCAAAATCCTGGAGTCCGTCTGGTCCCACCGGGATCTGATCACGGTCCAGGAAATAATCATCCATAGAGATGGGCAAAGTATGGAAACCGTTCACTCGAAGTTGGATGCATAAGCGTTTCGCGAAAGTGGTTTTTCCGGAAGAGGAAGGACCCGCTACACAAATGATGCGTTTTTGCGGGAACCCATCCACCAATTGATCGGCAATTTGCGCCAGTTTTTTTTCATGAAGTCCTTCCGCCACCCAAAGCACTTCCTGATAATGCCCTTCCCGGACGATTTCATTCAGTTCTCGCACCGTGCGGATTCCCAGGGCGTCACTCCAGGTTTCCTGCTCCTCCAAGATGGAAAACAATTGAGGACGATCCTGAAAAGGAGGTAATTGATCCTCTTCCGTGGATCCATATCGGAGTAAAAAACCCTTATTATAAGGACGTAGTTCAAAGGGTCTTAAATTGGTTTTATACCGGGAAGTGGGTTCAATGCAAATATCCCAATAATTTTCAAATATAATCACTGGAATCGTATCCTCAGGCCACTTCCGGACGATTTCCTGCTTACTCAAGGAATGGTTCCGTTTAAAAAATTCCAGAGCTTCTTCTCGGGGTTTATCGGTAAATCGAATAGGCTCAATATTATCGATCCACGCTTCCATAGTATGCTGAAGGAGCCGGATTTCTCGTTCGCTAATGGGTTTCCAGTGAGCTTCGTGACAAAAGAAACCATCTCCAAATGAATGCTCGATCACCAATTGCCGGGGATCCAGCAACTCCTTGAACGCCTTCGCTAAAAAGAACCCCAGGGTGGCTAAACGTGCGGATCGATGATAATAATCAGATTTCATTCCAATTCCTTGAGTGTATTATCGGCTTAGTCTCCGATAATTTTAATTAAAATTCGTTTTCGTCTCTGGCCATCAAATTCGCCGTAAAAGATTTGTTCCCAGGGACCGAAGTGTAACCGACCGTCAGTAATGGCCACCACCACCTCCCGTCCCATGACTTGCCGTTTATGGTGGGCGTCACCATTATCTTCGCCGGTGCGATTGTGGGCATACCGGGACGGACTGGGATCAAACGGCGCTAGTTTTTCCAGCCAGGCTTTGTAGTCTTCGTGTAAACCCGGTTCATCATCATTAATGAAAACCGATGCTGTGATATGCATGGCATTGACCAGGCACAGGCCTTCCGTGACGCCGCTCTCCTGAACGGCCGCTTCCACATCGGGCGTAATGTTCACAAAGTCCATTCGCCGGGGAACGTGCATCCAAAGTTCTTTGGTCCAGGATTTCATTGGTATTAACTCCTTTCCAGGATTGTTGCTAATCTCATGAGATTTACATATCTATTTGATATGATATATATCGAAATGATGTCGATTTTCGGTATAGTGACGCAAGGGCTATAATTCTGTATCTGCACATATATAATAACTTAATAATGTTTTATAATTATGGCACGGCCTTTGAGTACTAAAAGACAACCTACAAGGAGACCGAAATGATGACTCACTCAAAACTTTCTCAGACAAACAAAAATAGCTTCGATTTGATTCCATTAGTATTATGGCTGGTTCTAGCATCGACACCATTTTGGATGCTGGGAATTTAGACGATCCCTAAACGATTTTGAATCAACTGAACAAAAATACTAGGACCGACCAGCAATGCCCGTTCATCGATGTCAAAATGGGAACAATGGTGGGGGACGGACCGGACGTCACGATCAGACGGAGCCGACCCCACAAAGAAAAAACAGCCGGGCACTTGTTGGAGATAATACGCAAAATCTTCCCCACCCATGGAGAGATAGGGCTCTCCCACCCTGGACCCCACAATAGATTCAGCCGCCTGGATCAAATGCCGAGTCGGTTCTTCGGCATTGATTGTCGGTGGGTATCCATCCTCATAATTTAATTTAGTCTGTACGCCAAACATGTGCTCCAATCCGGACAGAATTTCCCTTAGACGTTTTTTCACCAATTGTCGGTTGGACTCGGTATACGCCCGTACCGTGCCGGAAAGTCGGGCCTGATCGGCAATGATATTAAAACTATGACCAGCCTGGACCGTCCCAATCGTAACCACCGCACTTTCCAGGGGATTCATATTCCGACTGATGATACTCTGGACTGCCTGAATAAATTCTGCGGTTACTACAATCGTATCCACTGTGCCCTGGGGAGTAGCGCCATGGCCCCCCACTCCAGTAAATTTTACTTCAAATATATCCGCCGCTGCTAAAATCGGTCCTGGACGGACGCCCACTTCCCCCAGGGGCTGATAGTTCCAGAGATGCAGCCCATAGATTTCTTCAACATCTTTAAGACAACCGTCGGAGATCATATAACGGGCGCCGCCATCCCCTTCTTCGGCGGGTTGAAAAATAAACCGCACCTCGCCTTTCAGTCGATCACGCATGGATGCCAGAACTTTGGCCGTACCCAGAAGCATGGCGGTATGTCCATCATGTCCGCAGGCATGCATGACGCCATCCACCACTGATTTGAACGGCACATCGCCCGTTTCCTGGATGGGCAGCGCATCCATATCGGCGCGGAGCGCGATAACCGGACCCGGCTGATGGCCATATAAATGTCCCACAACTCCGCTCCGTCCTACACCGGTTTCCACATCCATCCCCAACGCACGTAACCGCTCCGCCACAAGTCCTGATGTGCGAGGAAGGTCAAACGCTAGTTCCGGGTGCTTATGGATATCGCGGCGGGTTTCAACGATTTCGGACTCCAGTTCACGAACTTCCGGTAAAATATTCAATGTCATCGTGTTCCTCAAAAATTTAGGGATGGTGCCTGTTGAATCAGGGCTTTCATCCAGGCTTCAAATCGGGGTTTGAGCTGAGCAGCGGTTTCAATTACTTCATGATGGGTAAGGGGTTCCTGGGTAATGCCGGCGGCAAAATTGGTCAAGGCGGAAATGGCCAATGCGGGAAGTCCCAGACGAGCGGCGACACGTACTTCCGGAAGGGTGCTCATGCCCACCGCATCGGCACCTTTCGTGCGAAAATAATCAATTTCCGCCGGTGTTTCATAGGACGGGCCGGATGTCCAGCAATAGGTTCCCGAAGTAATGGGAATTCCCATTGAACGGGCCAGTTCTTCTGCGCTACGGAGCCACGACTCGTCAATCCAGGGAGCGCCCTCATAGTACACTGGGACGGGTTTTTCAAGAAACGTGGCATCCAAATAACGGTCAATGAGCATCAGGGTCCCTGGGGGTACGTCCGTGCGCACCGATCCGGCGGCATTGGTCACAATGATTCGCGACGCTCCCAGCGCGGAAAAGATTTGAATCGGCAGGGCGATCGTATCCAATGAATGTCCTTCATACCAGTGAAACCGTCCCCGCGCCAGAATGACCGGGACCTCGCCGACAAAACCCTGAATAAATTCACCGGCATGGCCTTTGACCGTTGGCTGAGGATAGCCGGAAATATCCTGATAGCGTGTGGTGACCGAATCACGCACCTGTTGAGCAAAGTCGCCCAGTCCGGAGCCTAAAATCAGGCCAAGGACAGGTACCCTGGAACTGGCTTCTTGGAGTATCCCCGTGGCGGTTTCCACCAGAGCCTTCATGAAACTTCCTCAACGGCCAGTTGTCCACATCCGGCCCGGATTTTGTCGCCCCCGCTCCAACGCACCGTCACCGTAAAGGGAGATGCTTTCAATTCTTCAAGAAAAGCAGTGATGCGTTCCGGGGAAGGACGGGTGTAATTCCCGCCAATTTCGTTGTAGGGAATGACATTGACCTTGCACCGGAGTCCAGCCAGCAGACTCTTGAGGCGTCGCGCATCCTGTGGGGTGTCGTTAATCTGATTGAGGAGGACATATTCAAAGGTAATCCGGTTTCGGGATCGAGCGGCATATTCCCGCGCGGCATTCATTAGATCATCCAGGGGATAGGTCTGATTGATGGGCATCAGGGAATTTCGTTGGTCATCAGTAGTGGCATTGAGACTGATGGCCAGTTTGAACCGTTGGCCTTCGGCGGTGAAGCGCCGGATTTTCGGCACCACGCCGGCGGTAGACAGGGTAATTTTCCGGGCGCTTATATTGATCCCGTCGGTGGCATTGAGCAAGGCGGCGGCCTGAATAACCCGCGTATAGTTCAGGAAGGGTTCCCCCATCCCCATGAATACCACGTTGGTGATCCGTTTGAGATTCCGGTCCTGAACCTGTAGAAACTGTTCCACAATTTCGCTGACAGAAAGATTTTTTCGGAATCCCATGGTTGCTGTGGCACAGAAGGTACAATCCAGAGCGCAGCCTATTTGAGATGATACACACAGGGTGATCCGGTCTCCATCCTGAATCAGCACCGATTCCAGGTAATGGCCCTCCGACGTGGAAAATAAATATTTTTGAGTGGCGTCCTGTTCGGATTGGGTGATACGCACAAGATCTAACGATCGAAGCGTGTATTGCCGGGCAAGCTTCTCTCGCAGCGTTTTGGGGAGATTGTCCATTAGGATGAAATCTTTGACCTGCCGATTGTAAATCCAATGGAACAACTGCCGTGCCCTGAAGGCAGGCTCATTCCATTCTTGGCAAAGAGCTATCAATTCTTCCAGGGATAATCCCACCAGGGTCGGGTTGGACTGTATTTCCGTCGTGGACATAGATGAAATTTCTCCTGAGCGGGTAGGGGAGTGCAAGGACTATTGTGAGAGAAATTCAGGAAAGAAATTGTTGATTCTTGACGGCAATGAAGGTTGTTTCACGTATCTTGGATTGGTACCAGTGGCGGTTTCAATATTCCGTCCCGATGGGACGGGGTTGTGTTTTTCATTTATAGCTAAAGATATGTCGTCCCTGACGGGACTTTTACCAGTGCAGATATTGGTATAGAGGATCCCGTTTGGATTAATGCCCAGTCGGGGCAGAATATTTATAGCCGCCCCGTTTTCACCCAATGGCCAAGTCCCGTAGGGACGATATATTCGGCAGATGTTTGAGCTCGCAATTGGTGGATTTCCCGATTTTCGGTGCAGGATTATCAACTTCTATAGCTTTATTTCATTCCGCTGTGGTCCCGGGTACCGGCCCTTCGTTTCTTCACAAAATTCTATCCGACTTGTGGAATCCATTAACCCGGTTAATGGATGGCTTAAAACGGTCAAGCCAATCCAAAGCAGATGGAGTATAATGCGATGGTTCTTCGCTGAAAAGACGTCCACTTATTAAACGGTTCTGCCATGTAATGAAGTTTAGTTTCACCCCGAGGGGGTTACAACACAGAGCGTTTTACCAGCCCTAATATTCCATCCCGATGGGACGGGGTTGTGTTTTTCATTTATAGCAACTTTCCCAATGCAATCCAATCGATGATCCCCAATCGGGAGATCGGGGAGGATCGTATATCGTTTCCATTCGCTCTGCCATGTAACAGAATGAGTTAATTCATAAAAAACCTATCACAGCATTCATGTCATCGCGATGAGACGAAGTCGAAGAAGCGATCTCATACCCATTTTACTAGTCTTCAAGGATCTTATTCGGTCTCCGGACCGGATAAGACGAGATGATTTCGGTACATGAATCAGGAATTCGGCTCCAGACCCAATTCCTTTAATTTTCGGGATAAGTTGGGCTGGTGCATGCCTAGATGGCGGGCCGCGGCGGAAATATTCCAGCGATATTTTTCCAATTGGGCTTTTAAAAATGTCCGTTCAAATTCCAAACGAGCAGACTTAAAGGTTATATCCCCGGCTAGGTTGAATTCGAAGTCTCTCTGGGGTAGGAGGGGTGTCAGTTTTTCCCGGGTGATCGTGGCATCAGGGATGAGGATGTAGCACCGCTCCAACAAGTTCTTCAATTCCCGAACATTTCCGGGAAACGAATAGGTTTGCAACAAGGAAAGCGCGCCGGAGGAAAACGTTTTGGGCGGGAAGTTGTGCTGGAGAGAGAACAATTTTTGAAAATGTTTCACCAGGTCGGGAATGTCCTCCAAACGATCTCGCAGTGGTGGGATGTTGATGGGAATGACGTTTAACCGGTAATATAAATCTTCCCGGAATGTCCCGGCTTTCACCATGTCCTCCAGGTTTTTATGCGTGGCGGCCAGTACCCGGGTCTGAATCGACAGGGTCTTATTTCCCCCGACCCGTTCAAAGGTGCCTTCCTGAATGACCCGTAATATTTTGGATTGGGCAGACAACCCCATATCACCGATTTCATCCAGAAAGAGAGTGCCCCCATCGGCCAATTCCAGTTTTCCGATTTTCCTGGCATCAGCACCGGTAAAGGCTCCCTTTTCATGGCCAAACAATTCGCTTTCAACTAACTCCGCGGGAATGGCCGCTGAATTAAATTTTATGAAGGGCCGATCGGCGCGTTTACTTTGGGTAACAATAGCGTGAGCTACCAGTTCTTTCCCAGTGCCGCTTTCTCCACAAATCAACACTTTTGAATCGGTGGGCGCCACCCGACGAATGGTGGCTTTCAGTCCTTCCATTGCCGGAGAATGCCCCACCAATTGGTACCGCAGCGTGTCCAGGTCCGCATCTTCCTGAATCTTGAGTTGCAAGGTCCGCTTTTCGAGGATGTTTCGAGCAGCCGTCAGGACCTTGGCCATGGACAATGGTTTCTCAAGGAAATCATACGCACCATGTTTCACCGCGTCCACCGCGGTTTCGATGGTTCCATGTCCAGATATCATAAGTATATCCAAATCGGGATCTACATTCAGTGCTTTTTGAAGCACAGTCAAACCGTCCATTCCAGGTAAACGTACATCCAGAATCATCATATCGATCCGTTCCGAGTCAAGAATGTCCAGCGCCTTTTCGCCTGAATCCACTGTCCGGCATTCAAAACCCTCGTCCCCCAAAATGTCTTTCAGTGTGAGACGAATATTTCGTTCATCATCCACAATGAGTATTTTCATACGTCTCCGGTTTTCTGGTCATTACGGACCAAGGGGAATCTAAGGATAAATGTGGACCCTTTACCTGGTGCGCTCCTGACGGTAATCGTACCGTTATGATTTTCGATGATTCGCTTTACAATAGCCAATCCCAACCCGGTTCCCTTTTCTCGGCGAGTGTAATACGGTTCAAATATTTTATCCAGTTGATCCGGCTCAATTCCTTTTCCCTGGTCCTCAATACTTATGACGACAGTGTCATTTTCCTGGTATGTATTAATGGTAATAACCGGAGAATTTTCGGAGGCTTGGATTCCGTTTTGAACCAGATTCACCACCACCTGTTTGAATTGAATTCGATCAGCAAGAATAGTAAACGGTTGGGATTCGAGGTGATAACGGATTTCTGCGGAGATTTGATAGGGCTCCAGAATATCGTGCAAAAAGCGATGGACTTCCAGTGGGCGAAGTTGCGCTTCAGGGAGGCGGGCAAACTGGGAAAATTCCCCAGCCAGCGTCTGAAGGTTTGTCACTTCTTCCCGAATCACGCATAATACCCGTTCCAGTATATCCTGAATCTGATCCGATCCTTCCTTGTATTTGGCTTCTAAGCGATCTAAGGATAAACGAATCGGTGTTAGGGGATTCTTTATTTCATGGGCCATGACCCGGGCCATTTCCCGCCAGGCCAATTCTTTTTCCGCTCGAACCAGTTTATTCCTGCTGGATTCCAATTCCGATACCATTTTATTGAAGGAAACAATTAAATCATTTAAGGGTGAGAAGCGGTTTTCCTGAACCTGAATGGACCAGTCGCCGGCGGCAAGGGAGGCGGCTGCATCTTGTAGGCGTTTTAGGGGACGGCTGATCAGATTGAAGCTGAGGAAAAACAGCACCAGCGCCATCAGTGAAAGAAAAATAAAAATAAAATAGGAATAGACTTCAATCTCCTGACGGAACAGGTTCCGCGCCAAGCCCACCTGATGTTCTGTTTCTAGAAGGGATTCGATATCCTGCCGGAAGGTATTCTGAACCTCTGGTGGCAGTAAATCACCGTACTTGTCGTGGAGATCAGCGATTTGGGATTCAATTTGCAGCGCATCAACGCCTGCATTAAAAGCCGACAGGTTTTCCAGAAAATAGTTGCGAAAAAACAGAACCGCATTGATAACCAGAAAGAGCACCAGCAATACGATTTGAATTCTGAAACTGGGAATATAACGTTTCATTGGGTCAGTAAATCCCGGGTAAAGGGTAGTGAGGTGCTGGTGGGTTTAATACCTTTCCAGTAAATCATCAGATTCAGGGGTTTCTCTTTTCCCTTTACCTGGACTTTATCCATCCAGGCGGTCACGGTGACCGTATAACGGCTGCCACGTTCCAAATCTTCAAATCTCACCAACGGAAATTCCGAAATTCGGGACCAGTTATTCTTGGCTTCCTCTAGACTCAGTTCCCACTGAGAATGGGAATCACGCGTGTCCTCAACGCGATAGGTCCGATCCAGTAATGAATACGTTAGCGTTTTGGACAATGTCTGGGTTTCTTCAACAAGAAAGGGAGAATTCGCTTTCTGAAGTTGAATTTTATAATGCAGGCTCACATCGATCCCAGAAGATAATATCTGATCAAAATCAGAGGAGAAACAATCCAAGATTTGGGTGGAAACCACCACCATGGATCCCTGTGCTGTCACCTGAACCGGACTCATTCGGGGAGTTACACCTGTGACGGAAGTGTAGAACAGTGTCCCCAACGCAATCACGGTCGTAATGGTTTTATTGAAGAGAACCGAAAATAGATTGGGTTCCATAAATGAATTTAGGGGTTAAATCATCAGAGTGGAACGAAAGCTTAAAATGATCCCCGGCCGTGGATAAACCACAACCGGGGATCCCGTGGAGGGTAAATCAGTATCCGAACCAAATGCCGACGGTATAAGCCAGACTGTTAAAGATTTCCGGATTTCCATCTGCAACGGTGAAATCAAAGTTGGCTTCTTTCCAGGAATTATCTGCGGAATACGTTCCCAGGTAACCCACGCTTCCATTCACACCAAACCAGTTGGTCACACGTACCAATAAGCCGACGGAAGGTTGGTAGACAAAGTAATTCTTCTGATAGGTGAACGATTCACTGTTAATTGTATTCTCAATATCGCTGTTCCAGGAAAAATCACCATCCGTGGAGGATACTGTAATCACGGTAGATCCACCGCCTAGAAGCAGCCCCACGTCCAAGATCAATTTTTTGGTGAACAATGCCTTTTTCTTATGAAGCATAACACCACCAAAACCGGACTCCAGAGAATAGCACTTATACCCATCACCAGAGGTTTTTTTGATTTGTTGCTGGGCTGTATACCCGGCGCCACCGCCACCAATGAATAATCCTTTTCCTACATTCCCCATTCCAAATCCACCGTAGAATGTGGCGGGCACGGACAGGGGATCGAATCCATTGGACTGAAGAAGGGTGCTGATTCCCGGGAAATCAAAGTCGACGATAATGACCATGGGACCACCACCGCCATATCCTACGGAAAGGGGCTTTTTCTTGTCGATGATTTTTCCTTCTTTGTCCAGCTCAGTCTTGGGCGCTGGGGGATTAAAGGTCAACGACCGTTCAATAATGTTTTCATTCCGGAAGATAGTTAGAGTGATAGTATCACCAAATTTTTTGGTATCTCTCAAAGAAAGGAGATGATCCTCGTACCGGACTTTTTCGCCGTCGAATTCCATGATGATATCGCCTTTCACTATTCCCGCACGCTCCGCATTTCCACCGTGCACCACGCCCGTCACCAAAACGCCATAATTGTACGGGTAATGGCGTTTATAAGCATCTTCGAAGTCCAGGTTCTCTAAATACAGACCGAATTGCAACTTTCTTTGGGAATAGCTTTCCTTATCGTCAAATGTGATGGAAATGCCCACATCGCGTAATTCTTTCTGCGCTTCCTGTAATTGTTCCCGGGCCATCTCGATACTTTCCTGAGCGGTTTCCTGAGCTTCTTGCACCGATTTATCCCATTCCAAAGTATCCACCTGAGCGACTAAAGCCGCGGGCCACCAAACAACGCCCGCGATCAAAGCTCCAAAAAGGATGGATCGAGTGTATTTCATGTCAAACTCCTGTTTTTTTTAATGCTATCCTATACGAAACAAAAATCGGGCCGTGAGATTGGTAATTAGATAACTGCACATATTAAGCATGTTAGATTGGGCGTAAACCATCGATGCTTTAGGAAATTATATATTATTTTGATATGATCAGATAAAATCTATATACCGGGAAGAGGGAGACGTAATCCAGATTCGGTACACACCTTTTGCGTTTGTTCCGCATCTATATATCCGTTCATGACCGCATGTCCCCGGATGATTAGCGCTTTGGATTCTATCTGGAGGTCCATGAACGGCAGGGTTTTGCTTCCTACCGCTACAAACGCCGTGTGTTCTGGTAAATAATACAGGGATTGGGGATGGGTGTCTGTCAACGTGGTCCATCGGCGCTGAATATGAAAATCATCATTCGCGCCGGTACCGATTTGCACGTCAGGAGCCTGGGGATCCAGAATGTATCCGCCATAAAAGGGAAAAAGAGCGGTGAGAATTACCCACGCGCTGTCGCGATGATCATCCACATACCATAATCGAGTGCCCATGGGCAAGTTCAAGGTCCGTTTCAGGGCATAACAATTCACGAGGCAATTGTAATGACTTAGCCGGATGGTCCGGTCTCCGTCAATTTGCCAAACCGCATCAGCTTCCAATCGTGGCTTGGGGTTGGGGAGTGTTGTGATTTCCTCCGGCACTTGATTCAAGACGTCATCTTTGTGAATGACGACCTGAACTGACGCATCAGCCGATTCTCCGAGCACCAGAATACCGCCTTGTTTCCAGAGGGCAAAGGCAAGTTCCACATCTTCCGGAAACGTGAGATCGTCCATGGCCACCGGCGTTCCCTGTCGAATACCTTTGGCGTGAAGAAGACGCCGGAAGTGTTGAACGCGTTCGTGAAACGCGCCTATGGTCAACGAGGGATGGTTAGCGATGGGTTGATCCCGATCCTTAATCAGCCGACCATCCAGAATCGACCCCAGGTTGGGAAACGGGACCATGTATTCTTCGGGCGAGACGTTCTCAAAGGTTTGACAGTGGCGAATCTGGTCTTCAAGGGTCATAGCGGCATCCTCTTAACTGCGATCAATCTCAAAGGTATCGGTGATTCGGCAATACCCATTAGAACCGGCCAGGCGCCCGATGGGACGAAGGGCCTGAATATCAATGCGTCCTTCGGAAATCAGCGTGTCGTCCACATGAAAAAGGACAATCTCACCCAGCACCAGAAATCCGGATCCCGGTTTTCCATCTCCCACTTGAATGATCCGGTCCAGGACACATTCAAATCGAATTCGAGCTTCCTTCACCAACGGCGCGGATATTTTTTTGGCGGGTTCCGGCGTTAATTCAGCCTTAATGAATTCATCCACATGGGGTGGATACTCAGTGGCGGTTTTCACCATCTGTTCCGCAAAGTCTTCACTCACGATATTGATGCCAAATGCCTTGGTGTCCTGAATATTATTCAGGGTGTCTTTTGTGGCCCCGTCTCCGGCGCGGATGGCGGGAGCGAAAGCGATGGTAGGTGGTCGGCTGCACACGCCTGTAAAGAACGAAAAGGGGGCCAGATTATGGATTCCCTCCGCTGATTGCGACGAAACCAGGGCAATGGGTCGCGGCAGAATTGACCCGATCATCAGTTTATAATTGTCTTTGAAGGGTTGATCGTGAGGATCGATAAGCATGGGTTTCTCCTAAGATTCCGATGACCAAGACCCGGAGTACTGATCATCATCAATATGATCGCAAACCACCGTGGGTGGATGCATGCCGTAGCCATTGGAATAGTTATCGCTAAAGCCTTCCCGGCTTAACCGTTCCACCCGATACAGCGGTACATTGTCATCCAGAAATTGAAAATAGCGTTTTGGGGTCAGCGTTCTTTGCTGTTGGTAAAACAACATACGATTTTTTTAAATGATGTGGTTTTCCAACACGCCCAGACCCTCCACCTCCAAGCGGATGTGATCGCCGCGTTTCAACCAGCCGCCTGTATTTTCCGGACCCAGTTCCAGAATGCAGCCGGTACCCACGGTTCCCGATCCGATTACGTCGCCAGGTCGTAAATTCACGTTTCGGCTGGCGCGTTCAATCATGATGGCAAACGAATGAGCTAAATCGGCGGAATTTCCTCGAGACACTTCTCGATCATTGAGGTGGGCGGTCATGGTTAAGCCTCCGGGAGGAAGTTCATCCGGAGTGACGAGGGCCGGGCCTAACGAGGTGGCGAAATCTTTTCCTTTGGCGGGACCCAGTCCCAGTTGCATTTCTTCCCGTTGCCAGTCCCGGGCGGACCAGTCATTCATAATGGTATAGCCCGCAATGTAGGACTCTGCTTTTTCCTTCGGGATATTTTTCCCGCCCTGGGCGATGATGATTGCCAGTTCCAGCTCGAAATCCAATTCTTCCGTTCCTTCCGGATACGCCACGGGCTGGCGGTGTCCACAGAGCGCGTTTGGATTAGTGAAATAGAACACTGGTAACTGGTACCAAAGAGGGTCCATGTCCAATCCCTGTCGTTTCCGCGCCGCTTTGGCATGGGCTTCAAATGCGTAAAAGTCTCGGATGGTGGAGGGATGTTCCACCGGAGGATGAAAATGAATCTCCTCTGGATCATACACTCCTGGAAGCAGGGTTAATTCCTCCGGAAGACTTGCAACCAGGGTTTCCAGCAACGGCCGGGCCTGGTCCCAGCGCGCCAGGGCCAGCGTCAAATCCGAGGGTATTTCCAGAAATTGGGGGTCACGCAACTCATCTTTGCACCAAATGGCGGCTTTCATGATGTCCACAATTTTCCCCTGGATCAGGAATCCGAACCGGGACGGCGTCGATATATCGATGGAATAGGTGACCAGGCGCATCTAGAGATTACCGCGACAGACCTGGGCGCGTTCGATGGAAATAAATAGTGCCTTGAAATTTCCTTTGCTGAAAGCCCGGCAATAATCGTAAGCCGTCTGTTTGGCGTTGGAGACCCAGAATTCACAATGTTCAAATCCCATGAGTTGAATAGCGGTCATTAAATGTTTACGATGGTTTTCAGGGCGCGAATTATGGCGTCATTTTCTTCCGGAAGACCGATGGATATGCGAATGCAATCCGGCCAGCCGAAGGGGGTTAGATGGCGCACAATAATTCCCTGTTCCAGAAGGTGACGGGTTACAGCGCGGGCTGTTTCTTCAGACGGCCAGCGGGTGGTGATAAAATTGGCGGCGGACGGGATATAGGCGATCCCCAGGGAATCAAAAGCGGCAGTGAGTACGTCCATTCCTTCCCGATTGATTCGAAGCGTTTTTTCCAGAAAGGCGTGGTCGTCCAGGGCAGCGAAAGCGCCCACCTGGGCGGGATAGGACGGTTCGAAGGGGACTTTCACTTTCAGTAAATTGTCAATCAATACGTCGTGGGCAAAGCCATAGCCGATGCGAAGGCCAGCCAATCCGTAGGCTTTGGAAAAGGTGCGCAGGGTGATGACGTTGTCGTACCGGTAGGTCATGGAATCGGGATAATCCGGCAGATGGGCTGCGAATTCGTAATAGGCCTCGTCCAGGATAATGAGCACGCGCTCCGGCACGTGAGCATAAAAGGCATCGAATTCGTCCCGCCGGATGTACGTTCCCATGGGATTATCAGGATTGGCAATATAAATAATCTTGGTGTGATCATTAATCATTCCCGCCATTCGTTCCAAGTCGTAGCGGTTGTCTTTCATGGGCACCCAGTGGACTTTCCGGCCGGAAGCCATGGCCAGAACCCGGAACCCGATAAAGGAATTGGCGGCAGAAATCAGTTCGTCATCGTCCAACAGGAAAGTGCGCATAATGGTGGACATGATGCCTTCCGATCCGGCGCCCAGGACCACATTGCCCAGCTTGACTTGAAACCGCTCCGCCAGTTTGGAGCGAAGGGAAAAACCGGAAGCGTCCGGATAACGGTTTACATGGGACAGACTGCGCCGAATAGCTTCCAAAGCCCGGGGCGAAGGTCCCAGGGAATTTTCATTGGACGCCAACTTAAGAATAGACGTGAGCCCCAGTTCCCGCTGAACTTCCTCGACGGTTTTACCGGGAACGTAATTTTTCAGGTTCTGGATGTAATCGGGAACTAATGCCATTTGACTGCCCGTTGGTTGTAAAAATTTACACCCGCCAGTCATAGAGTTTAAACGGAATGATCGGGGGAAAAACGGCATAGAGGACTTCCTTAATATTAAAAACCTGGCTGTAGTCATGCTGACCCCGAAAGGGCGGAGCGATATCGGGGGAAGCATCTCAAGTAAGTGTCCTTAATAAAATACGTGTCTGAGATCCTTCATTCCAATATTGATCGGGATGAAGGATGAAAATAAGAGAGGATTGCTGACCTTACTTGTCTTCCAGTTCGTTGAGGACATCCAACCCGTGGGTCTTGGTCTTGACCTTCCCCCAGGCTTTTTCGATGCGTCCGTCCTCATCGATTAAATAAGAGATGCGCAGAATACCGTCGTATTCCCTGCCGTAGAGTTTTTTCCGACCCCAGGCTTCGTACGCCTCCACCGTGGAGCCCGATTCATCCGCCAGGAGGGGATAGGTGAAGCCGTTTTTTTCCGCAAAATTCTTTTGCCGGACGGGAGAATCTTTGCTCATTCCCAGAATGGCGATTCCCCTTGATTCAAAGTCGGAATACGTATCCCGGAGGCTACACCCTTCGGCGGTGCAACCCGGGGTGCTGGCTTTTGGAAAAAACCAGAGCAGGACTTTCCTGCCCCGAAAATCGCTTAATTTAACTAGGTTTCCGTCCTGGTCCGGTAGTTCAAAATCCGGCGCTTTGGTTCCAATGGATAACATGGTTCACTCCTTTTGGTTTACGTGGGTTGACTCAATTTTTCCCAGCCTGCCAACCAGGAACGGGCCCAGGATGCATAGGTCCCCTGGCCGATTTGAGTGCGGATGTCCGCCATTAAGTTTAAATAAAAGGTCAGGTTGTGAAGGGTGGCCAGTCGGAGACCCAAAACTTCATTGGATTTCATTAGATGGCGGAGATAAGCCCGGGAAAAGCGTTGGCACAAGGGGCACGTACAGTTCGGATCCACAGGATCGAAATCGGTGCGGTAACGGGCATTAAAAATGTTCAATTTTCCTTGAGAGGTGAATAATTGGCCGTTCCGGGCGTTTCGGGTGGGCATGACGCAATCAAACATATCCACACCGCGCAGGACGGCCTCCACGAGATCGGCGGGTGTGCCCACACCCATGAGGTAACGGGGTTGTCCCTGGGGAAGGATGGGGTGCAAAAGATCCAACATCTCCAGCATGGCAGGTTTTGGTTCTCCCACCGCCAGTCCGCCAATGGCGACTCCACAACGGGCGAAGGGGAGGACGTCTTCAGCGCTCTGTTTCCTAAGTTCAGGAAAAATTCCACCCTGGACGATGGGAAACAAGATCTGGTCCCATTCATAGAGCGGGGGATGGGTGTTCAGATAATCAGCGCATCGGCGAATCCAGCGGGCGGTTCGGCGGACGGCGCCGCGAATCACGGATTCGTCCCCATCTCCGGGAGGGCACTGGTCAAACGCCATGATAATATCGGCGCCCAGGTTTCGCTGAATTTCCATGGACAATTCCGGCGTGAGAAAATGGGTGGAGCCGTCCAGGTGGGATTGAAATTCCACACCGTCATCATTGATTTTATTTTTTTGAGCCAGGGAAAACACCTGAAATCCGCCGCTGTCCGTGAGTAAGGCCCGGGACCAATCGGCGAACCCATGAAGACCGTGAGCCTGATGGATAATCTCTGTCCCCGGTCGCAGATAGAGATGATAGGTATTGCCTAGAATAATTCGGGCGTCCAGCGCTTCCAATTCCCAGGGCGCCAGAGTCTTTACCGCGCCGTAGGTTCCCACGGGCATAAACACCGGCGTTTCGATGATCCCGTGATCGGTGTGCAATTCCCCTCTCCGGGCATTGGAATGAGGATCGGTGGCAAGAATGGAAAATGAGAAGGGCATCAAACCACCGGAAAAAGCTGTTTCATGACGTCTTGCACTGAACGAACCGGAATGAGCTTTAGCCCTTTAAACTGAGCCGTCTTCGGTTTGGAACGGTATGGAATGATAGCTGATTCAAATCCCAGGGACTGGGCTTCCTGGAGGCGTTTGTCCAATTGTGAGACGCTTCGGACCTCGCCCGCCAGTCCCACTTCCCCTAATAATATCAGGCGATCTGGCAGGGCGATATCCTGGGCACTGGAGGCCACTGCCGCCAACACGGCCAGATCAATGGCGGGATCGTCCACCCGCAGTCCTCCCACCAGATTGACAAACACATCCCGATTTCCCATAGTGAGATGGAGTCGTTTTTCCAAAACCGCCAGGAGCATGGCTAGACGACGGTAATCCAATCCGTTTACATTGCGTTGAGGTGTGCCAAACCGAGCCACCGTGACCAGGGCTTGAACTTCCACCAGAATGGGGCGGGTCCCTTCAAGACTGGGATAAATGGCCGATCCCGGAACCGAAGAAAGCCGTTCCTGAAGAAAAAGTTCTGAGGGGTTGGCCACTTCCGTCAGGCCAGACGCATCCATCTGAAACACGCCCACTTCATGGGTGGCCCCGAATCGATTTTTCACGGCCCGCAAGATGCGGTAATTGTGGCGTTCGTCCCCTTCCAGATAAAGCACGGTATCCACCATGTGCTCGAGCATCCGGGGTCCCGCAATTACCCCTTCCTTGGTGACATGACCAATAATCAAAATAGTGACGGAAATGGATTTGGCCAATTGTAACAACCGTTGCGCACAGTCGCGAATTTGACTCACGGATCCGGGGAGGGAATCCAAATCGGGATTGTACACGGTCTGAATGGAATCGATAACCACCAGCTCAGGTTTATCCCGGCGGATGTCCTCCTCAATAGTGTCGATTTCAGACTCCCCGGAGAGCCACAAAGTTTCAGCCGTTATATTCAGCCGCTTGGCGCGTAGCGCTACCTGGTCTGGACTTTCTTCCGCTGACACATAGAGTGCAGGGGAGTGACACGCATTCAGAATTTGAATAGCCAGGGTGGATTTCCCGATCCCTGGATTTCCACCGATGAGCACCAGAGCACCGGTAAGGAGTCCACCGCCCAAAACTCGATCCACTTCACCAATGTGAGTGGGGTAACGGTGTGGTGCAGTATGGTCAGCCAATCGAGCCGCCGGTGCGGTCTCGGTTTTTCGGTGCCCGGAGGATTTAGATCGCCGTGCGGATACGGTAAATTCACTTAAGGTACCCCATTCATGACAGGACGGACATTGCCCGTACCACTTCGGGAAATCCGATCCGCAGGCATTGCAAAGATAGACCTGTTGGGTAGACGATTTAGCCATGAGAAAATATGATCCAGATAAGTATTAGAACTAATTTACAGGGGATAAGGCACGGAGACCAATTACCAATCAGGGCCCAAGGAAAAATAATATTGGGGCCGGGAATATCCGCCATTGGGATTTTTATCCCAGGCGGCGTCGATCCGTAAGAGGAAGTACCCCAAGTTGATTTTTGTTCCTACGCCAAATCCGGCGATAAAGGGGGTGGAATTGGCAGGCACAGTGGGGCCGTATTTGGCGTTGAAGACGTCAGGGCTGCTGAATTCCTTGGGATCATCCCAGGCGGCGCCCACATCCAGAAAGGCATGGCCTCGAATATTCCCAAAAATCACTTTCAGGGGAAATCCCAAGGCCAGATAATTGATAAATGGGAAACGAACTTCAAAATTTGTGAGAATCACGTTGGTACCCACCCGCTCGGCATATCGGGTACCACGCACAGGCATGGCGTACTCAGTGAAATAAATATCCTGAAGCAGGGAATTGTTGTTGTCGTCCAGGATCACCTGCCGGAACTGACCGGAGTCATCCCGGCCTCCGGTTTCCCCTAACCCAAACAGCCAGTAAGGAAGCCCGCCCAGAAAGAATTTCTGTGCCTGGGGACCAAAGCTTCTTCCAAACATAACCCGGGCAGCCAGGGAATAATCGGATTTAATACGGTAATATTTCCGGAGGTCAATTTGCAAGGTCTGGAAGGTGAGAGATTGATTTCCATAGCCGGGACTGACCGTTAGAGATACATTGTGCCGATATCCGTCCACGGGCCCGGTCATTCCAAACACGGAATTATCCATTACCCAGCTGAGGGATGGCAGGACGACATTTAGGCGGGACTGATCCACCAGGACGTACTGGGCAGTAAAGGGGATTTGCAGGTACACCCGGTAATCCAGCACATGGTAGGACAAGCCAAAATCCACCCGGGTATATTTATTGAAAGGATGAGATAAGAAGACGCCGGAGCCGTAATGCCGGAGCCGGCCCAAGCGGTCGAATCCAATAGCGAAGAAATTGGCTGTTTGGTAGGCGTTGAAATAAAAATCGGTTCGGTTTTTTAAATAACCATACGAGAAAAAGTAATCGCTGTTTTCCAGAGTGAGTACCATTTCAGTTCCAAGGGTAAACTGATGGTCCCCCATGATGTCGCTCCAGGCAAAAAACGTCATTCCCTGGGTACCAAACACGTTGCTGATGGTGAGATTACCGCTCACCATGTCCAGAGTAAATCGGGTCTTATAGGGATGGGGAATCAGGGAATCTACATCCCGGGTTGTGTCCGCTTCCAACCCCGGGGAAGCCATATTCTGGGCCAGTATGGCCCGGTTGTAATCATCGTAGTCCCGAGCAAAAATGTATGCGGAATAATCCCCGGAATCGTAGTCCTCATCAGAAAAGCGTTTCCGTTTGGTCTCCCGAAGATCGGTAATGGCTTCCGGTTGTTTGCCACCAGATTCGATAAATCGACTGGGTTCTACCAACGCTGGTGTTAAGGACAGGGGTTGGGAAATGGAATAAATATCCCAACCGGTTTGATTGTAACCGGCAAATACCAGTAAATCATTGGATGAAGAAAGACTTAATTGTTGAATGCCAGTCAAGACGTTGGTGACGGGATGAGATTCACCGGTTTCCAGATCCAGCCTGAAGATATTCCAAACCCCGTTATAGTCAGCGGTGTAAAACAGAGATTGGGTGCCATTAATCCACACGGGATAATTTTCATTGTAGGATGTTTTGGTCAGCGGCGTAATCGTTTTGGTGTCCACATCCAGTTGGAAGAGATCGGTTTGATCAAACGACACATTCGCTATTAAAAACTGATCCATCTCCCGGGAATATTCCGTCTCGCCCCGATCTGACACGAACACGAGGGTCCGGCCATCAGGACTCCAGATAGGTTCTGAATCGGAGAACGGGTCCTGTGTCAGGTTGGTGACCTCTTTGGATGCAAAGTCGTACAGGTATATATCGCTGGCTCCGGATTGATTTCCCACGAACGCCAGACGCGATCCGTCGGGACTCCAGGATGCACTGAACAATCCATCCATGGGGATTTCAAGCTTGGTGGTTTTCCCGGTTTCCACATCCACCAGATGAAATACATCTTGACTTCCCGCTTTGGCCGCGATCACAATACGTTTGCTGTCCGGTGACCAGGAAATTCCTGGTTGGAGCCATTTAAGTTCTTCAAAATCAATAGAGCGGTTGCCTTTTATCAATCGTCGGATTTCCTTTCCGGTGACCGCATCAATTAAATAAATATCCGCATACCCTGAGCGATCCGACAGAATGGCAATTTTACTGCCATCCGGGGAAAGAGCGGGACTGATGTTGTAGTAATTTTTTTGTTTGGTATGGTTGGTCAGCGGTTCTGCGATGTCTCGGAGTCCGTCGCGACCCGCCACATCCGGCCAATACATTTTTTTCAGGTAGGTGTGCCATTGTTGCGTCAATTCATCGAAATCCATCCCCAGGGCTCGTTCGAATCCCGTTTCCGTGTTTTGGGTCTGCTTCATGGCAATGAGAATTTCACCCACTTTCTCCCGGCCATATTTTTCCGCGATGAAACGCCATATCGATTGCCCTCCCTTATAGGCCAGAAATCCATAGAGTTCATTGATGTGGGGCATTCGTTCATGAATCGCGATATCCCGGAGAATCATATCAGCCCGGGTATCCCAATTCATGGACAGGTATTCCGCCAGGCCTTCATTGACCCAGAGGGGAATCCGCAGACGCACCCGGCCGGAAATGATGCTCTGAATACTTCCACCATAGATCATATCATTAATCACGGCGTGAACCAATTCATGGTGAATCACATGGCGAAATTGTTCATAGGACCCTTCGAACGGCAGCACTACCCGGTTTTTAAATAATTCGGTTACGCCGCCAACCCCTTCAGGCATGTATTCGGATATCACATTGGTCTGCTGGAAATCATTGTGGGAATTATAAACAATGATGGAAATCGGTTTTTTGATTTCCCACCGAAGATGTTTGGAAATTTGTTCGTACGCTTGTTCCGCAATCTCTGAGGTGAAAGTGGCCAATTCATCCCCACCCGTGTAAAAATAAATATCAAAATGAGGTGATTGGATATATTCCCAGTCGAAGTCATGATATTGGACCTTATTCTGTCCAAATGACTGACTGAAAAGTGTGCCGGTGACACTGAGGCACCAGACAAAGATGAAGATAAGGCGTCGCATCAAAATGTCGTTACGTTTCACTTCGTTAAGGGTTCCCCCCGGGTTGCCAGTTTCTCTTCCGCGGAAAAGAAGTTAGAAACATTTGGTATACCAGTCAATGATCGAGGCAAAGATAACACCCTTAATATCAATTGTAGACCGATCTGGAGATTATCACTTCGTTCCGAATATTTCGGGTAGTTATTCCGTCCCTAACGGGACTTTACCTACCTATTACCCTTTGTTCTAGTTACATGGCTCCAATGTGTAGCGGAATCTGCGCTAAACCTGTGAAGTAACATACCGTCCCTACGGGACTAAATTGAATATGAAGATTTTTACTACAGACATAACGTCCCTAACGGGACTTATCTATCTTATACCCTGTTATTATGCTTTGCCTTGTGGCAAATTGGATAACCAAGCGATGTGTTGATCCATAAAAATCCTGTGATGTACCCGCCTGTGATCCGGTTCGTATTCCTGCCCCGTAGGGGCAAAATATCTGTAGCCCCATGCCAAAGTAAAACCCAAGTCCCGTCAGGACAAAATATTTGACTAGTGTTCGTTCTTGCAACTCATCAATATTCGATATTCCCATTGATGTTAATCTTAATCAGGCAGACGTCTGCATCACCTACCCCGTAGGAATTTTTATAACCGGTAACGATATACCCTCCGTCAACTGTCTGCCGGGCAGAACGGCCCCCATCACTATTACTTCCACCAAAAGTTAGGTTCCATTCTTCATTTCCATTACGGTCAGTTTTTATAAGCCAGACGTCTGTTTTGCCTGCACCATAGGATTCTGTATATCCGGTGACGATAAACCCG
>CAZHTM010000017.1:39875-43642 GCA_964535735.1 uncultured bacterium
GATAAACCCGCTGTCGTCGGTCTGTTGGACGAAATTACCATAATCATCCTCACTCCCGCCATAGGTACGGTTCCATTCTTCATTTCCATTACTGTCGGTTTTAATCAGCCAAACATCTGCATTGTTCGCTCTATTGGATAATGTACTTCCTGTAATGATAAACCCACTGTCATCTGTCTGTTGAACGGAATAACCGTAATCAGAATTACTTTTACCAAAGGTGCGATTCCATTCTTCATTTCCATTACTGTCGGTCTTAATCAGCCAGATATCATATTTGCCTGCTCCGTAGGATTTTGTGTACCCCGTAATGATAAACCCGCCATCATCTATCTGTTGAACGAAATTACCATAATCATCCTCACTCCCGCCGGAAGTCCGGCTGAAAACCAGTTCAATTCTGACATTTTCTGTTGAATTGCCAGTAACTATTACTTCTTTTTGGTACTCATAATACCCATTTAATTGAACCGCTAATTGATGCCTACCTGCCTTAATATTGTTAATAACTAAAGGTGAAGTTCCTTTGTGAGAACCGTCTAATAAAATTTCCGCATTAAAGGGTTTGGTTATCACTTGAAGATTACCGGTACCAAGTTCCAGTTTCAGATTAAGCTTTGCAATATCGCCAGGCCCGAGATTTACAATTTTAATAGCTGAGTAGTCACCTTTTCTAGAGGTGATGATATGCTTGCCACTTTTTTGATTTTCAACCGTGATCGGTGTAACGCCGTCAATCTGGACGCCGTCGACCCAAACCTTCGCACCGCCTGGTTCCGATGTAATATATAATGTGCCAACTCCCTGTGATTGTAATACTACCGGTGTCGTTGCACCAGAAATTAATTCGATCACTACCTGCCGCATACCTTCGGTCAAAAGTGATTCGATGTTGCCCCTATGAACATAACTAATGTCATTTACAATTTCACTAGACTGTACGTCTATAATTCGTACCGATACGGTATAAAGATTACCCACCTTACCGATGCTCCCTCCAATGATCTGATTAACGCCAAGCACCTGACCTACTTCTACAACACACTCATTCGACACACAACCGGTTTGCTGAAAACCCTGTTCTTTTATCACTTCATCCACCATCCTTCTTTCTACTATCGTATATTTGGCTGTTTTCCCTAGTTCGGATCTGAAATAATCTGTCAGGGATGCCGCTTCACCTTGAGATATATTTCGTGCTTCAAAATCAATTACAGCTATGGTGGTTTGGGCGAGACTAAAAGACAATAACACGCAATATAAAAACAGGTATCGTAACATTCTAATATCCATTTGTTTAATAGTTACGGGAATGTAAGAATTTTGATAAGAATAATGCACGGAACATAAACTCCATTATTCCAATCTACCTCAAAAGAAACATAATCCTGACAACAGTGGAATCGCTTCCCCGACATTGCCTTGCTCATCGGTGTCGCTATGACAATTTTATTATGGATGGTCAGAAAAATGTTAATTTTAAGGTCAACAAACAAGCCTGTAGCACATCACACCTGGATTATGTTGAAGCCATTAGAAGTCGATATACATCCACTACTAATGTTAATTGACATCGGTAAAATTTTAATTTAAGGTAATCGGTGGCTTACTGGTCCTGGAGTTTTTTCGCTGTTTCGTCGATTTTATCTTTGATCATTTCTTTGGATTTTTCCTGAAGTTCTTTACCGGTTTTTTCCAGGGATTTTTTCCCTTTTTCCACGGTCTTTTCCAAGGTGGTTTGAAGGGTATCTAAATCCGTGGGCACGTCCTGGCCGGTCCAGATAAAATACGCCAGGTACAAGACCAGAACCGCCGCCACAATTAACACCAGTTTCACCAGTTTTTTAAGAACACCTACCAAAATTACCAGGGCCAGCACCACGGCGACAGCCAAATACACCGGATTTTCGGTAAACAATGCAATCAAGGCATCCATTATTGACCCTTTAATTTCAATTTTCGTTTATTGATATACCCGGTATGTTTTTCGAAAGCGGTAATGAGTTCCATAATCCGGGGATCGTCGGGCATTTCCAGAGTCATGGGAACCAGATAACCTGATTTAGACGTTATTTTTCGCTGCGCGTCCAACTGAATTTCCACCACTCCGGTATAATAGCCTTCCTTTCCCGCCTGGACGACCAAGGTATTTTGTGTGATTTTAGGGGATTTTACCACAGTTTGAGAATGGCCGCCAATGATCACATCAATCCCGGGGATGGCGCCCGCCAAAACCTGGTCCTGATCAAAACCGCTATGGGAAAGGAGAACCACAACATCAGGAAGAGGATAAATTTCCCGTAGCGTGGCTTTAACAGCTTTCACCGGATCCCGGAGTTTCACGTTATCCCTGACGTCCTGAGGATAATATTTGAAAGCCTGGGGATCCACGACCCCCAAAATAGCCACACGAATTTCGTTAACAGAAATTAACACATAGGGAACAACGCCAGGAAGCTTTGGTTTTACGAGATTCGTAGCTACCAGGGGCGCTTTAGTTTGAGCAAGATAATGCGCCAGAGTCTCCCGATCCCGACTCAATTCCTGATCACCAGCAAGAATGGCGTCGTATTCCAATATGGCATAGCTCTCACAGACCAAACTGTCTTTATAAGGCCGATTGACCGGAGATAAAAAATCTCCCGCGTCCAGGAGAAGCACTGCATCGTGTTCCTGGCGAAAGGATTCCACAAATGGAGTGCGCTTTTCAATGGAGCCCAGAGGGTGTTCCGGGCAATAACAGTTTTCCAAGGCGCCGTTGGTGTTATTTGTATGGAGCAAGTACAGGGTTTGGGTTTGGGGCCACCCCAGGGAAATACAGAGGAAAAGGGAGAAAATCCAACGTGGATGAATAGTGTCACACATGGTTGTAAAAATTCCAGCGGATTTGGGGGAAGTTTCAAGATAAATTTCAATGTATGTTAGCTAAATCACAGTGGTTGTTCATTCTTTTTCTTGGAGTGGGTCTTGGGCAGAATCCAATCCAGTATCCTGCGGATTCGCTATTGGCGGATACCTCGGTCAGTATTATGGCGAAAGTGGGGTTGTTTCCCATCGCCGCCTGGGAACGACTATCCTTTCACTCTGATTTCCTCAATTGTCAGTATTATCCCAGTTGCAGTGTCTATGGCGCCCAGGCTGTGGCACAATTTGGGCTTGCGCGGGGATCGGTGATGGCGGCTGATCGGACAGTGCGTTGCAACCCGGCAGCGCGGTTTTACCAGCTTCGGGAGGGTCAACCTTTTCACTATCCTGACGGTCGGCTGGTAGATCCGGTTGTTCCTAAAGGATCTGGGTCGGGCACCAAATCACCGATATTGGCCGCGGCTCTTTCATCCGTGATACCCGGTGCCGGAAGGGCTTACGCCGGTCGCCCGTTTGATGGTCTTATGGGATTTCTCACCGTGGCCGTGATGGTGACGTTGCAACAGGAATCGGCCGCTCGGAACCATACAATTCGGTCCGGTGTGCTGCTGGTGGGTACACTAGCCTTTTACTTCGGCGAAATTTATGGAGCCTGGCGCACCGCCAAATATGGATAACCGAAATCCAGTGCTGTAAAAATATTGGAAACATTGTATTTTCCGCCGCTTTTTGAGGCCTGAATTGGTCTCAAATCATGCCACCGTAGCTCAGCTGGTAGAGCAGCGCATTCGTAATGCGCGGGTCGGGGGTTCAAATCCCTTCGGTGGCTCAGGGTGGGAGATTAAATATTTAATATTAAAAATTGATAATTTGGAATTTTAGTCCCTGCTTTTATTTCTCCA
>CAZHTM010000018.1:0-39733 GCA_964535735.1 uncultured bacterium
TTTTGTCATTGACACTGGCCATACTCATCGCTTTACCCTTGGGGATACTGTCGGCGAAATTTCCCCGTTTTGGTCAGATAACATTAAGCATTGTGGGTATTATTCAAACACTTCCTTCGCTGGCACTGTTGGTGTTTATGATTCCCCTTTTCGGGATTGGTAGTACACCAGCGGTGGTGGCGCTTTTTCTTTATAGTCTATTGCCGATCGTTCGGAATACACACAGTGGACTAATCGGCATTCCCGCTCCTTTACGGGAATCAGCTTTTGCTTTAGGCTTGTCCCCTGCCTTTCAATTACGTCATGTTGAACTTCCCTTGGCGCTGCCTTTTATCCTGGCAGGGATCAAAACCGCCGCCGTTCTTAATGTGGGCATCGCCACGATCGGGGCCTTAATCGGCGCTGGAGGTTACGGTCAGTTAATCTTAACCGGCATTCGTCTTGACAATATGGGATTAATCTTGGAAGGCGCAATACCCGCTGCCGTGATGGCGCTTCTGGTTCAGGGTGTGTTTGATATCCTGGAACAAATGTGGGTGTCACCCGGTCTCAAGACTCGTTAGCTGTCTGGACGATTTAATTTTTCATGAATAACAACCTGAGATGTCTTAATCCAGACACTTAATCCCAATGGTTATAGTTAATCTTTACCTCACGATTAGGAGAACATATGAAAGCAATCTGGAATAACGCCGTTTTGGCGGAAAGCGATCAAACCATTCTTGTGGAGGGAAATCATTATTTCCCGCCGAACTCAATCCACAAAGAATATTTTCAGGAAAGCACAACCCACACCACCTGTCCCTGGAAAGGGGTGGCGTCTTATTACACCGTTGTGGTTGACGGCAAGGAAAATCCCGACGCCGCCTGGACCTACCTTGATCCTTCCGATCAGGCCCGTAAAATCAAGGATTATGTGGCCTTTTGGAAAGGAGTTAGCATCCAGCCATGAGCCGATCAGGTTCCGATGTCCCCCAGGGATTAAAAATCTGGTTTATCATTCATTTCTGGGTTGATCTTGCGTTTGCCCTACCGCTCATGATCATTCCTGGTCCCTTTTTACATGCAATGGGACTACCGATGGTTGAGCCCCTCACCACCAGGCTGGTGGCTGCTGCCCTCATTGGGATTGGTGGCGCTTCATTTTTCAGTCGCAATGCCGGGATCGAAAGCTACCGTACATTATTGAATCTAAAACTCCTATGGTCAGCTGCCGCCATTATCGGCATTTCATGGACACTTTTGGAGCGTTACGTCAACGTATGGTTTGGATGGCTAATTCTAGCGATTTTTATCGGATTTTTCGGTATCTGGCTCTATTACCGTCTCAATCTGCCTCTTCCAGAACCGTCTTAAGAGCTTCGCCCCGACTAACATTCCACAGGAAACCCATGGCAATCAGGAGAGTCACCGAACCGTAAATGAAAGCGATGCGATAGTTATTATCAAAGATATCTATGATATTCCCCGCCAGAATCGGTCCCACAATCGCTGAGAGCTGAGAGGCCACGTAATAAAGTCCCGTATAGGAACCCAACTTATCTTGAGGAGCCATATCTACTACCATAGGTAGGGAATTGACCAGAATCAAGGACCACGCTACACCACAAAGTGGTAATAGCAGTTTCGCCTGCAGTGGCGTTGTAATTCGGGAGCCAATAGCCAATAACACCGCGAAAAGGATAATTCCCAGGCGGATCGATGGTTTTCGGCCCCACTTTCCTCCGATCCAGCCACTCACCGGCGAAAAGAGAATAATAGCCAATGAAAAATAGGCTAAAAGGAAGGTGGCTTCCCCACTATCCAGACGCATGGCGTTCACTGCAAAACTGGTAAAAAAGACTTCCAGCGCATTATACCCTAAAAACCAGAAAAAGATGGCTCCCAGGATTAGGGGCACGGAGGAATCCTGAAGGATATTCAGATTCTGAATCTGTTCCTTCAGGGTCAGGGTTTCTTCATTTTCGTCGCGGCTCCAATTCTCCGGTTCCCGAATAAAAATGAGGACGATGAGAATCCCTACAAGCATGGTCAGTCCGCCAAAATAAAATGGCGCCGCCGGGGAGACCTTAAAAAGTAATCCTCCGATGGCGAAGGCCAGAACGCCACCAACACCGCCCATTAGATTCACCAACCCATTCGCTTGGGATCGGTACGGCGACGGGGTAATATCTGGCATAAGGGAAATTACCGGTGTCCGAAAGGCATCCATGGCTAACAGGGTCAAACAAATTGCTCCCATGAACAAGACCAATGAATTACCTAAAAATAACGGAATTCCTATAAATCCTATAAAGGCGATCGGCGCACCAGTGATCATAAACGGTTTCCGACGCCCCCAGCGAGTTCGCAATCGGTCGGAAAAAAAGCCAACATAGGGAAGAATCAGGAGGGCCGCGATATTGTCCAGGGTCATGATGAGCCCTGTTGTATCTGCTCCCATGCCGAAACCGGACACGCCCGCAGTGGCGCTGTAGTCCGGTCGCCCGGCCTGGAGGAAAATAGGGACATAAGCATTGTAAATGGCCCATAATAGTGAAACGCCCATGAACCCAAATCCCAATAAAATTATTTTCAAATAACTAAAACCGTCCTTGGTTCGCATTGGTGTGCACCCCTCCATTTTCTATTAAATCAATTTAGAATATTCACATCATTTTCCCAACCGGTCTGTTTAAGATGCGCTAAAGTGTTCACACTTAATCTATTGAAAAGTGAAAATTGAAAATTAAATATTTATAAATAAGCATAAATAGCAAGTGAGCAAAATGAAACCAACTTAGCGTTCCGAAATATGAATTTTTGAATCCTGATATAGTCAAATAGTGGTCATAATTCACGAACCAACGAGATCGCTCTGATCAAAGGTGCGATATTTTCAATATCTCTCAATGGTCATTAGGTTCGTGGGAAAGTACCTCTAATCTGGATGATCATAACCAACGTAGCAACACAATTCTGAAGTTGGATGCTCGTCTAGAGCAGCTCTAACCGGGAGGCCAAGTCATTTTCCGTCCACCCAAAAGATGTAAATGAATATGATACACCTCCTGACCTCCGTCCTGATTGCAATTGAACACCGTCCTGTATCCACTTTCATCAATACCTTCCTGATTAGCCAGATCCACTGCCGCTTGAAACATCGCTGAAAGCAAACCGCCATGTTCAGGAGTGAGATCGTTCAGTGTGGAAATATGATGTTTAGGGATTATTAGAAGATGGGTCGGTGCTTGAGGATTAATATCCCGAAAGGCAACGACATGATCATTTTGGAAAACAATATCCGCCGGTATTTGTCCCTCAATGATTTGACAAAAAATGCATCCAGCCATGATTGTACCTCACATTTTTCTAAAATATTTCTGAAAACTTAACCGATTTCATAGACCAATGAAAATGAATTCCATAAGGGTACAAACAATTAGTTAGTGGCCCATAACGGTGATTGCTCAAATAATGCAAATCGAAAGTGTATGATTTTTTTCTTGTTTTCAATAATTTTTTTCCGATATCTTTCTATTGATTCACAACCCAACCCGGAGGCCATCATGAAAAAAATTACTTTAATCCTCACTCCCCTTGTCTTTTTTTTGGCGGCCTGTTCTTCCCCGGATGGCGGCATATTATCTTCTGAAACTGGTTTGAGTTCAGCCTCGACTTCTTTCCCATCTTTGGCAAAAACTACGTATTCACTGGCGGGACAAATCCAATTCGCACCGGCAGGGACCCAGATCGTTCATTTAGACGGCACGACCCAAACTGCGATTGTTGGCGATGATGTCTATGTAGGCGAATTTATCAAAAATGTGAATGGGTCCTCTTATAAAGTCGACATCAACGGTGATATAATCATTATAACCGATCCATCCATTGCCACAACAATCACATTTCCCGATTCTGTTGATTACTTTTTTCATGAAGATTGGGTACCCATAAATCAGGATACAACCGTGTATACGAGTAAGGTTAAAGTTGCTCCCAACGGTTCCTGCATTCTTACAACCAAAGCAACCATAGAACTTCGTTCCGGATTTGGAGAAAATGAATAAACTACCACTACACCCTCAACTTTACTCTCTGACCAATGTCACCTGGCTGATTCCACAACCAGGACTGCCCATTGATGAAAATTCGCTGATACAAAATGTGGACGAATTCAAGTTCATGGACCTTCTCATCGACTTGACGGAATCCAGTCTGCTGAAAAATGACAGCCTACTCGAAAATCTTAATGATTTGTCGACAGTAACCGATCCCTTGCTTAAAGGAATGGTGTTGGCGGGTATTGGAAACATTCAATCCTATTTTGGAAACTATGCCAAATCATTTACGGCCTTTCACCGAGCGCTTAAATCCATTCAAGGGACGTCAGATCCTGAGGCCCTGGCTTTTGTGTACACTAGCATAAGCAACCTCCTGCGAAAATTGGGCCATAAGGACGCCACTCTCGTATTAGCGGAACAGGCTTTGGAATTGACCAAAAATGAATTTTTGCAATGGAAAGTTCGAGTGCAACGCTCCCTTGCGGCAAAGTACAGCGACGATTGGCATAAAACGATTGATGAATTACAAACCGCTATGCGCTACTATGCTCAATTACCTAATGCCTTTCGGGTCGCCCGACTCCAACGTCATTTGGCGCACATTTATGCTTATCAGGGAGACTATGATCGCGCTGACCGATTATTAAGCCAGGCCGAAGCAATTGCGCGAGAAGAACATCGCCAGGATTTCGTTCATGAAATCCGCAGTGACCAGGGATATGTACAATATCTGCAAAATGACACCAAAGCCGCTCGCGCTCTCTTCCTGGACCTAACCCAGGAAACCATGATTCCCTACCAGAAAGCCCTGGTATATCAAAATTTGGGTCTTGTGGCGCTGAAAGAACGGAGCTACGATGAGGCTATCGCTTGTTTTCGGAAATCCTTATCCATTACGGAACCCAATGATATGCGGGAACTGCTTCTGGAGGACTATGTCCGGCTGGCCCGATGTTATCAGAAAGTCGGCGACGACCATGCCTGTTGGGAACATTATGAGCGGGCCTATCAAACGGTGTTGGGTGATCTGGAGATGGGACTTCCACTCAGTTCGTTCCGGAAATTGGCGCTGGATGAGACATTAAGTTTCCTCAAAACCAATTCATGTCTGGATACGGATGCGCCAAAGGTTTTTGACCGGTTGTCCGGAAAA
Source organism: uncultured bacterium (assembly GCA_964535735.1). Classification (GTDB taxonomy): domain Bacteria; phylum Fidelibacterota; class Marinisomatia; order Marinisomatales; family J089; genus J089. The sequence goes on from CAZHTM010000018.1 coordinate 5,197, forward strand.
ACATTGGCAGAGGCACGCCAAGAATTTCAACGGACTCTCCTGGCGTTGCATTTACAACACACACCGAAATTTTCTGATCTGAGCCAACGCTTGCAAGTGACCACCCGTTCCTTACACGGCTTTAGGGTACGGTTGGGATTACTGGAAAGCCAGGAATGGACACACGCGGTGGAAACAACAGAACTGCGACGATATGCGGAAGGATTACTTCATTTTTCCTGGAAAACGGCGACCACGCATTTCGAAGATGATTTCATTCAATATACCCTACGAAAACATGGATTTAACAAACGGAAATCCGCCCGTCAACTGGGGATTTCCTATCCTCAAATAATGATGAAAACGGGACGGAAAAATCAAGCAGGTGGAAACTTATGAATCACAGAATCCTAATTGTTGATGATGACTATGCACTCACTACGCTATTTGAGTACTACTTGCGATCTATCTTTGATGGTGAAATTGTTTGTGCTACCAATGGCCTCGAAGCCGTCAAGTATTGCCAAAAACACACCCCAGATTTGATCCTGATGGACCTTCACATGCCCGTTATGGATGGTTTGACTGCCATCCGAAAGATACGTGCCATGAAAATAGATGCCCCGATAATTGTACTATCAGATTATTCCTTTAGGGATGGAGAAGAATGCTTAGCAGCCGGAGCCAACCAAGTAATACAAAAACCAGTACGGGAACAGCGATTTTACAATCTGGTAGGTCAATACACACCCTTCACTTTTTCCACTGGGAATAGATTATATACCTAATCGAACATCGCATCCATGGATTCACTGTTTTCAATACGTTTGAACGAATGACCTTGACCTCCCAATGTACCTTGGCGAGACTAACTTTCAATCAGGGATGGAAAGCAATCTCTGTGAGTCCAACATCCTATTGAAAAGCAAACATTTATTATTAATAATACTTGAACGAATCTAAGAGCAACCCATTATTTTTTAGTAGACATGATCACCCCGATAAAAAGTGCGGGATTTTGAACTTCTTCCCATAGGTGGCTATCGATCCATCCTGCCTCGTCTGGGAACCATAACATATTCAAAAAAGCTATGATGCTATTAAGATGGAGACTGCATGTCTCTTGCCAACGACACAATTTTTTCCGTTAAACGTTTGGGAAGCCCCGTGACTTTTTGCACTTCCTCCGGCGTAGCCTCACCGATGGCCTGGAGCGAGGCATATTTACTGAGCAGCAATTCCACCCGCTTATGTCCCATGCCGGGGATGGTCTCAAATACAGAGGTGGTGACCCGTTTTTTCCGTTTTTGCCGTTGATAGGTAATGGCAAACCGGTGGGCTTCATCCCGAATGCGACGTAATAAAATTAATCCGGGAGAATGTTTGGCAATCGACTTGGGTTCTGATTCACCCGGTACAAAGACTTCCTCCAAACGCTTAGCAAGTCCCACAATAGGCACGGTAGTCAATCCCAATTCACGCAAAGCCGACACCGCCATGGATAGTTGCCCTTTTCCTCCGTCAATCAAGATCAAATCGGGCAGGATCTGGTCTTCATCCAAAGCCCGTTTATATCGCCGATATACAACTTCCCGCATGGACGCAAAATCATCAATTCCCTTTACCGTTTTCACCGTGAATTTTCGGTACTCCGATTTCCGGGGTTTCCCGTCTTTAAAACAGACCATGGACGCCACCGTATCCGTTCCCCCTAAATGGGAAATATCGAAAGCTTCAATACGGCGAGGAGGGGCATTCAGTTGCAAATCATCCTGCAAGGACGCCACGGAATTGGGCACATAATCCTGCCGTTTCTTCCGCGCCAATTCCCACTCCCCCACCAAAAGTTTCGCATTTTGTTCCGCCAGACGGATTTCCCGCGCTTTTTCGCCTCGCTTCGGCACGTTTATATGCACGACGCTTCCCCGTTTGCTTTTTAGCCACCGAATCAGCTCTTCCACTCCCGTCGGTTCCAGAGGCAATGAAATATCCCGGGGAATCCAATCACTTTCCAGGTAAAACCGTGTGATCAAGGACGCCAGGATGTTTTCCGGAAGGTCCTGTCCCTGGAATGATAATTTTTCACGTCCCAGTAACCGTCCCTGGCGAATTCGTAGAATCACCCCTACCCCGTAGTTATTTTCCTGCCAAAAAGCAAATACATCCCGATCTCCAAAATCGGCAGCCACCTTGCGTTGTCTTTCCTTAAAAGCGCGTACAGCATTTAACTGGTCCCGATGAATTGCCGCATCTTCAAACCGCAACTCCTTGGACGCGTTTTGCATTTCCCGTTGCAGATATTCTTCCGTGGGCTTGGTATGTCCGTGGAGAAATTGTTTCACACGCTGAATCATTTCTCCGTACGCTTCGGCGCTGATTTTTCCCTCACAGGGACCGCCGCACTTCTTGATATGATAATCCAGGCAAAGGGTCACTTTCCCCTTGGCGATGGTCTCTGTATCCAACCGATAACTGCAACTGCGGATCGTGAAAATTTTGTGGATTGCTTTTAGAGATTGTTTCAACAGAAACACGTCGGTGTAAGGTCCAAAATAGGTGGACCCGTCCCGCACCACATCCCGGGTTAAAAATACCTGGGGAAACGGTTCCTTGGTGATACGGATATAGGGAAACGATTTATCGTCCTTCAGATCGATATTATACCGGGGTTTGTATTGTTTAATTAAATTAGCTTCGGTGAGAAGCGCCTCAACCTCCGAATCCACCACCAGCCACTCCACGTCCGTAATCCGGCTGATTAGGGACTGGTTTTTCGGCGTATGGTACTTATTTTTCTGAAAGTAAGATCGGACCCGGTTTCTCAGATTTTTGGCCTTGCCGATATACAGGATGGTTCCCTGGGAATCCAGGAAGCGGTACACCCCCGGCTGGGTGGGAACCTGTTTTATTTTTTCCGCTAATTCCATGGGTAAAATTTAGGTCCTGCAACTTCCGTGAAAAAGGACCTATACATTTACAGGTTCTGTCAAATAATTCCTGAACTCTATATCAGAATTATCACAAGAAACCGATTTTACAAAAATGAAACCACTGGTCAGAACTGCCAACTTGTTCCCGGTTTGCTTTCCGATTTAGATTGAACTATCGAATGCACAGGATATGACATGAAAATATTAAGGAAACTTCGCCTCTATTCTGGGCATTCGTAAGGGTGGCTTTGCTTTTCATTCTGAAAAAATCCGAACATCTAATAGTTCTGGGACTCTATCAAGGTTTTTTCAGCACTCGTTATCAGGGGACCTAAAGATAAAGTATCCTTTACGGATTCTTGTTTCGAAAGCTTTTATTAACATTCACACCATATCCAATTCGCTAACACCTTCACTGCCTAATCATGAATATAAAAACTCTCCACCGCGACCCCATGTACCGCTTCCTGGCTCTCATGACGATTGCCTCAACCACCGGTCTCCAAACATGGCGAACCCTCTTTAACAATTTTGCCGTAGAAACGGTCCATCTGGAGGGCAATCACATTGGTGTTATTCAATCCGTCCGCGAAATCCCGGGATTTTTAGCTTTACTGGCCGTTTATCTGTTTCTCATCCTAAAGGAACACCGGGTCTCCGCTCTTTCCATTCTCATTCTTGGACTTGGCGTGGGTCTCACAGGATTTCTGCCATCCTATAGCGGTTTGATTTTTACAACCTTGATCATGAGTTTTGGATTTCATTATTACGAAACCACCAATCAATCCCTGAGTCTTCAATATTTCGATTCTAAGCGATCTCCATGGGTTATCGGCAAATTGCGCAGTTATGCCGCGGCCACCAACATTCTAGTGGGCGCAATGATTTTCATCCTCTCCTATTTTCTCAGCTATCAATCTATATTTTTTCTCGTTGGAAGTGTCATCGCCGTGGTAGGCTTCTGGGGACTGATTCAGAATCCAGACCGGACCGATATTCCGCCGCAACACAAACGGATGATTCTCCGAAAACGGTACTGGCTGTATTATTTCCTCACCTTCATGTCCGGAGCCCGGCGGCAAATATTTGTAGCCTTTGCTGTTTTTCTCATGGTGAAAATATTTCACTTCAGCATCCAGGAAATCACCATTCTGTTTGTGGTCAACAATGCTATCAATTATGTTTTGAATCCACTCATCGGTAAAGCCATCATTCGTTTTGGAGAGAGAAACGTACTTTCGTTGGAATACCTGAGTTTGATTTTCGTATTCATTGCCTATGGAATGGTCACATCAAAATATGTGGTTGCGGCTTTGTATATCCTGGATAGCCTGTTTTTCAATTTTGGCATCGGGATTCGGACATTCTTTCAAAAAATCGGTGATCCCCAGGATATAGCCCCGACTATGGCTGTGGGTTTTACCATTAATCATATCGCCGCTGTGGTCATACCGGTCCTGGGAGGACTTGCCTGGATTGTGGATTACCGTATTCCCTTCTTCTTCGGTGCCGCTCTGAGTGTGATTTCTCTTACAGCCGTACAATTTATTCCTCGAATCAGACCCGTGGAAGTTTCTAAAGAGAACGCATAAACTGACCGCGGTGCAAGGGACTCGTTAATCCAGGTTTCGCATTGAGAATTTCTGACAAATACGGAGACGTTAAATGAGTAAAGTCATCCTCGTGGGGATTGGTGGTTTTGCTGGAGCTGTGGTTCGATATCTTGCCAGTGGATGGGTATACCGTATCCTGGATAAACCGGTATTTCCTCTGGGCACCCTGGTTGTGAACTTCACAGCCTGTTTTATAATCGGTGTCATTGGCGGTCTTATGGAAACTCAGCATTGGTTCCGTCCTGAACTCCGATTGGTACTGTTAATCGGTTTCCTGGGAAGCTATTCTACGTTTTCAACCTTTGAGTATGAAGTCTATACCTTCGCCCGGGATGGGCAGATCCTGTCCGCGCTCCTGAACACCGGCCTTCATTTTGTGCTGGGTTTGGGCGCGGTCTGGGGAGGTGTCACTATTTCCAAACTCATATGGGGAGTGTAACATGATTTTACCTGAAAACGGCCATTTACTCCGAATATTCATTGGCGAAAGTGATAAACACGAGGGTCTGCCACTTTATGAATGGATTGTCCTGAAAGCCCGGGAAGAGGGATTGGCCGGCGCCACCGTTCTCCGAGGCATCGAAGGGTTTGGAGCCGACAGCCGCCTGCATACGGCCAAACTCCTGCGTCTATCGGAAGACCTGCCCATCATCATTGAAATTGTGGATACACTGGAAAAAATTGAACAATTTATTCCCTTGATTGATGAGGCCATCGAAGAGGGGCTGGCCACCATCGAAAAAGTTCACATCCGGTTCTATCGACACAGCGCCCAAGCTGGAGAGTCCTGATTCTCCACACGAAGAAGGGACTCTCAGTTACACTATATCGTTTAATTAAAGAAAATCAGCGCTTAACCGGCCGCTCGAAACGCCGGTCCAATTCCTCCAGACTCAACTGGATGATAATCGGTCGTCCGTGAGGACAGTAGTAGGGATGCTTTGTGCCGAATAGTCGATTCACCAATTCCTGCATCTCTTCCTGCGTGAGGGGATCGCCTGCTTTTATAGCCGCGTGACAGGCAAAGGAGGCGGCCAGACTTTCTATTTCGGATCCGAAGGTATTTTCTCCCGTAATAGTGGCATCCAGGATATGTTTTATCACCTGTTTTTCATTGCCCCATCCCAACACCGCTGGAACGGCCTCCACCTTGATGGACTGATCTGGTTCACTCACCATCCGGAATCCCAGGCGCTCCAACTTGGGCAGTATTTCTAAAAGTCGGGAAATATCGTCAGGGGAAAAGTGCAGCCGCTCCGGGAATAATAGCGTTTGAGCGGCCATGGGCCGCGATTCCATGGCTTCCAGCGCTTCCTCATATAAAATCCGTTCATGGGCCACATGTTGATCAATAATCACCAACCCACTGCTAATTTGGGACAAGATATATTTATTGTGTACCTGCCAGATCGATTCCGAGGGAACGTCCGGTTCCGGCTGCTTCCGCGCTGCCAGATTGGAAGCATAATCTACGGCCCGTTTAACAGTCGTGGCCTCCCAGGGAGTGGATGATTGAGGAGGTTTCGCTGGATCCGGCGTGGATAATGTGAACGGCGGTGAGGGCGCACTCGACGGAAAATCCATGCGGATCGTTGGACTCGTTGAAGGAGCCGTACTAAAAGGTGTGCTCGGTTGGAAATCGGGAATCGTGTCCTGAATCTGGTTAAGCCGTTCCGTGAGGCCATTACGTAAAACATGGAAAATCCGCCATTCATCCCGGAACCGCACTTCCGTCTTCATGGGATGGACATTCACATCGATCTGGTCACTGGGTATGGTGAGATTCAGGACAAAAAACGGGTATTCCCCTCGCTTCACCAGGGATTGGTAGGCCCCATAAACGGCGGAATTCAAAAGTCGATCTTTAATAAACCGTCGATTCAAAAAGAGAAATTGTTCCCCTGGCCGACTCCGAACAAGGTTTAGGTTTCCAATATACCCGGAAATGTGATAATCCCCTTTCTCCAGATTCACATCCAATAGATTGGAGGAATAGGTGGGATCAAAGAGAGCATCGATCCGGTCTTTCAATTCCTGGGGAGGAACATCGAATATGGTTTTTTCATCATGGATCAATGTGAACCGAACCATTGGATGGGCCAGGGCCAGACGTTTCAATGCTTCCACCACTTTTCGGAATTCCGTCCGAGGTGATTTCAAAAACTTTTTCCGTGCTGGGGTATTGAAAAACAGATCCCGCACCGCGATAGAAGTTCCTTTCACCGCAGGCGCCATTTCCAGCTCTGAGGCTTCTCCCCCATCGATGATTAATCTGGCACCCTGAACCCCGTCCTCGCTGGTGACCAGTTCTACCTGGGAAACGGAGGCGATACTGGCCAGGGCTTCCCCCCGGAATCCCATCGTTTGAATGGAATATAGATCGTCGAATGAGGATATTTTGCTGGTGGTATACCGTTTAAATGCTAGCGGCACTTCGCGGGCGGCGATACCCGAACCGTCATCCGTCACCTGTATCAGGCGGTTTCCGCCTTGCTCCAGCACCACGCGAATGGCGCCAGCCCCCGCATCCAGACTGTTTTCCACCAGTTCCTTGACCACCGAAGCGGGTCGTTCCACTACTTCCCCGGCGGAAATTTTATTCCGTAATTCCGTACTAAGGGGAGTGATCATGAAGAAAGTGATTTTATTCGGTTTAAGGTCGCGTCGCGAATGTGTTGGGCCTCTTCTTCCGCCGTCTGGAATCGTTGGGATACCGTTATTTCCATTTCTTGGGCAAATTGGGGATCATCGGCTACGCCGGGGAGGTTGATTAAAACATTCATTCCGGCGCCGTGGATGGCCGCCAGCGCCATTTCAGCCCCCACGCCCACATCACTCACAGAAGCGGGATTTCCCTTCTCCACCAGTTGACCAGCCAGCTTCAATACTTCATAGGCTGCTTCCATGGTCCGGAGAGGAACGCGAATGGCTTCCTTGTTGGCGTCTAAAACAGCCTTGGCTTTCTCACGGATTTCCAAATCGGTGCTTGCCGGTAACCGTTGGGCCGCCATGACATTATTGAAGGCATCTGTATCCGCATCCACCAGATCATTCAATGTGGTGAGTAACTCCTGGGCTTTAGTTCCTAGCGCCTCCATCTCTTCCCGAAGCTCCCAATTTCCTTTCTTCTCAAACGTAAGCGCCGCCACCATGGATACTAATCCCGCTCCTAATTCCGCCGCCAGAGCCGATACGCTGCCGCCGCCCGGCGCGGGACTATTCCGGGAACATTCCCAGGCAAACGCTTCCGTTTTTAAATCTACCAGTCGATCGGTGGAACGGCTGACCGCCAAATCGATAATTTTTTCTTCCGGAACAAATGGGGTGACATCATTCAATCCCAATGATTGGATGGCAGTTTCAATGATATCTTTTTCAGGAATCGCCGTTGTTCGGCCTTGTTTTCGTAAATAGTGTTTCCCCGCCATCAAGATGGCCTCCAGAGGAATCAGGCCTACTAGTTCGCTGCCAGTGACTCGAACACCCCGTTCTTCCGCCAATCGACAGGTGGCGTCGAACACGTCATGAATTGTACTTTTTTTATAGCGTGTGAAATTGATGGAGATCTGGGCCCGTTGAAAGGTGTCGATATACCAGCCGATGGCCTTCACATGAGGGAAAAGTCCTGGTTGTTTCACCGCTTTCCCCAGCAGATGATCTTTCGAATAGCCATACGACGACCAGAACACGTCCATATCCACCTGGTGTTCCGTTTGGGCGTGAGCCATTAAGTCTTCCACCGACAACAGGGTTTTGGAACAAAAACTACAGGGAAATACATTCTCTTTATACCTCAATATGTCCCCATCCAATAGGTTGGCGCTTAGGGGATTAGGCTTCCGTTTGGAACGTCCTTTTTCCCGAAGTTCAAAGGCAATATCCGTCGCCAGGCGGGTATCCCGGGTATTCAAATTAATATTGTACGCAATGAGAAAATCACGGCAACCAATAGCCGTCACTCCCGTACGGGGATTGAAGGTGGCAGGACCAAAATCCGGAGCCCAGTGCGGATCTTTGAGCTTTTCTTCCATTCCCTCATATTCCCCTTCCCGAACGACTGCCAAGTTCTGACGATCGGGTCGGGTGGCGGAATATTCGTAAAGGAAGACCGGGATTCCCAGTTCGTTCCCTACACGTTGTCCTACAGTTTTTGAAAGGGCGACACAGTCTTCGATCGTGGCATCGCGGACGGGAATAAACGGACAAACATCGGTGGCTCCCATGCGAGGATGCGCACCTTCATGCTCCGCCATATTAATCAGGGAAGCGGCCATTTGGATTCCCTGAAAAGCTGCCTCCGCTACCGCTTCCGGAGACCCCACAAACGTAACCACAGTCCGGTTCGTATCCCTTCCCGGATCCACATCCAAAAGGGTCACACCGGACACCGACTGAATGGCGTTGACAATGGCGTCAATCTTGGTCGAATCGCGACCTTCACTAAAATTGGGAACACATTCGATCAAAGCCGACATGCTTAATCTCCTGTAACAATCGATTTTAAATAGACCATGATAGCCAACACGGCTATCAACAATCCCACGAGCCAGATGAGACTCCGAGGAGGCATCCGGCGAGGCAGTATCCGACGAAAATGAAAATCTTCCTTCAAAATACCAGGCCGAAGGTAAAAATATTGGCAAATAAATTGATGACCGGATACATGATGATTCCCAGGATATTAAACCCGGTAATCATTCCCAGAAGGATGATCCCTAACAGCACGCGGGGACCGTACAATTCCATTTTGAGGATGAGCTCCCGGTGTTGATACGAAACCAACCCGGCCAATATCCGACTCCCATCAAGGGGTGGAATGGGTAAGAAATTGAACACTGCCAATGCCAGGTTAATATACAGACTCATCTGTAGGACAACCATCAATAAGGGGCTGGCGAACCGGAAAACGAACAGCATTGCCACCATCAACACACCACTAATGAACGCCAAAATGAAATTGGCCAAAGGTCCCGCAAACGCAATCCACATCATATCCCGTTTCGGGTCCCGAAGAAACCGGGGATCGACGGGTACCGGCTTGGCCCATCCAAATCCCACCAGATACAGAACCAGTGCTCCAAAGGGGTCCAGGTGCGCCAGAGGATTCAGCGTAAGGCGCCCATGCTGGTAAGCGGTGGGATCTCCCAAGCGATAGGCCATCCATCCATGGGCATATTCATGGAAACTGAGGGCAAAAATTATTAGTGGTAATAAAATAGCCTGGACGGCCGGGTCCTGATTAATGATTCCCATATATCGTCTTCCTTACTGCCACCGGGGATGAAAAGTACGGTGAACTTCTTTTAAATATTCCTTATCCAGATGAGTGTAAATCTGGGTTGTGGAAATGTCGGCATGGCCTAACATCTCCTGAACGGCTCGTAAATCGGCGCCACCTTCCAACAGATGTGTAGCAAAAGAATGGCGTAGCGTATGAGGACTTACTTTTTTTTGAAGCCCCGCCACCCGAGCCCATTTCTTTAATACATTGAAGACTGCCATCCGCGTTAAGGGGCGACCATTTCGACTCAGAAACACCTTTCCCTTATTGGGTCCTTTTCGCGCCCATCCCGACCGAACATGGGTAAGGTACTCATTCAACCGCTCTACCGCCAATGAACCCAGAGGAACCAACCGCTCTTTATTTCCTTTGCCTGTCACTCGAATCATGTACTGATCCTGCAGAAGGTCCGCCAGACTGAGATCGCAGATTTCGCTCACCCGCAGTCCCGCTGAGTATAAACATTCAATCAAAGCCGAATCCCGTTTCCCAAGGGGTGTGTCCAGGGAGATGGCATCCAACAGTAATTGAACCTCGTCAACGGACAAAACAGAAGGCAGTCTTTTGGGAAGACGGGGGGAATCGATGAGTTGGGTGGGATTTTCGTCCATCCGGTTTTCCGCTTCTAAAAAGCGGTGGTACGAACGAATGGACGACAAGGCCCGGGTAATGGAACGAGGCGCCAGTCCCAAACCATTCAGATATTGTAAATAGGATCGAATTTGATTCTGAGTAACGGTGGTAATCCTGGCCAGGTGGAACCGGTCATGAAGGTAATCAAAATAGCGCTGGAGATCACGAGTATAGGCCTGAATTGAATTGCTGGAAAGATTTCGCTCCACCCGGAGCATGGTCAAATAATCGGTCAAATAGGTTTCCACGTCAGGACGTCAATTGTTTTTCCACCCATTCACAAAGGATATGGCCGGAAAGAATATGACCTTCCTGGATGCGCTGGGTGTCATCGCTGGGAATACGTATACAGGAGTTGCAAATGGAGGCCATTTTCCCTCCGGAAGCGCCTGTAAATCCAATCACCGTAAGACCCTTTTTTTGGGCGGTAGTTATGGCGGTGATGACATTTTCCGAATTCCCGCTGGTGGAAATGGCCACCAGAACATCGCCGGGTTTTCCCAGCCCCTCAATCTGACGACTGAAAACAGTGGCATATCCCGTATCATTGGACCACGCTGTAAGGAATGAGGTATCGGTGGTCAAGGCCACCGATGCCACCGCCGATCGGTTATGATCCCGTAATCCGCCCATCAATTCTGTGGACAGATGCTGGGCATCCGCAGCGCTCCCCCCGTTACCACACCAGTAAATGGTTTGCCCGGCCTTGACGGCATCAACCAAAATATCCGCCGCTGTTTCTAACTCCGATGCACATGCATCTATCATGCGGCGTTTCACATCGTGACTATCCTCAATGCTGGTCCGAATAAAAGTAGCTAAATCCATCACTGTTCTTTCAAATGAATGGCCTGCGCAAAAGCGGTCATCAATCCCGGATCATCAGAATCTTCTAACACTGTTCCGGTGACAATAAAATCAGCCCCTGCTTCCACCCGTTCCCGGGCTTGTTCCGGCGTTCGAATCCCACCGCCTACAATCAGCAGCACATCACAATGTCGCTTCACGTCGGCGATCACGTTTACCGGTACCGGTGTGTGAGCGCCACTGCCCGCTTCCAGGTAAATGACCTTCATTCCCAAGAATTGAGCAGCCAGTCCGTGGGCCACCACAATATCGGGACGATTCATGGGAATGGGGTTGGACCCGGACATGAATTCCACCGTGGAATGGGCTCCGCCATCCAGCAATACATAACCGGTGGGAATGGTTTCCAACCCTAGATCTTTGACCACCGGAGCGGCAATAACCTGCTCGCCAATTAAATAATGGGGATTTCGTCCTGAAATAACTGACATAAACAGCATGGCATCATAATGGGGACAGAGCTGGCTCAAACTCCCTGGGAAAAAGATGACCGGCACCTTTGCCAAATCATGAATCCGCGCTACCCGCTCATGGGTCTTCCCGTCCATCATGAGGCTTCCCCCTACCAAAATTCCGTCCACTCCCGATTGATTCGCCATTTGGACCCGGCGCTCAAGAGTGCCATCATTTTTCCGGTCCGGGTCTATGAGAACCAGATAGCCGGCGCCCCGGGAATCCCGGATAGCATGTAATTGGGATAGGACAGAGGATGCCATACGCACTTATTCCGCTATGAATTCCTCGTAGGCTAGAGCTGACATGAGGTTGTCTAATTCACCTTCATCATTGATCTTTATTTTGACCATCCATCCCTCTCCATAGGGGTCCTGATTCACTTTTTCAGGATGATCTTCTAAATCCGTATTGACCTCCAAAATTGTACCCGAAACCGGCGCGTAAAGGTCGGCCACGGTTTTTACCGCTTCAATTGTACCGAACGACTCATTTTGGGTTACAGTCGAATCCACTTCGGGAAATTCCACAAATACAATATCGCCCAATTCACTCTGGGCAAAGTCGGTAATGCCTACTGTGGCAATTCCCTGATCCATGCGAACCCATTCATGATCTTTGGTATAACGATAATCTTTTGGTATATCCACGCGTTACTCTCCCTTTATTCAGTGGGTTGAAAGTCAAAGTTATCTAAGAAACTGGTATCAAAATTGCCTTCCCGAAAATTCGGGTCCTGCATAATAGCCTGATGATAAGGAATAGTGGTTTTGGGTCCCTCAATGATACATTCCTCCAGCGCCTGAATCATGCGGTTGATCGCCCGTTCCCGTGTGGAAGAATGGACGATGAGCTTTCCAATCATTGAGTCGTAATAGGTGGGAATTACATAACCTGCATAGGCATGGGAATCCACCCGGACGCCTTTTCCCCCAGGCATATGGAAGCTGGTGATTTTTCCCGGAGACGGAGCAAATTTCTTTTCCGGGTCTTCGGCATTGATCCGACATTCGATGCTATGACCCCGAAGTTTAATTGTACGGAGAAAATCCGGAAATCGTTCGCCGGCGTGCATTTTAATTTGTTGTTTTATGAGGTCGACACCCGTGACCATTTCCGTTACCGGATGTTCAACCTGGATGCGGGTATTCATTTCCATAAAATAAAAATCCCGGTTCTTGTCCAACAGGAATTCCACCGTTCCCACACCCACATATTTCACAGCTTTGGCCGCTTTCACTGCCGTGGCGCCCATCTTTTCCCGAAGTGCTTCATCCACAACCGCTGACGGCGATTCTTCTACCAACTTCTGATGTCGCCGCTGCAATGAACATTCCCGTTCTCCCAATTGCACCACATTACCATACATGTCTGCCAGAATTTGAACTTCAATGTGTCGGGGGTTCACAACAAATTTTTCAAGGTATAAGTCGCCGTTATTGAACGCCGCTTCCGCCTCTCCCTGAGCCGCATTGAACCCAGATTCAATTTCGGATTCATCGTTAACCAGACGCATCCCCCGGCCACCGCCTCCCGCCGACGCTTTAAGCATGATGGGATAACCCACTTTATCTGCAAATTGGCGCGCCTCATCAATCGTGCGGACCACACCATCGCTGCCGGGAATAACAGGAACATTAGCCGCTACCATAGTGGCTTTGGCCTGGGATTTATTACCCATGGCATGAATGATTTCAGGCTCCGGACCGATAAAGGTAAATTTATTGTCCTGACAAATACGGGAAAAATTGGGATCTTCTGCTAAAAATCCATAACCGGGATGAATGGCATCGGCATTAGTGATTTCAGCCGCCGCAATGATCCGGGGAATGTTCAGATAACTATCCCGGCTGGGTCCCGGACCAATGCACACCGCTTCATCGGCAAAACGTACATGAAGGGACAATTCATCTGCCGTGGAATAGACTGCCACCGTGGGAACGCCCAACTCATGACAGGCGCGAATAATCCGGAGGGCGATTTCGCCGCGGTTGGCAATCAGGATTTTTTTAAACATAAATTCAGGCGGATGGATCGATAATGAAGAGAGCCTGGTTGTATTCCACAGGTCGCCCGTTTTCCACCAGGATTTTTTTCACGATGCCGCCCACTTCTGCTTCAATTTCATTCATGATTTTCATGGCTTCGATGATACAGAGTGTATCACCTTTGGCCACCCGATCGCCCTCATTCACAAAGGGATCCGCATCGGGAGAGGGCGCCCGATAAAAGGTTCCCGGCATGGGCGACAGAACAGCTTCGCCCTGAGGTTCAGCACTGGTTTCCTGGGTTTCAGACGAAGCCGCTGGTGGAACGGAAGAACTTGCCGCGGGTGCAGCCATGGGCGCCACTCCATTACCCGAAAAGGTAGAGGGTGATTTCACCACTCGAAACCGTCGTCCCCAGAAGGTAACATCAATTTCATTAACCTGGCTCTGTTCCAGGAGATAAATAATTTCTTTTAACTTATCCTGCCACATATCACCTCCGGATTAGGACTCTGATTTCGCCCGTTCGATATATTCCCCCGTCCGCGTATCAATTTTCAACACATCTCCAATGTCAATAAACAAGGGAACCTGAAGCGTATGACCGGTTTCCAGTGTTGCCGGTTTAGTAGCCCCGGTGGCTGTATTGCCTCGAAGCCCCGGTTCAGTTTCCGTTACTTCCAAGGTGACATGGGCGGGAAGCCGGACATCCAATACTTCCGGACCATCAAATAATAAATCCACATTCAGTCCTGGCTTTAAAAAGTTGCTCTGATCGCCAATGACGGTGGGTCCCACGTTGATTTGTTCATAGGTTTGATTATCCATGAACACAAATTGATCGCCGTCCTGATATAAATACTGCATGGGTTTGGCTTCGATGCGAACCAGCTCAATGCGGGCGCCGGCATTGAAGGTGTGATCGATCACTTTTCCGGTTTGGATGTCCTTAAGTTTCGTACGAACAAAGGCACCGCCCTTTCCCGGTTTTACATGTTGGAACTCGACGACTTTCAACCGTTTGCCTTTGTGCAACAAGACGACACCGTTCCGAATATCTGCTGTCGTAGCCATGGTATCTCCTTCTTTACAAGTCTATAAATTTACTGCGATTGTCCCTCACATCAAATTCCCATCCTTCAATCGGCATGGGGAAGGACTCATGGTTAACCGTTGATGGGAAGGTCCACTTTCCAAAGGGGAATCGTGGCGCGGATGAAGTCGCCTGCAACCTGTAAATCCCGTTTTCCTTCCGTGTAACTGGGAACCTGTCGGGCGAATTTAATAAAATCGGCTCGTTCCAGAACATCTAGTATGGGACTCAGCATTTCCATTGGGATGGGAAGTTGGGGAGCAATGCCGCGGATCTCTCCGGCTGTCATTTCCAACGTTTTATAAAAGAAACTGCGTTCGATGTATTCCCGGATCAAATAGGACAACCGTACATAGAATTCCTCGATATTGGTTTCCAGTAAAGCTTCTGCTTCAACCAATTTCTGGAAGGCCAATTTATCCGGTGGGAGTAAGGGTTTAATTCGCTTCCGGGATATTTCAGATTTCCGAATTCGTTTGCGCCAGATTACCGTCATCATGCCCAAAAGGATAACAAGCAAAGATACCAGGATCAGCGTTCGCCAAGGGAGCGACCTTCGAATGGGAACGGGATCTTTTAGGGGACGCAACGACCGGTCTTCTACTCCCTGAAGGACCGAACGCACCGCTACGGTCACAGGTTCACTGTCCATGGTAAGGACGATCGTTGAATCGGCATCA
Organism: uncultured bacterium; assembly: GCA_964535735.1. GTDB lineage: Bacteria > Fidelibacterota > Marinisomatia > Marinisomatales > J089 > J089. The sequence continues at coordinate 20,714 of CAZHTM010000018.1, forward strand.
AGGACATGAACGGTCAAAGGAGGAATCACCATTTGCCCAGTATCCCACACCGCGACGCCATAGGTGATTCGCAGGGAATCACCCTGTAGCGGAGTTTGTGTCCAGGAAGCCAAGGATAGGCTGTCTCTAAATTCCGGTTGCCGTACTTGAAGAATGCGACCGTGAATATTTCGGGCGGTTACCGTTACCTCAAATATATCACCGATGGTGCCGGCAGTTGTGTCAACCTGGGTGTCCAGAGAAAAGGAACCTCCCTGTTCTTTGGATTGAGTGCAACTCGTGACCAGCACCATCCCCACCAGGAACAAAACGGTGGTTAGGATAAGATGATTTACTTTAATGACGTTTTTCACGGGTTCGGAAAAAATTCATCAAGGGCTCAATATAATCTTCAGCCGTGGATACATTGACCACATCAAATTGACTTTGCTGGGCCTGCGTAAAAAAGTCCGCCTCCAAGGATTGGTAATGGCGCTCGTACGCTTCCCGTTCCTTGGGATGGGCCGTATCAATCCAGAAGGCTTCTCCGGTTTCCGGATCATGTACTCGGATTAATCCCAGATTCGGCAGGGATCGCTCTGCCGGGTCATGAATGCGAATACCAATCAAATCATGTTTTCGGTTCACCATTTTCAGGGAGGTCCAATAATGGTCGTCAATAAAGTCCGACAATAAAAAGACCACGCTACGCCGTTTGGCTACTTTCATTAAAAATTGCAGGGCGGCGTCAATGGATGTCCCGGAACGCTGCCCACGGTACACCAGAATTTCCCTAACGGTCCGCAAGACATGGGAGCGACCTTTTTTGGGTACAATATATTTTTCAACCTCATCGCTGAAGAGGATGACCCCCACTTTATCATTGTTCTTAATGGCGGAGAATCCTAAAACAGCGGCAATTTCGGCACCCAGTTCTGCTTTGAATTTCGCCTCCGATCCAAAACGTCCCGACCGACTTACATCGACAACCAGAAAAACGGTTAACTCTCGTTCCTCTTCGAAAATTTTGATGAAAGGCGTTCCTTGACGGGCCGTAACATTCCAGTCAATCAAGCGAATATCGTCACCGGGTTGATATTCCCGAACTTCCGAGAATGTCATCCCTCGTCCTTTGAAAACCGAGTGATATTCGCCACCAAAGAGATCGTTGACCAAACCTTTGGTTCGGATTTCAATATGGCGGACTTTTTTGAGGATTTCCCGGGAAATCATAGAGCCGGGCGTTTAAGGAACAGGAATGGTATCGAACAGGCGTTGGATGATGTCTTCCGTGGTAAGTTCCTCCGCCTCAGCTTCATAGGACAGAATAATGCGATGGCGCAAAACATCGGCACCGATATACCGCACATCTTCCGGAGTGATATAACCGCGGCCTTCTAAAAATGCCCGGGATTTGGCGGCTAGAATGAGATTAATCGAGGCTCGCGGCGATGCGCCAAAATCAATAAGCGATTTCAAATCGCCCACATTATAGCGTTCCGGATCGCGAGTGGCAAATACCAGGGAGAGGACATAATCTTCCACCTTTTCATCCACGTAGATATCATTGATTGTCTTTTGAGCCTGGAGAATATCCTGTGGGCTGATTACCGGATCCACCGACTGGTTCGGCGTAGACACGGCGGCTCGTCGCAATATCTGCTTTTCCTCCTCGATACTGGGGTAATCCACCTTCACCTTGAACATAAAACGGTCCACCTGGGCTTCCGGTAGCGGATAAGTGCCTTCCTGTTCAATGGGGTTTTGGGTTGCTAGCACCAGAAAAGGCGGCTCCAGCGTATAGGTGGTTTCACCCAAGGTCACCTGACGTTCCTGCATGGCCTCCAACAAGGCGCTTTGAACCTTCGACGGCGCGCGGTTGATTTCATCGGCTAGAATGAGATTGGCGAAAATGGGACCTTTCCGGGTTTCAAATTTTCCGGTTTTTTGATTGAAGATCAGGGTACCCATTAAATCCGCCGGTAACATATCCGGCGTAAATTGAATGCGCTGGAAATGGGTTTGAATAATTTGCGCCAGAGTTTTAATGGTTAGGGTTTTAGCCAGTCCAGGAACCCCTTCTAACAAAATATGCCCATTAGCCAACATGGAGATCAGAATTTTGTCAATGAGTTCTTCCTGACCTACAATGACCGTAGCCAGGGCACGCTTCAAGGGATCGATAAACGCCGATTCTTTCGCAATGCGGTCGTTAATCTCGGATAAACTGAATTGAGTCGTCATAGGTAATCAGGATGCAATATGTTTCAGTTGAGGAATTTCGTTTATATCTTTCCCGAGATATTCGAGTTCAAATTTCACCGATGGAGCCAGTTCATGATCCGGGAATTTGTTTAAAAATAGTTGGTACTCTTTTCGGGCATTATCCAGATCATTCAACACATTGGCATAAATATAACCCACCATAAACTGAGCATGAGCCTCCTGTTTGGAACCTGAGAAATCGGTCAATACCTTTCGGTAGGCTTCAATGGCCGAGCTGAAATCCCGAATGTCATTCATGTAAATATCCCCGATGAGGTATTGGGATTTCGGAGCCAACACATGATTAGGGTACCGGTTCACTAAAAAGGACAACAGTGTTATGGTGTCCTGGAAACGTTTGCCGCTTCGAATTGATTCCGCGCGATTATAGACCCATTCTGGAAAATCCTGGATATCTTTACGTGCCCGAGTGGATTGAGCCGTGTTGGGATAATTATCGATTACATGTTTTAGCGCTTCCAGTCCCTGTTCCATATCGTTAAGACGATCCAAGTATAATCGGGCAATCCGATATTGGCTGACAGCCGCTAAACTATCCTCCGGAAAGGAAGCAATCAATTTCTGATAACTTTCCATGGCCAGGTTAACTGAATCTTTCGCCACCCATTCCTCTGCTTCCGATAGAAGTTGATCCGGTGATTTACTGCATCCCAAAATGCCAAAAATAAGCAGACCTAATACGAAACTTGTCCTCTTCATTTTATCCTCTAATTCCCGTTATAACGATTGAAATTAACACGATCTTCTCACCATCTAGAGGGAAAACTCCCTTTTATACGCCTGATGATATTGAAGTTCCATCAGAATATGTATTGAACACCCAGTTGCACTTTATAGGCTTGATAACGATCATCGGGAATGGCCACATCAATCCGCAGCGGTCCCAAAGGCGTATTAACGGTCAACCCGACTCCCCAGTTCCACTGAAAGGTATCCAGGTTCAAGCCGCGGAAGGAATCCGATAAATATCCGCCATCCAGGAATAATTCCCCGCCCCATATCCAGTAAATTGGAAAACGCACTTCCCAGTTGGTCAAAATCCGGATTACATCTCCTTTGGGATTCCCTTCGTCATCCACCTGAAGTTTTAACAAATCCCATCCTCGAAGACTGTTGGCTCCACCCAGATAGAATTTATCGTATCGAATATCTTGGTACTCCTCTTTCCATCCAAAGATTTTTCCCGTCTTAACACGACCGGCCAGAACCCAGGCATTGGGCAAGGGGATATAGGCATTCATCCCCAAATCCACTTTCAGGAAATCCTGGTTTCCACCCAGGAACCCACCGGTCCACATCATGTCTGCCAGAGTCGAAATTCCTTTCGTTGGATAGAGGGCGTTATCCGTACGATCCCAGCGGGATTTGAAATGCATGGTGCGCTGTTCCACATCCGACTTGCTTTCAACCGGTTCTACGAATTTCTCCCATCGGAGCCCATAATCGATGTAGGTTCGTTCCCGAAATTTTTTAACCGTGGACAGTTGCAGACCGTATCGGAGAATGATCGGCTCTCCAGTCTGACTGTAATTTTTAAAAGATTCATAATACGCTTTCAGGGTGGTCGGTACCCGGATGGAAAACAACCATTGATTGGTCAAGCCAATTTCCATACGAATTTTAGGATGGATTTTATCCCCGGAAACCAAGGCATGACCGGTCAATTTGGTGGAGAAATTCGTGGTACTTCCACCCAAAGATCGGTTTTTCCATTCCACTTCCAATCCAGCTCCGGGAATAGGCTCGGCCCCTTCATAGTATGGAATAGGATAGTAACCGCCTTCGGAAATCCATTCCCGTTGTTTGAAACGGCGTAATTCGATAAGAATATTTATCAACGAATCGCTTTTGGCCACCAACACCGGCGTTAAGGCGGCGAAGGAAAAAACTCCTGTTTCCAAGATACGGCGACGGGAGCGGTCCATGTCATCCTTATGGTAATAATCTCCTTCTTTGAACATCAATTCCCGCCGTACCAGCATTGTATCCAAGCCGCCCAATCCTTCATAATAAATGTGATGAATGCGGACATCCGGCCCCTCGGAAATTCTCACGACTACCGACACCGAATCATCGACTTGGTCAAAGATTCGCACTTGATTAAACAATTTGCTGATTTGCTGGTAGGCTTCTTCCACACGAGCCACCCTTTCCCGTGTTCCTACAGGATTATAGGGTTTTCCCACATGGAGATCTAATAAATTCAGGATATCCGCCGTTGAAATGGAGTGATTCCCCTCTACATCGATCTGTTTTACAAAGTATTGTTTTCCTTCAGTTATAATAAAGGTCACATCGGCGTAATGATCTTCAACATGAAAAGAATCTTGTATCACGACTTCCAGATAGCCCCGTGATAAATAATAAGTTTTCAGACTAATAGCATCCAGTCTGAGCATCCGCCTATCAAAAGGTTTTTTACGGAAAACTCCCGCCACTCGGGTTTTTAAGAACGGTCGTAGCACCGTTTCCGAAATCGCCTGGGCTCCTTTGATTTGGATGGACTGCACGTAAATTACATCAGAGGGCTGGGCAGTAAGACTTGAAAGAAAAAAAGTCAAGATGACGGTCGGTAATGACCACCATCTAATAGGAATACCGCAGGCGGTATTTGGCTTGAAAATTCCCGGCTTGATCAATGTTTCCAACAACAGATAAATAACGGTTGAATTTGTATTCTACCCCCAACATATGAGTAGGGTTAGTTAATGAAAATGATCGGCGGTACGCATAGTTCAAAGACACTTTCTGTGAAAGATCGGCTTTGATCGTCAGGTCTTCTTTCCCGGAGGGACTCAAACCGGAAATACTCACATCCTCAACAATTCCCAGCCGGTCCAAACCGCTGAACTCCATGAGATTCTTTTCCAATTGGCTTTCAAACCAAGCTGTAAATATAGCCTGAGCCTGCGTTCCCAAGCCAGTAGAAGTCAGGTCTTGATCCGAAAATCGTTTGCGCCAAGTCAGAAGCTGCAGAATGTCGCTTTGAGAGAAATTACTGGCGGATGTAAGGTTCATCACCGGATTATCCAACGGTCCCGTTAGCGATATGCGAATGATTTCGCCGTCGATATTCGTCTGTGCCGAAAAGTCCAGATATGGATTAAACCCCTTCCCGTCAAAAGACATGTATCCGTTTAAATCTTTGAAAATGCCTCCGCTGTAGTAAAATCGCCCGTCTTTTACAAATAATTCACCGGAATAATTTGTCGCCTCATTCCCCAATTGACTCAGGCTAACTTCCCCACCCAAATTGGCATCCACTTGTTGGTTGACCAAATTCAGTTCACCCACAATCGGGAAAGTGATTTTATAATAAGGGATGGTCGCTCCCGGTTCCGCGACTACTGCGCCGGGCGTTTCAGAAACAAATTCCATCGTTAGTTCAACCTGATTGACAGGAATGGTTCCCGCAATGGTAATGGTGTCACGACCCGTTATGGTCAAATCCACATCGACATTCCCCTTCATATCTTCTGCGATGGAACTAAAATAAATATCTTTTCCATCTACTTTGACATTGAACCGGGGGTGGAAAAAACGGGATAAGTCCATTTCACCGGATAAGGTGAGATTGGGGGTCATTGAAGAGGATTTTTGACGCATGACGCCACTAAAATCCTGGATGTATAATAAATTATCGGCAATGGTTAAATGTCCGTTAATGTGTCGGATGGGATTATCCAAGAGGGGCGTATATAAACGACCATCAACGATTTTCATCGAACCGTCCCGAATAATTTTCTCCGGTTTACCTGACAGGGTTAGCTTCAGGTCAAAATCTCCCCGAGCAGAATCCAGATCTGTTAAATAGGCACTTAAAAAGTCCAAATCATGTTTCTTTCCCTGAACAAAAATGTAAAGAGAATCACCTTTAATCAAGCGTCCAAAGGTCGGTGAACCAAGATCAAAATCGACAGGTAGGAATCCAGACCCTTGGAGGGATTCTGTCCCTTTTACAGATGCATAATCGTTCATCGTCCAACGATGATTCTGATAATTCCCAGTACCGGAAACTTGACCCAGTTTCAGACGGTCAAAGGTTCCGTCTTCAATCACCAAATCGTATCGAAAAGTGGTGTTTCGACTGGATCCCCCTAAGTCAAAAGTTCCGGATACCAGTCCACCAATGGTAAAGAAGTTCGGAATAAACTGCGTCAGCGTTTCCAAATGGAATTGATTAAAATGGGTAGATAAATCAATCATTACGGGATGACTTGTATCCGACTTGACTGGAATGATACCAGAGACCTGCAATCCTGTCCGGCCATTGTGCGTTAAGGCAATCTCATCGATGTGGAGTATTCCTTGTTCGAATAGTCCGGCGACAATCATATCGTCAAAACTTTCTCCGGCGATTTTCCCATTTTTTAAGGACATATCGATGGATATCTTGCGATCCTCCGGTGCGGTGTTGATCCCCAATTCTCCAAACAGATTACCCGTAAACCGCAACCGATCATCAGGAATAAAGCTGGAAACCAATTCCGATGATATGTTGGTAATTTTTAGTCGCAGATCCCAGTTTTTCTCTTTTCGAACCACACCGGAGATTATTCCATCATCCACGTGAATTTCAAAAGGCCGGGTCCGCACCCCCTCCGACGACAACGTAAACCTGATAGGTTTTGGATTGACCATCAAATGACCAGCATAGGCCGCTTGGAAACGGTCCAGTGTCACGGAGCCATCCCACGTAACGTCCCCGGAAAGTTGTATATAATCCTGATCCCGTGAAACATGAATGTTGTCAAAAATCAACACGGAATCCCCTAGATGAAAATCCCCGGTAAAATTATCGGCGAGTTGATTTTGCCACTGCAATTTATCCGATGTAAGATGAAACGATCCTTCTGAACCTGTAGAATCCACCTTTAACTGCCCCACCACCTCCATTGCGTCCAAACTCAAGTCTTTATATTGTCCATGCTTCAGCGAAATCTCCGCTTTGATTTGGGGTTGATTTATGGAGCCTTCCACATGCCCCATACCGGAAACAATGCCAAGGGCACCACCGGTTAAATTCCGAAAAGGTTTTAAATCCAAATTACTTGCTTTAAAGTCCCCTAAAATCAATTTTTGGGAAAAATCATACGAACCAATTATCTGGATTTGCCCCCCGGCTTGGTTAATCAACAAAGGTTCCAAAAGGCGGATTTGATGATTTCGATAATCTGCGGTTCCTGAAATCAGGGTGGGTGTTACCAAGGCTTTGGTTTCATTAATATTAAACGACGCCGTCAAGGACACCGACGTGTCGAACTGAACCTGACCGAAGAGAATGATGGACCCATTGACGGAGTTTTCGAATGGTACCTGAGCCCAGTCGTCCAAGTGAAATGGTTTTAATTCCACAATGGCATTGAATTGTTTCAGAGAATCGGAGGCGCCGGAAATCATGATCGTCGAAGATTTACGTTCCACGAAAAGGCTATCCAAAACCCAGCCGTTTTCACGTTCTTCAAGGACCAGACGGCCTTGAATTGGTTGCCGGTCCAGCGGATTTAACTGAAACTGTCCTGTGATTAGATCCCCCTTCGATTGGAAGGTGATACGTCCGTCTACCTGCGTTAAGGTCGTATCGAAAAAGGGAATATCCGGAATAAATTCATGAATATTCACAGGATTAAACGCTAAGGAACCCTGCATAACGCCATCGAATACCGAGGCGGAAACTTCACCCGATATGTCGAAGGAGCCCACAGTTCCATTCAAGGGAAAGCAGGATATTTCCGTTGGATTCGCGATCACAATTGAATTGTAAATGTTCAACGTGTCGTTGATTTTTGGCGGCAGAATATCCAACGTTTCAATCTGAAGTTTTCCCCGTTGATCCGACGCCTGAAATTGTCCCAGTAAGGCAAAAGGGAGTGTGGTCATTGCGGTGTCCGTTGGGACGTGGAGTTGCCCCCCTAGCCGCAAGTCTTGGATAAAAAGCGGGAAAAAACGTAACTCGTCAGGACCACCGTTGGTTACTATATCACCAGACATTTTCTGGAATGTCGCATCAATTCCCTGGAGATCAACCAACCGAAATTGATATTTACGCTGGAATAAGGCGGGAAGATTGATTCGAATCCGTCCAGCTTCGACATATAGACGGATTCCGTTTTCATTTTCCAACACCAGTTGCTCCACATTAAGTGTCGTCAATACGTGACCCGTTAACGACCTCAATTGTAGATGCCAACCGGATGGATTGAGGATATTCTGATTCAGCGCCGATACTAACGGACGTTTCCACAATGAACCCTGAAATAGAAAAATCGTTCCCAGCAGGACGAGGGGAACGAAAATCAAGATGATTCTGCGGATTCTTTTCATAGGTTGTTTAGTCTATCCTCGACGATACGAATATACAAGCGGACAGTTCCAAAAACAAAAAAAGCGTCCCGAAAGACGCTTTTTTTGCAAAACCGGATTGGTCAGTTAACCACCTCGAAATCGGCGTCCTCAATCTCAGCATCATCCTTTTTTTTGGATTTCGTTGAGGAGGTCTCCGCTTCTGAAGTCTGTGCTCCATCGGAACCACCACCGGACGCCTCACCCGTGGATTGGTACAGTTTGGAGGCTACCGCGTTCCATTTCGTATTCAGTTGGTCAATCGCGCTCTGGATATCGGATTTATTAGAACCGGCATTCACTTTTTTCAAGTGTTCCACCGCATCCGTAAGCCCCTTTTTGTCGTCATCGGACAGTTTATCTTTAAACTCATCCAGATTCTTTTCTGTCTGATACACTAGACTTTCAGCGGTATTGTGAAGTTCAATCAGCTCGCGTTTTTCTTTATCCTCGGCTTCGTGCTTTTTGGCATCGTTCACCATTTTTTCGATTTCAGATTCGGACAGTCCACTGGAGGCTTCAATGCGAATACTTTGTTCTTTCCCAGTGGCTTTATCCTTGGCACTTACGTTCAAAATCCCATTGGCGTCGATGTCAAAGGTTACCTCAATCTGAGGAATGCCTCGAGGTGCAGGTGGAACGCCATCCAGGTGAAACCGACCGATGGTCTTGTTATCGGCTGCCATCTGCCGTTCACCCTGCAACACATGGATTTCTACCGATGTCTGATTATCCGCCGCCGTGCTGAAGATCTGCGATTTTTTCGTGGGAATAGTAGTATTCCGTTCGATCAATGTGGTGGAAACCCCACCCAAGGTTTCAATTCCCAGGGAAAGCGGAGTCACATCCAGTAGGAGCACGTCCTCAACATCACCGGAGAGTACACCACCTTGAATAGCAGCGCCCACAGCCACTACTTCATCGGGATTCACGCTTTTATTGGGCTCTTTCCCAAAAATTTCTTTCACTTTTTCCTGGATAATAGGCATCCGGGTAGAACCGCCTACAAGAATGACTTCATCGATTTCGTTGGCGGTTAATCCCGCGTCTTTGAGGGCTTTCTCACAGGGACCTACCGTCCGTTCTACCAGGTCTTTAACCAGATCTTCATATTTTGCGCGAGTTAAAGTCAGGTTAAGGTGTTTCGGACCCGAGGAATCGGCGGTAATGAAGGGTAAATTAATTTCGGTCTGCTTGGAGCTGGACACTTCCTTCTTTGCGTTCTCCGCCGCTTCCCGCAGCCGCTGCAACGCCATGGGATCTTTGCGCAGATCAATACCGTCGCTCTTCTGGAATTCGTCGGCGATCCAGTCGATCACTTTTTTATCGAAATCATCACCGCCCAGGTGGGTGTCCCCATTGGTGGATTTGACTTCGAACACACCGTCACCCAGTTCGAGAATCGAAATATCAAAGGTTCCACCTCCTAAGTCGAAGACGGCAATTTTCTCATCCTTCTTTTTATCCAACCCGTAAGCCAGGGAAGCCGCCGTCGGTTCATTGATGATCCGACGGACATTCAGTCCTGCTATTTTGCCTGCGTCTTTGGTGGCCTGCCGTTGAGAATCATTGAAGTAAGCTGGAACCGTAATCACCGCTTCCGTTACTTTTGTCCCAAGATGTTCCTCAGCCATTTGCTTCAATTTTTGCAACACCATGGCACTGATTTCCGGCGGGGTGTATTGTTTGTCTCTCACTTGGATGACCACGGCACCATTCGCGTTTTTCTGAACATTATAGGGGACTTCGCCGATTTCGTTACTGACTTCATCATACATCCGACCCATAAACCGTTTGATGGAATAAACGGTATTCTCAGGATTGGTTACCGCCTGCCGTTTGGCCGGCTGCCCCACTAAACGTTCGGAATCCTTGGTAAAGGCCACAATCGAAGGCGTGGTGCGTCCCCCTTCGGGACTGGTAATCACGGTGGGTTCGCCACCTTCCAGGACTGCCACGCACGAGTTGGTGGTTCCCAGATCAATTCCAATTATTTTACCCATAAAATTTTTCTCCTTTTAATTTTTCTAAATGTACTGACCTTAGGACAATAGCCATGCCAAGGGGAAAGATAAGCCAGTGTGTCGCACCTGGCAGAAAAGTTAACCGATCTGACAGAGGTGTGCTATATTAGGACGAAGCTGATTCCTGCTTGGTCTTAACTCGATCGGACGGAGAAGTCACTTTAAACTGAAATTCTTTTCGTTTACTGTCTATATGAATAGTGTCGCCAGAATGGATGGAGCCTGCAAGAACCATTTCGGACAGATGATCTTCCAGTGAATTTTGGATTTCACGACGCAAATAGCGAGCGCCATATTCCGGGTTAAACCCTTTCTCCAATAGCAGCGTTTTGGCTCGTTTGGTCAGTTTTAATGTCACACCTATTTGCTTCAGGTTGTCCCGCAAATCCTTTAACTGAAGATCAATGATTTTGAAAAGATCCTCTTTGGTCAAAGGATGAAACACGATGGTTTCATCAATCCGATTTAAGAATTCCGGGGAAAAGATTTCTTTTACCCGTTCCAATATTTTGCTCTGTATGTTGCGAAAATCCGTCTTTTCGTCGGCTTCGATGAACCCAAATTGATTTCCGGATGTCAATTCGCGGGTCCCGGCGTTGGAGGTCATTATAATGATACAATTCTTGAAATCCACTTTCCGTCCTAGTCCATCGGTTTGGACACCTTCGTCGAAAAGTTGCAACAATACATTGTAAATATCGGGATGGGCTTTCTCAATTTCATCGAATAAAATCACGGAATAAGGATTACGCCGGACCTTTTCGGTAAGTTCGCCCCCTTCTTCATATCCCACGTAACCAGGAGGTGCGCCAATCAGTCGGGAAACGGAAAAACGTTCACCGTATTCCGACATATCAATCTTTATAAGAGCTTCCGGTTGATCGAATAAATAGGTTGCCAGGGCTTTCGCCATTTCGGTCTTCCCTACCCCTGTGGGTCCCAGGAATAAAAAGACACCAATGGGACGTTTGGCATTTTTCAGTCCCGCCCGCGCCCGTTGAATCGACCGGGTCAAGCTGTTCACTACTTCATCCTGTCCCACAATGTATTGGTGAAGTCCCTTGGCCATCTCCAACAATTTATGAGATTCACTTTCGGCTACCTTGTTGACGGGAATCCCAGTCATTAAAGAGACCACATCCGCGATATGATCTTCGGTGATACGAATGGGATTTTTCCGTTCTTCCTTGGCCCAGATTTGCTGAAGTCGAGTTAACTTTTGTAAAAGGTGTTGTTCCTGGTCCCGAAGCGCTGCAGCTTGTTCGAATTCCTGAGCAGCCACCGCCTGATCTTTCTGTTTCCTTAGAGATTCAATTTTACTTTCCAGCTTTAAAATATCTTCCGGGACGGTGGTATTGAGCATGTGGGCTCGCGACCCAGCCTCATCCATGACATCAATGGCTTTATCCGGAAGAAACCGATCGTGGATATAGCGATGGGAGAGCCGGACACAAGCTTCAATCGCCTGATCATCATAAACCACATTGTGATGAGCTTCGTAGTTATCTTTAAGCCCTTTGAGAATTTCAATACTTTCTTCAACTTTCGGCGGATTGATAATCACTTTTTGGAATCGCCGTTCTAACGCGCCATCCTTTTCAATATTTTTCCGGTATTCATCCATCGTGGTGGCTCCGATGCAATGAACATCACCTCGTGCCAGGGCCGGTTTGAACATATTGGACGCATCCAAACTCCCGGCGGCACTTCCTGCGCCGACCAGGGTATGCAATTCGTCAATGAACAGAATCAAATCATCATTGACTTCTAATTCCTGCATAATGGTTTTCATCCGTTCTTCAAACTGTCCCCGATACTTAGTCCCGGCCACAATGGCAGGCAAGTCCAACGCCAACACGCGCTTGTTACGCAGCAACCGCGGTACCGTTTTATCGATAATTCGGGAGGCCAGTCCTTCAATAATCGCCGTTTTTCCCACGCCCGGTTCACCGATTAAAACGGGATTATTCTTTTTCCGACGTGTCAGGATTTGTGCTACCCGTTCAATTTCATCTTCCCGACCAATGACTGGGTCCAATTTCCCTTCCCGGGCCAATTCCGTTATATCACGGCTGAAATGATCCAATGCCGGTGTTGTGGATTTCTTCCCCTTTTTCGGCGTTTCCTGCACGTCCTGCTTCTCCTCTTCCTGGATAATAAGTTCCCGCACCGAATCGTAATCTAGGGAAAAGGATGCCAGGACTTCATAGGCGATACCTTCGGATTCATGAAGGAGGGCCAGAAGTAAATGGGTATCATCCGCAACCGATTGATTTAATTTCGACGCTTCATGATAGGCATTCCGAAGGATGCGTTCCGCCCGTCGGGTTAACGGGAGATGCCCCAGGGTCATCGTACCGCCAGAGGTCTTTACCAAATCCTCTACCATAGCTTTTACAGCTTCAGGATCTATATCAAAAATCTCAAGGATTTTCATGGAAAACCCGGAAGAATCTACCAGCATCCCTAAAAGCAGATGCTCCGATCCCACGTAGCTGTGTCCCAACCGGATGGCTTCTTCTTTGGCATGGCGCATGATCGCCTGAACCCGTTTTGAAAAATTTTCTTTCATGTGGTGTTGAAATTACTGTGAATTAGGATGGAATCAAATACTACCGGCGGGGAATAAGGTTCCCCCGTCCAAAATGTAACGCAGATCACCTAGCGCTGCCACTTCAGGATTATGGGTCGTCACCACAATACTTTGGCTGTATTTATCTCGAATGGTTGTAAATAAATCCAATACTTTGGATGCATTTCCCTGATCCAGGTTACCGGTAGGTTCGTCGGCTAAAATGACATCCGGCTGATTCACCAACGCCCTGACCAGGGCCACCCGGACCCGTTCTCCGCCAGATAACTCACTGGGATAATGATCGCTGCGTTGAGTTAACCCCACCAACGCGAAAAGTTCATCCACAATACGCTCCCCTTCCTGATTGTGAGATATTTGGGCCGGGATCAGGGCGTTTTCCCGGGCGGTAAATTCCGGCAATAAATGGTGGAACTGGAATACAAACCCCAAGTGCCGGTTTCGGAATTCCGCCAGTCCCTCCCGAGACAGCGCCAATAAATTCTGATCCTTGAAGCGCAAAGTGCCCGAATCAGGGCGGTCCAGCGTTCCCAGAATATTTAACAGGGTGGATTTCCCTGATCCCGAGGGTCCCATGATGGTGATCAACATACCCGGAGCCAACTCCAGGTTCACATCGGTAAGCACCGGCAGCGCCTTCGACCCATTACGGTACGTTTTTGATACATGGTGAGCAATGAGCATTATTTCTCCATTTGCAAGGCAACTTTGGGTTCAATTTTTATGGCGCGATTCCCGGCCACTCGCGTCGCGAATAAAATACAGAGAATGGTAATGAGCAGGATGAGGATAATATCCCGGCCATACAATACCATGGGAAGAGTGCTCAGAGCATAAATATCGGAAGGAAGGGGAATAAGCCCGAACATGGATTGCAACACCACCAGAATGACGCCCACAGTGAATCCACTAAGTAATCCGGTGCCCCCGATCAAAAAGCCCTGTTTCATAAGAACTGTACTCACCTGCCGGGTGGTTAATCCTAATGTTTGCAAAATGCCAATCTCCTGAATTTTCTGAATCGTAACCAAAATTAAGGTGGTAGCCAAATTAAACGCCGCCACCACAATAATCAGACTCAGAATGATCATGGCCCCAATGCGTTCCATCCGCATGGCATGGAATAAATTTTCATGGAGATCCGCCCAGCTTTCAACCCGTATCGGGACCGGCGCGATCGTTTCAAGCGACTGTTTTAAGGCTCCCAAATCAGTCCCGGGTGTTACCCGAAGATCCACCCCATCCACGGTGGTTTTCCGTGAAAAAAGTTTTAAACCCGTGTCCCAGGGGATGAAGGCGATCTTGTCATCATAATCCAATACTTTCGATGTGAAAACACCCATAACCGGAAGTCTGATCTGCGATGGAGCTCCCAGGCGTGACAGCCCATCTACGGGACTGTACAACGTCACTAAATCGCCGGGGCTAAGATTCAGACGTTCCGCCAATACAGAGCCAAGCATGACGCCCTGTTCTAATGACTCACTCCTGTCAACGACGCCTAAATCATAAATCATTTCCAATGATTCCAGATCTACCGCTTTAATATTCACCACCCGGGAAGCGGATTCCCGTCCCAACACCAAGGCCTTCCGTTCCAGGAAAGGAGCGCCCCTTTCAACATCCGGGTGCTGGAGAATCCAGTCCAGGTTCAGGTGCCGATTAGACCCCAGATCTCCAGTAATGCGCAAATCGCCCTCAAACCCAACAATTCGGGACTGGACTAACGATTCGAAGCCGTTTAACACTGCCACTGAAACTACCAGAGCAAAACTTCCAATGGCCATGCCGATAATAGATACCCAGCCAGTAACCCGGGAAGGGCCGGCGCCTTTCCCGCCCAATAAAAATCGTCGCGCTATTTGTGTGGTTAGTTTCATTCGTACCGTAACGCTGTTGCCGGTTGAATATCCATGGCGCGTTTCACCGGCCAAAGAACCGCCAATAATGAGAATAGAACACCCAACGCTAAAATCAATCCGGTGGCAATCCCATTGATGTGCACGGGAATTTGATCCATGAAATACACATCTTCCGGGATAGCCAAGATGTTGAAAGATTGCTGGAGAAGGATGAGCGCCAAAGCTAGCAACCCGCCCAGTAGGGAGCCCACGGATCCAATCATCATACCTTCGAATACAAAAATATTCCGGATGGCGCCCGCCGACATTCCCTGGGCTTTCAGGATGCCCACCTGACGGGTTTTTTCCACAATTATCATCATCAACGCGGACATGATATTGACGACGCCGACCAAGGCAATTAACCCAAATATTATCAGAATGGGCCAGCGTTGCAGGGTCATCCAATCGTAGAGAATCCGGTGCTTGTCTTTCCAACTCAATGAATAAAGAGGGTAGGACAATCCTTCTTGCAGTGATCGATAGAGTTCCCGGTGCACATCAAAGTCCTTTTCATAAATCATGATACCGGAAATCTTGCTCTCCAGCTGGGACACCAATTGGAGGTCCTGGACCGGCACATATGCAATCGATTGGTCGTAGTCCAAGAGACCCGAATGAATCAGTCCCGCCACTATGACCTGCCGATATCGGGGCGCAGTGGCCAACCCACCATCGGGATCGACATGCATTAAAACTACGGACTCTCCCACCTGAACGCCCAAACTGGAAGCTAACCGGTCCCCAAGAATAATTTCCCCTGGGGTCAATGTTTTTGGCCGCGGCTCCACCAACGTTTGGATGGCCGGAGGCAATTCTTGAGCGTCAAGGCCGATGCACACCGTCCCTTCCGCTCGCGTCCCTTTGCGGATGATGAGCGCTCGCTGTAAAAATGGGATGGTGAGGATGTCGTCTTGAAATGGTTTGAGCAAACTGTCCAATTGAACCATGTTGGCCGAAAAGGGCTGATCTAAAAAATGGGTTATTTGAATGTGCCCGTCGAAACTGGAGATCTTCTCCGAAATGGTGCGTTCGAACCCATCAATAATACTGTATGTGATAATCAACGCCGCCAATCCGATGGCTAATCCCAGCACGGCCAGCACACCGGCTATCGTGGAAAAACTATTTCGCCGAAGAGTCGTTAAATGTCGCCAGGCGATGGTAAATGAAAGGTTCATTAAAATGGTTCGGGCTTCGGAGAATTAGACAAAACAGAATTATTGAACGGTCCTCAACGTCGGAAATAAAATCACATCCTTAATCGTCCGTGTTTCCGTAAACAGCATCACGATTCGATCAATCCCCATTCCCACGCCACCGGTGGGCGGCATTCCTGATTCCACCGCTTCCAGAAAGTTTTCATCGATGGGATGGGCTTCTTCATCGCCAGCGCGTCCCAATTCCGCCTGTGCTTCAAACCGCTGCCGCTGATCAATGGGATCGTTCAATTCCGAAAACGCATTGGCAAATTCAGCGCCGCCGATAAATAGTTCGAATCGTTCCACGATGTCCGGACGTCCGGAACGGTGAGGCTTTGCCAGTGGAGACACGGCTTTGGGATGGTCCATAATAAATGTAGGTTGGATAAGATGGGGCTCCACCAGATGCTTCATGAGTTCATCCAGAATTTGGCCATAAGTCCTTAATCCCTCTGTGGGGATACCTTTTTCCCGAGCCAGTGCTTTCAAATCATTTTCGTCACAAGCTGACACGTCGGTCCCTGTAGCCTCGGTGAGTGCTTCCAGAATCGGTAACCGGCGGAACGGTTTTGACAAATCAATCTCCATGTCACCCCAGGTCACCTGCATTTTATTCAGGTCCCGCGCCAGTCCCTGGAAGATATCCTGGACAAGATCCATCATAAATTCATAATCCACGTACGCTTGATAGAATTCAAGGGCTGTGAATTCCGGATTATGATTCCGGTCCATCCCCTCATTCCGGAAATTTTTTGATAGCTCGTAAACCTTTTCGAATCCGCCGATAATTAACCGTTTCAAATACAGTTCGTCAGCGATTCGGAGGTATAAATCCTGATCCAGCGAATTATGATGGGTCACAAACGGGCGGGCGTTGGCGCCACCATAAAGGGGCTGCAGAATTGGGGTTTCCACTTCCAGAAAACCCCGTTCATCCAAATAATGACGAATAAATGCGATTATTTTGGATCGGGTTCTAAATACTTGCCGCACCTTGGGATTCAAAATCAAATCCAAATGCCGATTGCGGTAGCGCAATTCCTTATCTTCAAAGGCGTCGAAAACCTCCCCTTCTTTCTCTTTGACCACCGGTAACGGACGAAGGCTTTTTGCCAACACGGTTACCTCCGTGGCATGGATGGAAATTTCCCCGGTTCGGGTTTTGAATACCCACCCCTTCAGGCCCACAAAATCGCCCAAATCCAACAATTTGAATTGGGTATAGCCTTCCTCGCCCACATCATCCCGACGGACGTAGGCTTGAATGCGTCCCTCCTCATCTTGAATATGGCAGAAAGACGCCTTACCCATTTTTCTCAGAGACATAATCCGGCCCGCCACTGTAACGGTTTGACCTTCCAATTCGTCGTAATGATCCAGTATATACTGAGAATGATGATCCACGGTGTAAGATACGGGATAGGGGTTAACTCCCATCTCCCGGAGTTTGGCCAGTTTGTCCTTCCGGACGTTAATAATTTGCTTCAGACTGGTGTGTTGTGATTCTGTCATATTATGCTTTGGTTGAAATTTGATTCATAAGATAGGAACGAATGAAGGCGTCAATTTCTCCATTCATCACGGCCTGGATATTTCCTGTTTCTTCCTTCGTCCGGTGATCCTTTACCATATTATACGGATGGAAAACGTAGGACCGGATCTGGTTTCCCCAGCCAATGTCCGTTTTTTGATTTTCTAATTCCTGTGCGGCGGCTTTTTCCTTTTCAAGTTCATGTTGATACAAGCGTGCTTTCAGAACTTTCATAGCCTGCGCTTTATTTTTATGCTGCGACCGTTCATTCTGGCACTGGACCACAATACCCGTGGGAAGGTGTGTGATCCGAATAGCAGAATCGGTTTTATTCACGTGTTGACCTCCGGCGCCGCTGGCTCGATACGTGTCGATGCGCAAATCATTGGGATTAATCTCAATTTCAATGTCATCATCTACCGATGGATAGACAAACACGGAAACAAAGGAAGTATGCCGTCGGCTGTTGGCGTCAAATGGTGAAATTCGCACCAACCGATGAACGCCCACTTCCGCCTTGAGCAATCCATAGGCGTAATCGCCTTTCACCTCGAGAGTCACATCCTTGATTCCTGCTTCATCGCCCGGCTGATAGTCCAAAATGGTGTAGCTAAACCCTTTCTTTTCCATCCACCGGGTATACATCCGGAATAACATTTCCGCCCAATCCTGGCTTTCGGTGCCGCCCGCCCCGGGATGGATAGTCAGAATGGCGTCCGCCGGGTCCTGTTCGCCCCCCAGCATCATCTTTAGTTCCACATCTTCGCTGATGGACTGAAAGGCATTGAGTTCCCCAGCCACCTCGGCGAGTTCCACCTCCCCCGCCTCCGCAAATTCAATCAAGATCCCTAAATCATCGTAGCGACGATGCAGATCGCTCCATAAATTGATTTCTTTTTCCAGACGGGATATTTGTTTGAGAATATTGGATGCTTTCGCCGAATCATTCCACAATTGTGGATCGGCGGACTTGGTTTTTAATTCCGACAGCCGTTTTTGCTTGGAGTCCAGGTCAAAGATACCCCCGGAGTTCCAGATATTTTTTAGCGGTCTTATCGAATCGATCTTTTAATTCTTGTAAATCCATACCCAAAAATTAATACGCATTGCCGGTACACAATGACTCTTTCTTAACTCCATGATTGAATTCAATAAGATTACT
>CAZHTM010000019.1:0-37354 GCA_964535735.1 uncultured bacterium
TACATGTTTGGATTAATCAATGCGGGCCATGCTTCCAAAATCATTGCCATCAGCTATATCCCTTGGGTAGTGGTCGCGGTAGACTATACCCTCAACTCAGGAAAATGGAGGGGATTGTTGTTGGTAGCTTTGGCCAGTGCTTTGCAATTGTGGTCGAATCATCCGCAAGTCGTGTATTATACTTGGCTCTTGGCAGGTTTTTGGTGGGTGTGGCAGACGCTGAGTATTCGCTTGGTGGAGCGCCGTACCGTAATGCCACAGGTCAAATCAGGTGGCCTCGTTTTATTGGGATTGGTTCTGGCCGTTTTCATGGTGTCCGATCCTTATCTTTCAGTCTACTCTTTCCAAAAACATTCCAATCGGGGTGCTGCCTCTGTTCTGGAAAAGGAGGGATCTTCTAAATCCGGGACGGACTGGGATTATGCCACTCAGTGGTCTTTCCACCCAAAGGAATTGATTTCCTTTGTGAATCCTTATTTTTATGGACTTCAGAACTATCCGACACGTGATGTGAAATCCGCCGCTTACTGGGGATATATGCCGTTTACGCAGTCCACTCATTATTTAGGACTTGTTGCGTTGTTGTTCGCCATTTTAGGCGCATTGCTGTCCAAACCCGACCGATTGGAATCCTTCCTCTGGGTTAGTACAGGAATAATATTGATCGTAGGCTTTGGGAATTATTTTCCAGTGCTTTTCTGGCCCCTCTTCAAGTTTGCTCCATTCTTTAGCAAGTTCCGCATTCCATCTATGATTTATATCTTACTTCCGTTTACCATATCGGTCCTGGGAGCGGTGGGGTTGAATAAAACCCTAACAATGTTTCTCAAAGGTGAAGCGCATGAGATAAATAATTTGCAAAAGAAAACACTTTACGTCTTTGGTGGTGTGTTTGTTTTCAGTCTCCTCATGTTATTATTCGGTTCATCGCTTCTTTCCTTCACAAGACCGGAGGAGGCAGCCCGTTTTAATTCACAAATCATGACCAGTATTGTGGATATCCGTCAATCCTTGTTTAACAAGGGTAGCTTATTAGGTTTGGGAGTTTCCGGAGCGTTATTAGGATTAATATGGTTGGTTATAAAAAAACAGCTTTCCTATAAAATTTTTCCGATGTTGGTCATCGGTTTGGCGGTGGTGGATTTCTGGGTCGTGGATCAGGAGTTCTTAGAATTGAAACCTGAACGAAATATCAAATCCATATTTCGAAAAACTTCGGTTGATCAGTTCCTGATGGATCATATTGGGACTGGGCGGATTTTAGCCGTGGATGAATCGGGCACCAATCGCTACACCTATTTTGGTATTCCCAGTGTCAGTGGTTATCGTCCGGTGAAGCTTAGAGTATATCAGGATTTAATGGATGCAAATGGGCTCAATCAATTACCGGTCTTGAATATGCTTAATGTTAAATACCTCGTATCATCCAAACCTCTTTCGCATCCGCGATTTCGTTCAGTCTTTACGGGGTCAAAAACGGTTTATGAAAACCTAGATGTGTTACCCAAAGCATGGTTTGTGCAGGAACTTTCTGTGGTTGACTCACCCCGCGATGCTTTGGATACGGTTGTTGCACCAGATTTTAAACCTACTGAGAAAGCGATCCTGGAATCCAAGGGCGTCAAGGTAAACCAAACGCTAGGTGTAGGATCAGTTTCCGTGCTGAATTACGATCCCGAAAAGATCCAGATTCAAACCGAGAATTCTCAAGATGGTTTTCTAGTGTTGTCAGAAATATTTTACCCCCAGGGCTGGTCCGCACGAATCGACGGGAAGGAAGTTCCCATTTATAAAACGAATTTTGTTCTACGGGGAATCGAAGTTCCTTCTGGAAAACATACAATTTTAATGGAGTATCACGACCCCTATCGCCCCATAACCGGAATTTTATCTCGCGTTCTGTTCAGTTTGGTGATCCTGGTCTTAGGTTGGGTCGTGTGGAATGATCGGAAAAGCACACATGAAGTGGGTTGACTATACCGGTAATATCAAGGGTGGATTGTTTGTTCTGGGGATTGCCTTAACGGGCGCCCTCTTAATCTATTCCCAACAACTTGTGAATGCCTTACGGGAGGATAATCGCCAAATCGCCTCACTCTATGCGGAATTGATCACGTCTGCTGTGGCGGAACAGGATGATACTAACCTGGATTTCATTTTCGAAAATATCATCAAGAAGGTCCAGTTTCCGGTTATTCAGTCTGATCCCCAGGGGAATCCCGTGTCCTGGCGGAATTTGCCGGATGCGATGGATTCTCCAAATGCAATTCGTTCGATCATGGAGACCATGGATCGCCAGAACACACCGTTGCCTTTGGTTTACACTAATCCGGAAACCGGGGACACCTTTAACTTTGGTCGTCTCCACTACGGGGACTCTAAATTAATCCAGAAATTGATTTGGTTGCCGTACATCGAAATCGGAGCCGTTGCCTTATTTATTTTATTAGGCTTTGTGGGGTTTTCGATGATTCGGAATAATGAAAAACGAAATATTTGGGTTGGAATGGCGCGGGAAACGGCTCACCAACTGGGTACACCCACCTCATCATTGTTAGGATGGATAACCTGGCTTGAAGATCATCCAGAAAAAACGTCGGAGATTATTCCGGATTTGAAAATGGATCTAAAGCGGCTGGAACAGATTGGTGAACGGTTTAGCAAAATGGGCTCGGAACCCCAGTTGACGAACGTAAATATTTCCGAAATTATCCAGGATTTAATTGGATATTTCAATCGGCGCATACCCAATATGGGCAAAACTCTTCAGATCGTAAATGACGTCCAGTCGGACGTGCGCATCCGCGCCAATGGTACGCTTTTATCCTGGGCGATAGAGAATATTATAAAAAACGGACTGGACGCGATTGAGAACCAATCCGGTGAAATTCGGGTCCAACTTCACCAGGAAAACGGAGGCGTCTCTATTGCCGTCCGGGATAATGGAAAAGGAATATCCCGAAAAAATTGGCGCAATATCTTCCGCCCCGGTTATTCCACTAAATCCCGTGGATGGGGATTAGGGTTATCCCTTACTCGTCGCATCATTGAAGACTTGCATCACGGTCGCGTCTATGTGGCGGATTCCGAACCGGGAAAAGGGACGGAAATCCGTATTCATTTGCCCCAGTAATTCTTACACATTCTTGGTTTAATCTTCAGGCAAGCCAGGTTTCTTCCTGGTGGCTTTTTTCTGGGAATGAAGTTTCTTGGATTTTAAACGGGACTCTTGAGCCCGACGGGGAGGACGAGTCGGGATCCGGAATCGATCTTTTTTTCGAGCGTTTGTTATTAGGGTTGCCAAACGTGTTAAAGCATCTTCACGGTTTTTTAATTGTGACCGAAACCGTGTTGCCTTAATCACCAGTTCATTTTCAGAATTGATACGATTTTTCGCCAACTGGCGTAGGCGAATTCTCTCCGATTCAGTCAATGGTAAAGAGTCCAAAAAAATACGCAATTGAACACCGGTAGAAACCTTATTGACATGTTGTCCTCCCGGTCCGGAAGAGCGAATAAAATCCCAACGAATCGGCAAATGTTTTAAAAGTGACTCACGATTTGTCATGATCGGAAAATGTAGGTTGTAGTTGACGTGCAGATTTAGGCGGACGTCGAGTGCAGAATGTTGCATAATCACTGTGGATGAATCGGTAGGGAAGATGTTCATCCCGACCTTTCGGAATACCTAGCCGCGGCGTGCAGATGATGGATTTTGGCGGTTGGTTAGCTGGCGAAATGAATAAACGATTGGAATCCATGGTTTTTCCATCCCAGTCCAAAACCTTGATGCCAAGACTTTTGCATAACAAAGTTTGACCGGCACACAGTCGTTCCACGGGACGGATTTTTCCGTTCAGCAGATTGAGCGCTTGCATATGCTGAATCATTTTTTCGTAGTCCGGTACATCGGAAAATGGATACCCGGATTTAATTAATACCGCATCTCCCGGGCCACCGCAACTGATATTGAAGGAATCACCCCCTCGGGAAAAGTACATATAGATGGTTCCTGGAGGCATAAACAGGGCTTTTCGTTTCTCAGTATATCCCAACGAGGCATGACTTCCTTTTTCCCGACGATAATAGGCTTCCGTTTCGATAATCATAGCGGCCAACCACGGTCGGTCAGCAGGCCGATGCCAGAGTACCGCGCCTAATAAATCTTTAGCAACCAACTGGGGATCGCGATGAAAAAAAGATTCGGGAAGTGGAGGAGGAAGTTTCATAATTGAAATTTACCACTTCGGCCGAAAAATTCTTTATGTTGATCAACTTGTGAATCGACGGAACTGGCGGTAATTTTTCCGTCGTTAAAAAAGGAGAAAATAGTGGATATTCTTTTCGGTATGGCCGGTAGTGGTCAATCACAAGGCGGTGGACTTGCAGCGTTTCTGCCGTTCATTCTAATAATGTTCATCATATACTTTTTAATGATCCGACCTCAAACCAAACGACAAAAAGAAAAACAGAAAATGCTTGAAGCCCTGAAAAAAGGGGATAAAATCGTGACCATCGGCGGTATCCATGGAACCATCGGAGGATTTAAGAATAAAGGACAGGTTGTGGTTCTGAAAATAGATAAAAACACTGATGTCCATGTCAATCGGTCGGCAATCGCCGGAATGGCGGCGACCCAGGTAGAAACTGAACCTTTGGAGACGGGTAGGTAGTTAATGGCGGTTCGTCCTGTCGTGCGCTACGGAGACCCCATTCTCCGGAAAAAATGTAAACCGGTTGAAGATTTCAACGCCTTGGATTCGATCCTGGAGGATATGTATGATTCCATGTACGAAGCTGACGGCATTGGATTGGCGGCTAACCAGATAGGACTTGATCTCCATCTTTTCATCATAGATGTTACCCATACGGATGAGGCCGATGAACCCATGGTATTCGTGAATAGTACGATTGTGGCATCCCGTGGGTCTTCCGAATATGAAGAAGGGTGTTTATCATTACCAGGCATTCAATTAAATATCACACGGCCGGAGTTTATTACTCTGGAATATCAGGATGAAACTGGTGCACATCATACTCAGGAATTTGGAGGACTATTGGGTCGGGCTATTCAGCATGAAATGGACCATTTGAATGGTGTCATGATTGTGGATCGGGTGAGCGAGGTGGTCAGGATGAATTACCAGCGGGAATTGAAGGCGTTATCGGCAGCGGCTCGAAAACGGCCAAAATCCGAGCCTAAAGGGTATAATCTTTAATTTCCCCGAGTTTTCTACCTTCAAACACTCCAGGATTGAGCCGTGAAAATTATCTTTATGGGAAATCCCGATTTTGCCGTTCCGTCACTGGATAAGTTGGCGGTATCGCGCCATGAAATTCTGGGCGTCGTCTCCAATCCCCAACGGCCGATGGGGCGTGGGCGACAGCTCCGTTGGACAGCGGTGGGGGAACGGGCTCAGGCCCTGGATATCCCTCTATATCCCGTTGATAATCTGAAAAGCGAAGCCACGCAAATTCTCCTTCGGGACCTAAATCCGGATCTGTTTGTCGTAGTGGCTTATCGGATTTTACCGCGAGCTTTGCTTGCCATTCCCAAAAAGGGCGCGATCAATCTACACGCATCCCTTTTGCCCAAATACCGAGGAGCGGCCCCCATCCAATGGTCCTTAATCAATGGGGATCGGGAAACCGGTGTTACAACCTTTCTCATCCGACCCAAAGTAGATGTGGGGGAGATTTTACTGCAGAAAGCCATACCGATTGAACCCGAGGATGATGCCGGCTCTTTGTCCCAACGGTTGTCTCAGCTTGGAGCCGATGTTCTTTTAGAAACAGTGGACAAGTTGGAAGAGGGCACGATCACGCCTCAGGAGCAGGATCATCGTCTGGCAACACCGGCGCCGAAAATCACGCCTGAAATGCAAATGATTCACTGGGAACAACCTGCCCGGATCATTCAAGGCTGGATTCGGGCGCTCTCTCCATCGCCGCGAGCATATACTTTGTGCCGGGGAAAACGATTGAATATCCTGAAAGCGGAAGTAAGCGATAGTGATGGGAAAATACCTCCGGGAACCATTGTGGATGCGGGCAAGAAATCCTGTTTGGTTCAAACAGGTGATGGACTCTTGAAATTGGTGGCGGTTCAACCCGAAGGGAAACGAGTCATGGACATCGCATCTTTCCAGGCCGGGGCGCGACTAACGGTTGGTGAGAGATTGGGATTTTGAGTTCCGGACGAGAACTGGCCCTGAAAGGGCTGATTGACTTTTACCGTACAACCGATCGTTTGGATACTGTATTTACCCGGTTATCGGTGCCCAATATGGCAAAACGAGACTGGCTTCGAGCCCGTGTATTGATAAAGGAATGCGTCAGATGGCGCCGTCTTTTGGATGATCGGATTGATCAATTTTCCAATAAACCGGGATCCCGTATCCCCCTCAATCTTCGGGCTCTTGCTGAAATTCTGGCGTATGAAGTTCTCCTGGATGAAGGGACACCTTCTTACGCAGCGGTGAATGAAGCCGTCAACCTGGCCCGGCGTCACATCAGCAAAAACGCTTCCCGATTTATCAATGCGTTTGGTCATACCTTGTCCCGGAAAACGGACCTTCCTGAAAATTCGATGTCCTTGGCGCAGCGGGAATCATTCCCGGATTGGATGGTGGATCGCTGGATTAAACATTGGGGAGAAACCGACGCGGACGCGGTTTGCAGGCATTTGAATCAGGGAACTGGAGTGAGTATTCGCCGTTACCCCTCCATGATTACTGAATCCCAGCTAATCGATGAATTCACTTCGCATGATCTCAAAATCAATCCCCTGTCCACGTCCCGACGATTTTACCGGCTGGAGGGCTCCACGTCTGAATTGTGGACTCATCCCCGGTTTTTAGATGGTTCGATCTCCATTCAGGGGCGGGGATCGGGAGCGATTGTGGAATTACTGAATCCCCGGCTCGGGGAACGTATTTTAGACGTGTGTGCCGCACCGGGGACTAAAACCCGATATATGGCTGAGTGTATGGACGGACAGGGTCGCATTTTAGCTTCCGATATTTCACCGGATCGGATTAAAGTAGCTCAGCAGGACGATCGTCGTCATCCGGCCAAAAATATTGAATGGGAAGTTAAAGACGCCAGCAAAGATTCCTTCCCCATGGCCGATGCAATTCTCATTGATGCACCGTGCACCGGTACCGGTGTAATCGGGCGCCATCCCGACATTAAATGGCGGCGCAAACCGGAAGATATTTTCAAATTCCAGGCGTTGCAGATACGGATATTGTCTCACATGGTCCAATTTCTCAACCCTGGGGGGAGGTTGGTTTATGCCACGTGCTCCCTGGAACCTGAAGAAAATTGGGATGTGGTTGACGCAGTGCTTAAATTAAACGATCGTATAGAGGTCGTGCCACCTTCAGATCAATTTCCAAAACATTGGATCGACGATCGAGGAGCTTTGCACACCCGTCCTGTTCAAGAATCCATTGATGGGCTGTTTGGCGTTTTATTAAGGGTTAAATCTTGAAGACGTTGTTCCGATATCTGATAGCTATTGGCTTCATTTCCACCACAATTTTGGTGCTTATGGAATTGGTCATCATGCCCCTGTATACTCGCCACGGGCAGGAGCGTTATTTGGTCAATGTGGAAAACCGCCCGTTGAAAAAGGCTATGACTGTTCTGAAATCTGAAGGATTTAAGGGGTTGGTGTATGATACGTTGTACACCAATAAACAGGACGCTGATCTCGTGGTGGATCAGTTTCCGCCGCCTAACACGCGGGTGAAAGAAGGACGCACCGTTCGGTTGACAATTACTCGTCCGGAAAAAATGGTGGCGGTTCCCAATCTCATCGGACAATCTCGCCGTAGCGCTCAACTGATGCTGACGCAGGTGGGCTTGGAAATTGATACCATTTTTACCGAATACAATCCTGATTTCCCGGAGAATACGGTGGTTTGGCAAGCGCCTAAAGCTGGGGATCCCGTGCCAAAAGGACTGGGTGTTCACTTGACGGTGAGCAAAGGAATGCCACCCAACTTTTTTCAAGTTCCCAATTTGTTCGGCCTCAGTCAAAAGAAGGCGATCGAGGAGCTACAAAAAGCAGGATTAAATATGGGGAAAGTTTTTTATCGTCAGAATGAAGACCTTATTCCTTATACGGTTCTGGACCAGTCTGTGGATGCTGGCACCGTCCTGGACAGACCTCAGCCCATTGACATTACGGTCAGCGTCCTGGATATGCAGGATATTTTTAACCAGATGATGAATCAGTAGCGCGTGATTTCTTCCGGCGACTTTTTTCGAAAGATCATTCATATTGGGAATGCGGTCATTCCTATCACCTATCTCGTGATCGTTACAGATAGGTGGTCGTTGGTATGGATTCTGTTGGCGCTTGTGCTATTCTCTATATTTATAGAATTGGGACGAAATCGACAGGGGTGGATTGGATCATTTTTTGCCCGGTATCTGAATTTTATGCTCAAGCCGGAAGAAATCCAGGGACACTGGACCGGGGCCACCTGGGTGTTTACGGGAGCCTTGTTGACCATACTGCTCTTTCCTAAAACCCTGGCGGTCCTGGCATTACTTTATATGAGTTTTGGAGACACCACGGCGGCACTTGTAGGAAAGTCCATTGGTCATCCGCGCATCGGTAGGAAATCGTTGGAAGGGTTTTTTGCCGGATTGGTTATATGTCTGGTTTTGGCCTGGTTTTTCCCCGCCATCTCCTGGCCGGTACGATTTGTCGGAGCGGTTACCGCCATGGTCGTGGAGTTACTCCCGATACCCGTGGATGACAATCTCCGCATTCCCGTTCTTTCCGCCTTGGCGATGGTCCTCACTACAATGGTGGCATCGTGACATTTCTTTCTCCTGGCATCCTCTGGGGCTTAGTGGCCACTGCGATTCCGATTCTGATTCACTTAATCAGCCAACGGAATACCAAGGAAGTGGAATTCAGCTCACTGGTGTTTATCAAAGAGCTGGAACATGAAACGCTGCGGAATGTGAATCTGCGTCAATGGCTTCTGATACTAATTCGCACCTTGATTATCCTATTTCTGGTGTTGGCTTTTGCCCGGCCAGTTCGTCAAGGAATTATTCCTTCCTGGATTGCAGGCGAACAACAATCGCGGGTCGTATGTCTGGTGGATAATTCAGCCAGCATGGCCGCCGAATCCAAAGGAGTTTCATTCCTCAAGCAAGCCACGGTCATGGTTCCGGAAATTCTTTATTCCGTTAAAGGAAAGCGGTCAGTAGCCATCTATCAAACTACGCCGTTTCAGAAAATCTACGAAGGTGCTCCCAATCCTACCGATATTCAGTCCCGTCTCGCGGATATTATCCAAACCGCAGGCCGGGATCAACTTTGGGCGGCGGTGGATTCCATCCTTTCTAAGGAACATCCCGTAGAACCGAATAAAGAATTCTTTATTCTCAGTGATGTTCAGTCCCTGCCGAATCCAGATTGGCTTCCCGATTCTTCCTGGCGATACTACGTCGTTCATTTCCCCAAGGTGGATGATAATTTATCTATTCGTTCGGCGGATATTCTGAGCGAAGTCCGGCTTCCTAACTCGCTGTTAAAAATCCAAACCACGTTGGTCAATGACGGCCAGGTGGAAAAACGGAATATTCCCATTGATTTGTATCTGGGAGAACAACGGGTGGGGCAGGTGGTTTCTACTCTGGCACCCGGCGCGAAAAAGGGATATCTCTTCCAAGCCTTTCCCGGTGATGTGGGAATTATTAAAGGTCGGCTGGAAATTCCGGGCGATGATTTTGAATTGGACAACCGTTGGACACTGGATATACCTATCCCGGAACAAATTGCCTGTAACGTGACCACCGGAGAAGGAGAGGATGGATTTTTTCTGAATTTGGCCCTTTCTTCCATAGACAACCGTGCTGATTTTTTAATTATCATGAATAATACCAGTTCCGTACCTGAGAATTTGCTGCTGGATGAGTCGGATGTATTTATTCTTCATAATCCCAGGTTTATCCCAGATAAAGCCGCGAAAGAATTAAAAAATTTCCTGGAAGAGGGCGGGAGCGGTATCATTTTTTATGGGGAATCCCTGGCCCGGAATCTCAGCAATACGGCTCGAAAAGAATTGGGCTTGCCGCAATCCAAAGGAATTCGGCAGGCGGGTGAGGATAATTATTTCGCTCTCAATTCCCGGTCCCCGCATCCCATTTTGTCGGATTTGAGTCTCCGCAATTTGAAAGGGGAATTACCGGAAGTGTACCAGTATGTCCGGCTACGACCCGGTCCGAGCGATGAGATCATTTTACGCCTCACCAATGGCGATCCATTTCTGATCCGCCATCCGGTGGGCCGAGGCTCCCTGTTTATATTTACCAGTCTCATGGAGTTGAGTTGGAACGATTTGCCCATGCGGGGCCTGCTGGTTCCCCTGCTACATAGGCTGCTATTATTGTCCGCCACCGATGAAACCAATACGGCTCCGGTCCAGGTGGGAGATCCCAAAATTCTCTCCCTTTCCGGAGATGTGATCAGCAGCCAGTGGGAGATTATCAGTCCCTCAGGGAAAAGTTTCTTAGTCATTCCCGATTATAACACGGAATCTCTGGTGATTCGCAATACGTTGGAGGTGGGTTCCTACGATGTTCATGCAGACGGTTATCCCTATGCATCCTTTTCCACACGTTTGGCACCCACGGAGTATCCTGAATTACGAGCGGATCCGGATCGTCTTGAGGAACGTTTTTCCGGGACGACGTTTCGCTGGGTAACGTCCGGCCCTCGTATTAGAGCCGATTTGGAATCGATTCGTTATGGTAAATCGTTATGGCGAATATTTTTAATTCTAGCTTTAATATTGGCCGTTATTGAAACCATTGTAGGTCGTCTAAATCCATCTGCCGTCCGTGCCCACAACCATGATGCATGACCTCTCCATCTCACGGGAAAAAGCCATCCTGGTAGGGGTGATACACGGAACAATGGATGCCGAACAGATTGACATTCATCTGGATGAGTTGGCCTTGTTAGCGGATACGGCCGGAGCCGATACCGTGGGACGCGTGGTCCAGAAATTATCACGAATCAACCCGTCTTTTTTTGTAGGGAAAGGGAAAGCGGAACAAATTATACGCCAAGCGGCTGAACTCGATTGCCAGCTGATCATTTTTGACGATGACCTGAATCCCGGACAGGTAAAAAATTTCCAGAAGCTTTCCGAAAAGGTTAAGGTAATTGATCGATCCGCGCTTATTCTGGATATTTTCCAGAAGCATGCTAAAACCAGGGAGGCCAAAACACAGGTTGAATTGGCTCATCTTCAATATTTGCTCCCTCGGTTAACCCGCATGTGGACTCATTTGGAACGTCAAATGGGTGGAATCGGCACACGCGCCGGTGCTGGTGAAACTCAGATCGAAGTAGATCGTCGTTTGATTCGCAATCGGATTGCCCATCTGAAAAAAGAACTCATTAAAATCGGAAAAGAGCGTTCTACTCAAACCCGACGCCGTGAGCAGGGCTATCGAGTGGCTCTAGTGGGGTATACCAATGCGGGAAAATCCACCCTCATGAACGCCATTACGGGAGCGGATGTCTATATCCGGGACCAATTATTTGCCACGCTGGATACCACGGTCCGAAAAGTCCGCTTGGATGAATCCCGAGAATTTTACCTCAGCGACACGGTGGGCTTTATCCGCAAACTTCCCCATCATCTGGTGGCCAGTTTCCGCAGTACACTAGCCGAAGTCACCCATGCCGATCTTATCCTGGTAGTGCTGGACGCTTCATCAAGTCAAATACAGGATCATTTAGACACTATCATGGACGTGTTAAAGGACTTGGAGGCTGATCGGGACAACCTTCTACTGGTGCTGAATAAAATTGATTTGGTGGAGGACCCGTCTCAACTACAGCGCTTGCGGAATCAATTTCCAGAGGCCGAAATGATATCCAGTCTGAATCATCTTCGACTGGATCGTTTGCTTTCAGCCATTTCCCAAAAAATTGATGAACGGTTCATTACAGTTGAAGTTGAAATTCCTTTTCATCGTGGTAAATCCATTGCGGTGGCTCAGGAAGGTGTGGACGTATTGGAGCGGGAAATCCTGGAGACGGGGATTCGCCTCCGTATCCGTGGACTGTCTGGACGTGTTCATCAAATATTAAGTCGCCTATCTGAAACATAAAAAAACCCCTGCAGTAGCAGGGGTTAAATTTTCCATTGCCGGTGGTTTTCAGGACCGTGGATTGACACGGTAGAGCCTCCCGCCATCAGCAAACTTCCTTCATCCCAGTTCTGAGAAAGGCCTGTTTTTTGATGCCGGAGTTGAGCTTCTTAGGGTAATGATTGAAGATCCTGAAATACGTTCCGACAATGGAAGTGTCATAAAGCATTGGGAATCTATTTTGGGCCGTCCATGTAGGGCAAGCATATTCGACCAAACTTCCTTGTTTTTGTGTTTATTGACCAGGATAAAGATCGGTCTCGCCTTCGCTTTTCGCCACGATCACGGCTCCGATTGAATCACTGGTGACGTTCACCATCGTGCGAAACATGTCCAAAGGACGGTCAACGGCGAGCATGGTTCCCACAATCAGAGCAGCGCCCGCATTATCGCCAAGTCCCACCGCATCCAGGACGATGAAAATCATGACCAGACCCGCTGATGGAACAGCGGCGGATCCCACGGAAGCTAAAAACGCAGTCAGCACAATGGTGAACTGTTGTGCAAATCCCAGATCAACGCCCAGGGCCTGGGCGATGAACAACACGCCAGCGCATTCGTACAAAGCCGTGCCATCCATATTGATGGTGGCGCCCAGGGGTAACACAAAACTGGTAACTTTATTGGAAACTCCTGCATTGTTTTCAATGCAATCCATGGTCACGGGCAGGGTGGCACCAGAGGAACTGGTGGAAAAGGCGGTGAGAAAAGCGGGCATCATGGCGCGGGCGTGTTTAAGGGGATTGATCCGGGTAAATAACCAGAATACAAGGGGAAGTACGATGAAAAAATGAATAGACAAACCCATGGCAATTGTAATTATATAGAGTCCTACGGCTTTAAACAGATCATAGCCTGCCGTAGCTACTGCCTTGGTAATTAATCCGAACACACCAATAGGTAAAAAGAGAATAATTCCCCGGGTGAGGGTCATCATTGCTGAAAAACCATATTGGAAGAAATCTTTCAGGAATTGTTGGGAGCGACCCTCAAGGCGGGTGATGGCAAACCCGAAGAGAATGGACCAGAAAATGATGGCCAACATATCCCCATCAGCCATGGCCCGTACGGGATTGGAGGGAATCATGCGAATTAGAATTTCAAACATGGAGGTAGGTTTGTGCAAAGTCCCGGGGTCAAACGCGTTGGAATTATTACCGATATGTACTCCAGCACCAGGTTGAATTAAATTGGTCATGGATAATCCAATCAGGATGGCCAGAATAGATGTAAGAAAATAGTACCCAAAAGTTCGAGCACCCATCCGACCCAACGTGCGGCTATCCCCCAAACTGGCAACTCCAGATGTAATGGAAAACACAATTAAGGGAACAATAATCATTTTAAGTAGACGTAAAAACACGGTTCCTAATGGTGCGACGAATAAAGACTTTTCACCGAACGACAAGGCGAAAATGATACCCGCCGCCATTGCGATTAAGACTTGCCAGTGCAGTTTCAGTTTCATGGTATATGCTTCCCTCCGATTGAGGTGAAATATAGGGTAAATCGGGTAGATACCTCTACCGTAAAACCGAAGTCAGGTTATGGCTTTATATTAATCCGGCCGAGGATAATCGTATGACAGGAAACCACAGGCAGGTTTAATGTGAAAAGTGGAAAGTGAAAAGTGAACCATATTTTTACTGTTATACTGAGAGAGCGAAGCGAACGAAGTATCTCAAGCGTTTTTTTCCGTATATCACTATACTATGATAAATTGCTCAATTCAGCATGATCTCCTGATCAAGCGAGTTCATTATGTAATCACCGTGATGAAAGGAGACAGAAAGCAGGATTCAGGATGCAGGTTTTTGAAATCAATACATGGGTAACACTAATCGGGAAAGATGGTACCTGAGAATTTACACTCATTTTATCTTAGGTGGTTGTTTCCGGTGAAAAGGAAAGTGTTTTGAGATCAATGATTCCCAGGAGTAGTTGCGTGAAATACACGGCCAGTTGGTGGGTGTCAACGGTTGCGATATCAATACAATAATCTATAATTGATGATTATCAGTCCTAAATCTCTTATATCATCTGACATTTCCATCACGCATTACGACTTAGAATAACCAATCACCAATATCCAACCTTACTCCTGCTTCCATCGATTCCATTTCGTTCTATTCGTTGATTTCGTTGTTATCAAACATCCTCCAACACTCCGATCTGCGTTCCGTTTTTCGGAAAGGCCAACACTACAAATAATTAAAAAATTAC
Source organism: uncultured bacterium (assembly GCA_964535735.1). Classification (GTDB taxonomy): domain Bacteria; phylum Fidelibacterota; class Marinisomatia; order Marinisomatales; family J089; genus J089. The sequence goes on from CAZHTM010000019.1 coordinate 14,419, forward strand.
TCATTACTCGTGAGTCGTTTTATACGAATATCCGCCGGAGTAATATCATCCAATACAGTTTGAAGGGATGTGGTGGGTTGATTACAGGCGAAGTTACGGCAAACATAATATGTAGGCTGGTGATTCGAGGGTGTATAATCGGCTAACCAGGATAGGACGTTATCCGCAGCAGAAACGGGTTGAGATTTTTCGATTATGACACTATTGGGCAAATAGACGGACCGTAATCTTGAGAATGCTTGATCACTTTCTGGCGTGCTCTGCTCTCGTACCAAGACAATCTCCCGGGATGAAGGCCGATCATAATACAATGATAACAACATTCCGGCAAATCCGCGGGGAATCCGAGTGATATCATCCGCAAAGACTTGCAGGGTCCGATCAGCCTTACGGGCCCATTCCATATCTCCCGTTAGGTGACTTAATTGATTCAAAACCAGAGCCATTACCGAGTTTCCAGAGGGGATGGCGCCATCGTAAGCAGTTTTTAACCGTACCGGTACATCCGAAGACGCATCATCGCCCAGGTAAAAACCACCATGATCCGGGTCCCAGAAATCTTCTACCGCGATTTGAGCCAGAGTAAGACTGGTTTGTAAATAATCGGGATTTCCCGTTGCTTTATAAAGATTCAGTCCGCCCCAAATCATAAAGGCGTAATCATCCAGGTGTGCCGGCAAACCGGCAGAACCATCGATCCAGCGTTTAAACAGTTTTCCTTGAGGATCACGACACTGCGTCCAAATAAATTGAAAGGTTCGATCAGCCAAGGCAATGATTTCCGGAGACTGTAGCGCCATCCCGGCCTGGGCCAGAGCCGCCACAGTCAGCCCATTCCAGTCGGTTAGTATTTTAGTATCTCTTAAGGGATGTATGCGTTGGTTTCGAACCGTATACAGACGATTTCTAATCTCCACGAGTCGGTCATTCAGCGCAGACAACGTCCATCCTCGAGCCCGGGCGAATGATTCCGGATCCACAGCCACATAAAGGATGTTCTCTCCCTGGGCAGGTCGGCCCATTTCGGAGAAATTTCCCTGCTCACTCATTCCATAATAGTCGATGACCCAATCTGCATCCTTACCGAGAATGTGTTTCACCTCCGAAAGCGTCCAGAGATAGAATTTTCCTTCCGATCCTTCACTGTCCGCATCTTCCGCGGAGTAAAATCCGCCTAGCGGTGATTGCATTTCTCGAGTGAGATAAGTGATAATTTCACGAGATGTTTGGGCATAGAGCGGGATGCCTGTCAGTTGATACGCTTCCGCGTAGGTCATTAAAAGCATTGCCTGGTCGTAGAGCATCTTTTCAAAATGAGGGACTAACCAGTGGGCGTCGGTGCTGTAACGGTGGAATCCCAATCCCACCTGGTCATAGATGCCGCCATTACGAAGGGCCGTAAGTGTTTTTTTCACCATCTGGAGCGCTACGGAATCCTGAACGTCATAGGCATAGCGCATTAAGAAGAGCAAATTTTGGGCGGAGGGGAACTTGGGGGCCGTCCCGAATCCGCCGTTCCGGGGGTCAAAGTCTTGTGCTAATTGACGGTAAGTCCGTTCCAGAATATCTTTGGGAAGCTCAGAATCCGACGCTTCAACCTGTTCCATTAAATAGGATTGAATACTTTCCGTTGTCGACTGGATTTTATCCTGGCGATTCACCCAGGCATCGGCCAGGGCCGGAAGGAGTTCCATCAATCCCGGCCGGTTTCCCCGGCCCGTTTTAGGGAAATAGGTTCCGGCGAAAAACGGTTTTTTATCTGGTGTCATTACAATGGTCAAGGGCCAGCCACCGGATCCGGTCATAGCCTGACAGACCGTCATATAGAGGTGGTCAACTTCCGGATGTTCTTCCCGGTCCACTTTGATGCAGATAAAGTTGGCATTCAGGAGCGCCGCCACTTCTTCGTCTTCGAAAGATTCTTTTTCCATGACATGACACCAGTGGCAGGTGGAATATCCAATGGATAAAAAGATGGGACGATTAAGTGATTCAGCCAGATCAAAGGCTTCCTTTCCCCAGGGATACCAATCCACGGGATTGTGGGCATGTTGTTGAAGATAAGGACTTTTTTCTTGAGCGAGGTGGTTCATAACGGTTCCCTCCGGTGGGGAAGAAGGAGCGCCGGCACGTTGCTGGCAGGCGGTGATCAATGGAAAGATGACTCCAAGGATCAGGAATGGAGATTTTAAGTTCATAGTCGCGCTTGGAATTTGAACACTCTCAAGGTAATTTTACAGCCCAAACATGAAATCCGCACCATCAAAATATTTCCTAATCATCCCCTTGGGGATCCTTTTAATCATTACTTTGGTTATGGTAACCGTAGAACCGAATCGTTTTCACAAATTTCAGAAAAAGTTTTTACATCAATATTTCCAGGACAATCCGGTCAATGCCACTTGGATCGGGGTTCATGACTTCGATGATCGATTACCGGATTATGGTTCCCAGTCTATTCATGAACGGATTGACCGATTAATCCAATATCGCAGCATTTTTTCCTCAATTCGGGAAAATGAGCTCTCACGTGACGACCAGATCAACCGAGAATTGATCCTCAATGCCATTGATTACGAGAAATTTAACTGGACCGAGTTGAAGCCCCTTACCTGGAATCCACTGATATATATGTATACCTTGGGTTTTGCCTATGAAAGTCTCTCCGGTTATGATTTTGCGCCGGCTGAACAGCGGGGAAGCGCCTTGCTTGCACGCCTGGAGGCGACGCCGGAGTTTTTATCCGTGGCCATGGAGAACTTAGAGGATATGCCCAAACCCCATATAGAAACAGCCATTCGCCAGTGCCAAGGCATTGAACATCTGGTATCCACAGGAATGGATACATTTTTAAGTCAGCTCGATCCTATTCAGGCGGAGGCGATCCGGGAAGCGGCTCACCGCGCTGAACAGTCCCTGAAACAATTCAGGAATTTTCTGGAGGAGCGGCAGGAAACAGGACCTTTCCGGGATTTCCGAATCGGTGCCCACTTGTATGGAAGGAAACTGGAACTGGTGTTGAACGAAAACTTGCACCCGGAAGAAGTCGTGTCCAGGGCAGAAGCAGCGTTGAGGGACGTGCAGTCGCAGATGTTGGATCTGGCGGTGCCGCTCTACGAAGAATTGACCCACGAACCCGCATCCGTCAAGTCTCATTCTGACCAACTCAGAGTTATTCGAACCGTCCTGGATGATATTGCCCGAGATCATGCCCGGCGCGAAGAAGTGGTCTCCAGCGTCAAGTCCACTATTAACGAATTAAAGCAATTCATTCAGGATCATCACATCATCGCTTTGGACTCCACCAAACCGCTTATTATTCGGGAAACTCCGGAATATCAACGGGGCGTGTCCATTGCATCGTTGCAGGCCCCCGGTCCGTTGGAGAAAAATCTGCAAACCTATTTTAATGTTTCGCCCATTCCAGAGGATTGGACTGCTGAACAGGCGGAATCTTTCTTGCGGGAATACAATACCATCTCCGTGAAAATCCTCTCCATACACGAGGCCTTGCCGGGACATTATGTTCAATTAATCTACGCGAACCAAAATCCGTTCTTGGTTAGAGCTGTTTTTTCCAGTGGTGTGATGGTGGAAGGTTGGGCTCATTATGCGGAAACCGTCATGATCGACGAAGGCCTGGGGGGAGGCGATCCCCGTTATAAATTGGTGGAGCTTAAATGGAAACTTCGTGGTATCGCCAATGCCATCATGGATCAGAAGATTCATGCGGAATTTATGTCGAAGGATGAAGCGATGGATCTCATGGTGAATGAAACGTTCCAGGAAACATCGGAGGCTGAAGCCAAATGGGTTCGTGCGCAACTCACGTCCGCTCAACTGCCCACATATTTTGTGGGATATAGTTTGATGATGGATTTACGACGCGATGTGGAACAGGCTTGGGGTGCGACCTTTAATCTGGAAACCTTCCATGAATCCCTATTGAGTCATGGGTCTATACCTGTCCGGTATCTGCGCGAATATCTCTTGGATTAGGGAGTCCAACGTTTGATTTATTTTGTAGTCATTACTCTGTATTTGTTGATCTTATTCGGTCTTGGATTTTACAAGGCACGTAAAGTCAAAACGCAGTCAGATTTCTCAATAGCAGGCCGATCCTTGGGTCCTTGGGTGTTGGTAGGAACCATGCTGGCGACCTGGATTGGCACCGGATCGATTTTAGGGAATGCAGGCAAGACCTATGAAACCGGGGCTGCTGCTTTTATTTTACCCCTGGGAGGTGTTCTCGGTATTCTAATCCTGACCCGAATCGCGGGGAAAGCTCGATTGACTGAATCGTTTACGGTTCCAGAAATTATCGGAAACCGTTTCGGCCCCACCGCCCGCTTGTTGTCGGTCATCGCCCTGGTGATGGCTTATATGGTGATTGTCAGTTATCAATACAATGCCGGTGGCGCGGTGCTTCAAACCATTCTGGTGGATTCGTCGGGCGAGCCCTGGATTTCCGCCAATATGGCGACGGTTGTGGCCGCCGTTTTCATTGTGTTGTATACCCTCCTTGCGGGTCTCCTCAGCGTGGCCTATACTGACGTGGGAAACGGGATTATCATGACGATTACACTGGTTATCGCATTTCCGATTTTATGGGTAAAGGCAGGTGGCTGGGATGGCATGGAAGCGGCCTTTGCCGCTCGGGGACTGGAAAACCACATGCAATTCTGGGGGACCTATTCTGCGGTGGATATTCTGAATTTCACCTTGCCGCCTTTTCTGCTTGTTTTGGGTGACGCCAATATGTATCAGCGATTTTTCGCCAGTATTGACGGGAAAGGGGCAAAATATGCCACCCAGATTCTCGTATTTGCCGTTGCCTTGATCGAATTGCTGGTGATTGCTTCCGCCTGGGTCAGTTCCAGTATGATTCCCGATGCGGCCAATGGACGCCATGTGCTTATCTTTGCCTCACATCGGATTCTACCGCCTCTTCTAGGAGCCTTCATGCTCACCACGATTATTGGGATCATCATTTCCACAGCAGATTCGTATTTGCTTGTCCCTGCCACGACTCTCATCCGCGACATCTACATGAAATATATCAATCCCAAGGCTTCTCAGAAACGGATTGTTCTTTATAGTCGGATTCTGGTATTGGGTCTTGGGTTTATCGCCTTCATCGTCTCCCGGGGATTTGCCGAATCCACAGGTTTTCTGGAACGGGCGCTATATGCATATACAATTTATGGCGCTGCTATCACGCCCACGCTGGTAGCGGCTTTGTTCTGGAAAGGAGCTACCCGGGAAGGATCGATCGCGTCGATTATTACCGGGACGGCTACTACCTTGCTCTGGAAGGAGACAGAATTCTTTGCCACATTCCTCCCGAAAAACGGTTGGGTGACCCGACTGGACGAGGTCCTTCCGGCCATTATTTTATCTGTGCTCGCTTTGGTAGTGGTCAGCGCCGTCACTCGGCGACGGAACTAATTTTCTCCGCGTAAATAGCGGTAAAATATCCACGCCCCGATTCCGTAGGCGATACCATCGGTGAGATCCGCCACGAATCGCGAAGAAAACAGGGGAAGCAGTCCTTCAAATACAATGAACAGGATCATGGTACTCAGGACTATTTGGAATCCCGGCATAATCCAGCTTGGCCGTAATCGACGCTGAATCCACTGAATACCTGTGAGCATCAGAGGAAGCGCCAGCACATCGTCTAATTTCCCGGAAATCAGCGGAAGACGCACTCCCGTCCACTGGAGGAATTGATGCCCCAGAAAGAGGGCCAGGAGGAGAATGGTGCGAGGGGACTTGATCTTAGATATTCAGGACTGCAACCAGCGTCATAGCGAGTGACAAAAGCACTAAGGTTGTGGTAAGTCCTTCAAAATGTTTCTTCATGAATGTCTGCCTTTTTTGGGGTCAAAACTGCAAGGGGATCGGCGGGTCATTTTTATATTGAAGAGTCGTGTCGGGCAATAAATCCCTGCGGTAATATTCGAATGTTTTTCCCGTGCCCTGCCAGTTTTCAACCCGATTGGTAATGGTAATCTCTCCGGTAAACCGAGACGATACTCCTAGTTTCACATGTCCCGTAACATACCGAATTTTTTCCCGTTTTTTAGCCCAGCTTAGATAAACCCGCTTCAGCATTTTAGCATATCCATTGGCCTTGTACTGGGCTTTAATCACAAACGCAAGAGTATAGAGCGTGTTTTGTTTTCCGAAATTTTCATCTCGGCGCGCCCACGGTTCTTGGCTCAATTCTTCCAATGGAACTCCGATGATGTAACCAATAATTTCACCCTTATAACGGGCAATGAAAGGTAATGACCCTCGTTTATTGAAATATTTGTGGATCGTGGTTTTGGTTAACACCGCCTTCTCGCCATATTCCTTCGCTAGATGACGGGAAATGTCGATTAACGCCGGATAATCCTGCTCACCTACGTGTTGCAGCAGTTCGATTTGGAAATCGCCGCTAGTGGCAATGATCCGGGAGTCTGACCGGTGATCAATATCGAAGGATAATTGTTCCATAAGGGCGCAAATTTACAAACTTCTATCTGGAATGGAATGGTTTAAAGACGTGGATTCCGTTTTGGCGACGGGCGTACGAAAAAGCTGTGGTTTCGGAGGGCATTTTAGGGTAGTTTTTCAGGAACGAATTCAGACTTGGCTTCCTTTGATTCTTCCAAAAATATACTGTCTTTTGTGGCTCTGTATTCTAGCCCATTCCCTTTGGGGACGTCCTGTGGGTCCGATGTGGTTTTCTCCGAAACGTATGGCATCACCGGAACTCGTATCGGCAAAACCGTCTTCCTCCAGTTTCACACGCTGGACGGTCTCAACGGGTACCGTTACGTTGCCGGAATTTGAAGAATTAATTAATCATTTCCTGCTGGATTTAGGGGCCATCGGCAGCGGTGTTCACCGGAAAGATGATGCGATCCTACAGTACAATGTCGGTTATTATCACGGGAACGATGCCCATACAGCCTACGGGGTTCATTTCACCTATGAACGCTTTCGCTACCATTATTTTCGGCGTGATACGGAAATCGGATCGCTGAAAAATTACTACTATTCGGCCAACCTGTCCATCAGGCAGTACTGGCTATGGAAACGGCGGTTTCATTTATACTCCGGGATAGATCTGGGTGTAATGGCGGTTCGGTCCCGGACGTCCGGCGAGGTGGTGATCCCAAACGGATATTTCGTCGAAAAACCCACGGGACAACTGGTTATTATCGGCCTGGAAGTGGGGCGAAACGTATTTTTTTCGTTTGAAATAGGCTTCGGTGTCCGGGGGATGCTTTCTCCCGGAGTCTCTTTCGATCCCACCGGTTTCAGGTAGCACCCGACCTCCAGATATGGGCGGCGGATTAAGATAGAGCTTTTAAAACGTAAATGGTTTTCTCCAGCATGGAATCGGTGAAATCCAGATGGGTGACGAATCGCATTGTGGATTCATCCATGGCTACCGTAAGAATGCCTTCTTTCTTCAATTCAGTTGCGAGCCACTGTGTTGATTTTCCAGACACTAGCTTGGCGATGACGATATTGGTAGCCACTGGTTTCAGGTGATCGATAAATGAGCAGGAGGCCAGAGCGTCCGCCAACATCCGCGCATGACGATGGTCCTCCCGGAGCCGGTCGATGTGGTGATCCAGGGCGTAAATACCGGCAGCGGCTAAATAACCGGCCTGACGCATGCCACCCCCCATCACTTTGCGGATCCGGCGTGCCTGACGGATAAAATCGGCACTGCCGATCAGGAGGGACCCTACGGGAGCACCCAGCCCCTTGGATAAACAAATGGAAATGGAATCAAACAAAGGACCGATGGCTTTGGGAGACGTTCCGGTTTCCACAAGGGCATTAAAGAGACGCGCTCCGTCTAAATGGAACTTTAACTGATGTTGACGGCAAAAGGCGCTCAGGGCCTCTAACGTCCCCAAGTCCCAAATGCTACCTCCGCCTTTATTGCAAGTGTTTTCAGCAGCCACTAAGGAGGTTCGAGGAAAATGGACATCATCAGGATTGATGGCTGATTTGACCTGGTCTACTGTAAATCGTCCCAGATCTCCATCAAGTAGCCGGACGGAACACCCGGAATTATAGGCAATACCACCGCCTTCGTAATTGTAAATATGCGCCAGCCGGTCACAGATGACCTCATCGCCGGGTTGGGTGTGGACCTTGATGGCAATCTGATTGGTCATGGTTCCGGAGGGGCAAAATAGCGCTGCTTCTTTGCCCAGAAGTTCTGCCGCTTTGGTTTCCAGGGCGTTGACTGTGGGATCATCCTGGAAAACATCATCCCCAACGGTGGTGGTCATCATGGCCTCCAGCATTTCAGGGGTGGGACGGGTAACGGTATCGCTACGTAAATCAATCCATCCTGTCATTGTCTTATTCCGATTTTATTGGATCAATTTAGGGCGAAATTCCATTCTGCCCATAACGGATGTGAGCACGATTCAGGAAACCATGTATAAAGATTTTGAATTGCCATTTTGGTTCGTGCGATTGCGATAACTTGTTGAATGCAATAACGACGCGATCTCCTGTTATTTCCCTTGTTATTTGATTAACATGAGTTAGGAGATTGTTTCACAGCGTTCACAAGGACTTCTCACTTTTCGTTGTCCTGGCGAACCCGCTGGGCGGAGTGATTTAGGGTGAAGCGATATAATGAACTAGAGAAGCAGGCCACTTTTCGACGGGTTTTTGGTACAAGCCTAACGTCGAACCTTGTACTTTTAAACTTTCGAACTTTAACACTTAAACACCTTCCCACCTAAACCCCGCAAGAAGATTCCCATGAAATTCCTTTGAGAACACTGTATATTTCGTTCCCATTTTTTAAACAAAGATAGTATTCATGAGACGACAACACTTCCTTTCCCTGATTTTCCTGGTTTCCCTGGGATTGAGCCAGCGCTATGATTCCTCTCACCTCCTGGTGCAGTTGCAACCAGACGTGAAAATAAATACTTACGCCAACATTCTGGATAAACACCAGTATAGGATCGAAAAAGTGGTGGTCCGGAGATTAAAAATTCTATTAATACGCGTACTAAACCCTCAAAAAGATGTCATTACAGCCTTGGCAGAATTCAAGGCCAGTCCCTGGATTAAAAACGCCCAATTGGATCACGAAGTCCGGGAGCGTTCCACCTATCCCGACGATCCTTCATTTGGATCACTATGGGGATTGGAAAACACCGGGCAAAGCGGCGGCACAGTGGATGCCGATATCGACGCCCCGGAAGCCTGGGACTTGGGAACCGGCGGACTGACGGCGCTTGGCGACACGATTGTCGTGGCGGTAGTGGATGGCGGCGCGTTAATGACTCACCCGGATTTGGTAGAAAATATCTGGGTGAATCGCAATGAAATTCCCGGAAATGGCGTTGATGATGACAATAACGGGTACATTGATGATGTGAACGGTTGGAATGCGTACAATTCCAATGGAACAATTCCTGTGGATTACCACGGGACTCACGTCTCCGGAACGATTGGCGCACGAGGAAATAACGGTCTCCATGTCTCCGGTATTAATTGGAATATTAAAATTATGGAAGTGGCCGGTTCCACGTCGAATACATCAGTGGCTTTGGAAGCCTATGGTTATGTTCTGGACCAGCGGGCGCTCTACGATTCCACGGGGGGTGAAAAGGGCGCGTTTGTCGTGGCAACCAATTCCAGTTTCGGAGTCGATTACGCGAATTGTGAAAATGGGTCCTATCCACTCTGGAATGAAATGTACACGGCAATGGGACAGGTTGGCATCCTCAGTGCAGCTGCCACCATTAATTCGGGACAAAATGTGGATGTCATTGGTGATGTTCCCACGGGATGCGACAGCGATTATCTGGTGACAGTGACTAATACTACGCGGTACGATACGCGAAATTCTAGTGCTGGATATGGGGCCACAACCATTGATTTAGGCGCACCGGGAACAGCGATTCTATCCTTATCCAATTCGGGTGGAACGGGAACCAGTACGGGAACGTCAATGGCCACGCCCCATGTATCTGGAAGTATTGCCTTTCTCCATTCTGTCATGACGCCCGGATTTGCCGCCTATTACAAAGCAAATCCAGCAGAAGGTGCGCTAATCCTGAAAGAATTTATTCTGGCTGGTGTGGATACCATTCCGGATCTGGCCACGACGACGGTGAGTGGCGGCCGGCTCAATTTGTTCAATGCCGCCAACCTGGTGTTGAGTTATATGGGCGCCGACTCTACCGACCCCAATCCGGTTACGGAATTAACCGCTGATACCAGTTTATGGTACCAAACAACCCTCACATGGATGGATCCCACCACGACGGTTGGTGGAGACACCATCCCGGCGTTTGTACTGGATATTTCCAGAGACGATTCCCTGATTGCCACGGTTCCTTCTGGCGTCGAGATGTTTCATGAGGATCAGCTTGTGGGCGGTGCCACGTATCGTTATAGGGTAGTAACCCGGCTGATCGCATCTCATGCCGTCAGTATCCCTGCCATGATTCAGGTTACGATTGCTGGTGGAGATTGTCTTCTGGGAGATGTGAGCCTGGATGGGCGGGTGGATATAATCGATATTCTCTACGAATTCCAGTATGTTTTGGGTTTGCGTTCGGTAGACCCCGCGATAACCTGCCAGGCGGATGTGGATTTCGATGGTGAGATAACCATTTTTGATTTATTGACGATTGCTGATCAGGTCGCCGATCAGTAAGCCAGTAATTCGTCGATTTTTTTCACCATCGCGCGGAATTCTTCCACGTCATAGAGCCGTGTTAAGAACACGATAGTTCCGCTCTGGTCTACAATGACATTTCGAGTGACGCCACTTTCTTTTTCGGCAAACTGACCAAAGATTTCTGCTCCAGGATCCAAGCCTAGGGGATACGTAATATTCATTTTTTTGGCAAAAGCCATCACGGTCGCTAAGGGTTCATCACGGTCCACACCGATCAATACCAAACCTTTATCACGATACGGTTTCCAAATGTCGCTTTCAATGTGTGGCATTTCCTCCCGACACACAGAACACCAACTGGCAGTAAATTGCAGCATGATCACCTTTCCCCGCAGGTCTTTTGTTCGTACTGTGGACCCATCAATAAGTTGGATAGTGACGTCCGGGCATGGGTCGCCTATTTTGACGATGTACCCTCGGGAATCGGGCATGGGGCGAGCGCCCAGCCATACAATAATTCCCAAAACTAGAAGACCAAAACGTCTATTCATCCAAATAGCCCTGTTCCTTCATCCATTCATCGGAAACGAACTTGGATAAATAATTACGGATACTATCGGCGAATAAGAGTAAGCAATTTTCTCCGGCCTTAAGTTTCCGGGCGGTTTGGAGCCCGGCCCAAGCTACGGATCCGCTGGAGCCGCCTACCAAAAGGCCTTCTTCACGAATAAGTCTCCTGGCCATGAGGAAGGACTGTTTATCGTCTACTTTCACGTATTCATCCACCAATGAATTATCCAGTACATCGGGGAAGAAATCATATCCAATCCCTTCAACTTGGTAAGGAAAGACGTCTGTTCCGCCGCCCAGGATCGACCCGTAGGGATCAGCACCCACAATCGTTATATCAGGGATAACCTCTTTCAAACGGCGAGCCACTCCGGTGATGGTTCCCCCGGTGCCCACACCGATGACCACCATCTGAAGATCGGTGCCAAAATCTTCCAGGATTTCCTCAGCCGTTCCGTAATAATGTGCGTCTGGATTTGCGGAATTGGCGTATTGGTCCAGGATATGGGAGTTGGGTATCTCGCGGTTCAGTCGTTTGGCCACTTCGATAAGCCCGTCCGGATCATCGTGCCCCGCTTCCGTGGGGGTGCGATAAATGGTGGCTCCCAAGGCTTCCAGCACTACCTGTTTTTCCTGGCTCATTTTTTCCGGCATTGTGATGATCATTTTATAGCCTTTGACGGCCGCGGCCAGCGCCAGCCCGATGCCTGTATTCCCGGATGTAGGTTCAATCAAAGTATCGCCAGGTTTGATTTTTCCCGCTTTTTCCGCCTCTTCGATCATACGGAGACCAATCCGATCTTTAAGAGAACCGCCCGCATTGAAGAATTCGCATTTGGCATACAGATTACAGGGAAGATCCGATCCCACTGAGTTCAGTCGAATGGTGGGTGTGTGGCCAATCGCTTCTAGCACGGAGTTTAAAATCATGGGTTTCCTTTCGATCGCATTGAGATGGTGATGTAAGTGGCTGTAAATTTGGCCAAATTTATTGAGAGGGAATCCATGAATCGACTGAAAAATAAGATTTCGGTGATAACAGGCGCAGGACGGGGCATTGGCCGAGCAACGGCATTGAAGTTTGCCGAGGAAGGCGCCACGGTGATCGTAGCGGAATTTGATCCCGATACAGGCAAGACTACAGAGTCGGATATTCTGAAAAAAGGCCACCAAGCGGAGTTTATTCCGGTAGATGTGAGTGATGAATCCAGTGTGAATCGATTGTTTGATGATATTACAAATCGGTATGGACGGGTGGATGTGCTAGTGAATAATGCGGGTATTCTCCAGGATTCCACGCTGAAAAAACTGGAACCGGAACAATTTGACCGGGTGATTTCGGTGAATTTGCGGGGAGTGTATCTATGCACCCGTCGGGCCAGCGATCTCATGCGAGAGCAGGGAAGCGGCGTGATCCTCAACGCCTCCTCGGTGGTAGCCCACTACGGAAATTTTGGTCAGACCAATTATGTGGCTGCCAAAGCGGGGGTGATCGGGATGACCAAAGTCTGGGCCCGGGAATTGGGTAAGGATGGTATCCGGGTCAATGCCGTAGCTCCGGGATTTATTGCTACCGATATGACGGCCGGGATTCCGGAAAAGATTTTGGATATGATGCGTGATAAAGTACCGCTAAAACGCATGGGCGATCCGAAAGATATTGCCAACGCCTATTGTTTCCTGGCCTCCGATGAGGCCCGGTACATTAACGGCGCGGTGCTCAATGTGGATGGTGGCGTGGTTGTTTAAATTATTTCCAGGAAAGTAAGAAGCCCCGCCGATAGCGGGGCTTCTTACTTGGGAGAATCATGATGTTATTTGAACCTTTGAATAACCCGGTCTCCCTGCAATTAGAATGTATTCACGGAAGGAATTATGTGAACCATAACCATTCAGGGTCCTTCAAAGGTTATTTCATCAGCACCATCTTTCGTGAGGTTTTGAAATTCCCGGACTGAAGTATGTAAATGTACACACCGGATGCCAAATCAGAGGCATTGATGGAAATACTGTGTTGACCGGGTGCTAAGTCGCTATCGATAATCGTTTTTACGATCTGTCCGGCAGCATTATAAATTGCTAAATGCGCGGGGCCTTCTTCCGCCAGTGAGAAATTAATCGTCGTCACCGGATTGAAAGGATTCGGGTAATTCTGCGACAAGGAGTAGGTCAACGGAACTGATTCGTTTTCGATCCCCAGAACAGAAGCATCCACTACGGGTGACCAGATTCCCTGATTCCCGGAAAAGTCTACTGCAGCAATTTTGTAATAGTATCTACCGATATCCAGACCATTATCCTGAATTTCCAGTTCGGTGGTCACAGCAACGGTCACCGCATCGGTGAAATCACCGGTTATTGAACGCAATACCGTATAGTAATTGATATCTGGATCATCGGGAGCTTCCCAAGTCAGGAGAATGTCGGCTTGTTCAACAGAGGCCATAACATTTCCGGGAGCACGGGGTACCAGATTGTCCACGGAGTATCCTTCGCCGGGGAGGGATTCATGCTGGACGCCGGATTGACTAATCGCCACGACTTTGAATTCAGTCCAGGCAGTATCTGTTCCGATGACGTTATATAACGTTGACACATCCAGAGCGTACCGGGGTGCACCAGTGGCGGTTAATTCTCCAACAGTTGTCCAGGAAGATTCAGTGCCATAGTCATCAAACCGCTGAATGGCATAGGTATGAATCGGATCCACTGCAACGCCATCATCGGCCAGTTTATCCCAGATGATCCGGACCATATAACCCTGATCGTTGGGCACATCGTCAATGGCGACAATTTCACCTTCGATTGCGTTTATTTCCAGAGCCCGAATCGTGGTTTTCAACAGCGACGTGGCGAAGGCGGGATTATGAATACCTTCACTGCGGTCCTCTTCAACAAAGAAATAGTTATAGGCTGCTTTGACCTCGGTTAGTGTGTACTCATAAGTTCCACTCATATCCACATCCAGAGAATCGACCGGCGGCAACATAAGGGCCAATTCTTCCAGCAAACCGGCGATTTCTTCCTGAATACCTTCTTCCACACCGTCGCCGTCATGATCAGCTACACCTTCTTCATCGTAGTATTTCTTCTCAGCGAAACTGATACCAATATCTCCATGACAAGGCGCGCAGGCTTCCACATGATCATTTCCTTCCGGATCGGTCATGCTAAATGTATGTCCCCCAACGTGGTTGATATTTCCATCGGCATCTGTAAGACTGCCTGACATGTGGCAGGTCACACAAGCATCTTCGGTGGCGGCCAAATGGGGCGAACTAGGCAGGTTGCGACCAAAGGTAGGTACATTGGTTGCGGCCAGCATATCCGCTTGAGGTCCATGATGGGGACCAAAATGTGAGCTGTAATAGAAATTAGGACCGGTGTAGTCCTCAGCATTTCGCCGGCTTTTGTGGCAGGTCATACACAGTTGTCCGGTTCCACCTTCCGTAATGATCTCGCCATTTCCCAGTTCTGTCGGTCCTACATTCCGGAGTTGATGAATATTTTCCGCAGAGTGGGGATCATGGCATGACGCGCAACCGATAGGTACCTTGGGAGGCGCTTGATCCAGAGGTTGCATTCCGTTTTCTATAAAAGCAATAAAACCGGAGCCACTATGACATGAAGCACAACTCGCCCGACCTCCAGCATAATTTAGAGTCGTAGGATTACCATGGACTGAATTTCGCCATTGATCTGGAAACCCATGATGCGTACCTACATCATGACAAATGGCACAGGTGTTCACATCCAGAGATTTATCAATCCGGTGATCGGCGGCATCCCCGAAATGCTCACTTCCCGGTCCATGGCAGGCTTCGCATTGAATGTTGGCCAGTTCCATGGAATTGGGAAAGGTATTCACTACCTGATCGTAGAGACCGTCAAAAAGTGTTCCTTCCAGAGGTCCGCCGTAGAAATCTACGATGGCTGTGGAGTCCGGAAAAATAAATGATGTGGTTCCACCATAATAGGATACGTCCTGGGTCCGGTCATCAAAGCCGTTATTAACAGCATTCCCATCATACCCAGTTGTATGACAACCGATGCAGTAGCCGGCATAATGACTACTTAATGTGCCATTCAGTCCGCGCTGTAACATGTTCGAATGTCCGGTATCCGTCCATTCAAGGTATTTTTCATAATGACACTGCATACAGGACACAGATGCAGCAGCGCTGTTTACTCCCACATACGTGCCAGCATTAAGTACAATCGAGGCAGTATTGGTATCGCTAATCATAGTTACTGTGTATGTACCTGCCACATCCGGAACAAAGGGCACAATTTGGGTCGTGGAATCCATATCCCAAGGAGTGCCGATTGTTGCTATGGAACTGGACGGTCCGGAAACGGACCAGGTTGGACTGATAAGATTTTCTCCGATTAAATGTCCCTGAAGATACATTTGCGTTCCGGTCCCAACGTTCAGCAGAGCGTTATAAGCCACTGTGAACATATCCGTTGTGTCTTCTTCGGCTTGTCGAGGTGACATTCCATAGGGAGAAATGACGAGTTGGGCAGAAGTAAACGAGAGGGAAGAAACAATCACCAAAACGAATAAACTTAACTTTTTCATATTAAGACTCCCTTCAGTCTTGTAATTGAATAAAGATAACAGGACAAATTTATCCCAAAATATATTCATTAGGAAGTTTTCTATAAAAAAACCCCCGGAATTTCCGGGGGTTTAGTTTAGTACACGGTTATGATTAAGCGATTTTAATGTCCACTTCCTTTGGACGAACTTCCTCAGCTTTGGGGAGGGTTACCGTGAGGACGCCATCTTTAAAACTAGCACTGATTTTATTTTCCTGAACCTGGTCCGGTAGACGGAAGCAGCGTTGGAAAGATCCATAATACCGCTCAACGCGACGGAAGTGACGTTTATCTTCTTTCTCTTCCGATTTCCGCTCGCCGGAAATGGTCAATACATTGTCCTTAATGTTCACGTGAATATCTTTCTTGCTCATTCCCGGAAGATCCGCCATGACCATATATTCATTGTCGGTTTCATGGATATCCACGGCGGGGGTCCAATTCTGGGACAGGAACGCCGGTTCTTTTCCAAAATCGCCAAAGAAATCGTTCAGAAAATTATCCCACTCTTCAAAGGGGGTTAACATATGCCGTTTGGGTGTCCATTTTACTAAACTCATAACTCATCTCCTTTTTTTGGGTTGGGTTTAATTTTTCAAAGACACTTACCTCTTTCCAAACCACGTGCCAAAAGGAATAGAGCTTTATTCTGACAGACAGCAATGGAACCACTGTCAGAAACATTTTCTAAATGTCATAGGGATGTGCAAAAGTTTCAGAATAATACTCATGAACCCATCCCGAGAATGAATCAGAACATATATTTTGTCTCATGAGGAAGAATCGGTATCCGGTGAATTGATTGGTAGGGATAAGCCGGAACCCCTAATTTAACCATCGAATATTTAAGGCGATTTTACGATGACAAAACATGATTTAGCCCTTTTCGGTGGTACTCCGATACGAACCCGTCCCTTTCCCACCTGGCCCCGCACTACGGATGCCATCCGATCCGCGGTACTTCAGACACTGGAACAGGACACCTGGGGCATTGGCAGCAAGGCGATAGACCAATTCCTCACCCGGTTTGCAGACTTCCAGCAGGCCCGGTATTCTATTGCCACTAATTCCGGGACGGCCGCCCTCTGGGTGGCGCTGAAAGCTGCTGGCGTCCGGGCCGGTGATGAAGTGATAGTTCCCGCTTATACTTTTATTGCTACCGGAGCGGCGGTATTAATGGCCAATGCGGTTCCGGTTTTTGTGGATGTAGATCCGGATACGTTTAATTTAAATCCGGATGAATTAGAGGGAGTTATTACTGAGAAAACCCGGGTGATTGTACCGGTTCATATCGCCGGGAATCCGGCGGATATGGATCGGATTTTAGCTATTGCCCGTAAACATAATCTGGTGGTGATTGAAGACGCGGCCCAGGCTCACGGTGCGGAATGGGATCACCGACGGGTGGGCGCTCTGGGGTTGGGTGGAATCTTCAGTTTCCAGACCTCCAAAAATATGTCGGCTGGCGAAGGCGGTGCCATCGTTTCTAATGATCAGGAATTCATAGACGCCTGTTTTTCCTACCATAATTGCGGTCGGGTCCGGAACGGGCAATGGTATGAGCACCATCGCCTGGGTGGGAATTTCCGCATGACGGCCCTGGCCGCCAGTATGCTGAATGCCCAATTCGATACATTGGCGTCGGAAATGACGCTACGGGAAACGAACCGTGCTCGGTTGGATACCTTCCTGAATGGGATTGAAGGAATTTTCCCCGCCACGTCCTATGCCAAGACCACCCGTTCCGCCAACCATTTATATTTATGTCGTTATTCGAAGGAGGCCTTTCATGGTATCCCCCGGGACGTATTCTTCAAGGCCATGCAAGCCGAAGGGGTGTATACCTACGCCGGTTATACACCGCTATACCGGGAACGGCTGTTTTCTGCTGATACGCGGGAGTATCCCTGGTTAGAAGACCGGGCGTATGCATTACTTCGTTTGCCGGTGTCGGAACGACTGGCAACCGAAGAAGCAGTCTGGCTGAAACAAACGCATTTATTGGGAACTGAAGCGGATATTCAGGATATTTTCGATGCCTTTGAAAAAGTAACCTCCACTATGCGGTCTGATCCACAACCGTTTTTGGATTTGGCTATGGAATAAATTGTCGACCATGTTCCCAATTTTGGGAAAAAAGGTTAGCTTCCACCAACTTTAATAACGAAAGAATCCAGCGTATGAAGCTATCGGATCTGTTTGTTCAGTGTCTGGAGAATGAGGGGGTAAAATATATTTTTGGACTTCCGGGTGAGGAGACGGAGGATTTACTGTTTTCCCTGGCCGATTCCACCATTACCTTTATTCCCACCCGACATGAACTGGGAGCAGCCTTTATGGCGGATGTATGGGGGCGGCTTACCGGACGGGCTGGGGTTTGCCTGGCGACGTTGGGTCCGGGCGCTACCAATCTGTTTACGGGTGTGGCGGATGCCAATATGGATAAAGCGCCGGTTGTTGCCATCACCGGCCAGGGCGGCATATCCCGGATGCACCTGGAATCCCACCAGTACCTGGACATTGTAGCGATGTTTAAACCCATCACCAAGTGGAATACCGCCATTGCCTCTACCAATGTTGTGCCGGAAGTGATCCGAAAAGCGTTTAAAGTAGCTGAATTCGAAAAGCCGGGCGCCACTCATATTGAACTCTCCGAAGATCTTGCGCACCAAACAGCCACGGGAAAGACGGAGCCTCTGCCTGTCCGGCGTCTCCGGCGGCCCAGTCCTGATTACAAAGCTTTGAAGCAGACCATAGATTTATTGAAAAACGCCCGTAAACCTCTGATTATGGCGGGGAATGGCGCCATCCGGAAACAGGCCAGCAAACAACTGACCCGTCTCGTGAAAAAGCATGGCATTCCCGTGGTGTCCACCTTCATGGGAAAAGGCGCGGTTTCGGATCGCTTAGACCAATCGCTTCTCTCCATCGGATTGGGATTTTCCGACTACATTATGGAAGCCATTCAGGAAGCGGATTTGATCATGACCGTGGGATATGATATTGCGGAATATGCGCCCCTGAAATGGAATCTGCACAACCGCAATCGGGTCATTCATGTGGATTTTGTTCCAGCTGAAGTTTACACCAGTTACCTTCCGGAGGTAGAATGTATCGCAGACATTTCCGCGTCCCTGTGGGAGATCAATCAGCGCTTGGAGCAGGAAGCACCGGACTATGACCAGGACTGGTATCGCCCCATCCGGAAACGAATTCTGGACGATATTGCGTCTTACGATTTGAAAGAGGGAGAACCCTTCACGATTCCGGGAGCATTAAATGAGATTCGTCGCATCATGGATGATTATGGCCTGATAATCAGCGATGTGGGCAGCCATAAAATGTGGATTGCCCGGAATTTCCCCACCTACATACCAAACGGATGCATCATTAGTAATGGGTTAGCCAGCATGGGCATTGCCCTCCCGGGAGCCGTGGCGGCTTCCCTGGCGGACCCAAACCGGCAAATTGTGGCGGCGATGGGTGATGGCGGATTTATGATGAATTCCCAGGAATTGGAAACGGCGAAACGGTTGGGAGTGAATTTCACCGCAATAATATTTAATGATAATGATTATGGCCTCATCCGCTGGAAACAAACCATGTCCCGCGGAGTGGCCACCGGCACCTCGATCACCAATCCGGATTTTAAAGCTTATGTGGAGAGTTTCGGAATTCAGGCTTATCGTCCAGAGAGCCTTTCCGACCTGCGTGAACAATTGGACGCGGCGATTCATTCCCCGGAAATTGCCGTGGTAGAAATACCGGTGGAAGCGCAGGTCAACAGTGAATTGATTGAAAAGTTAAACAACTATTGGAAAGATCGGAGTTGAAATGGATGTCATCAATCCCAGTACTGGAAAAATTGTAAAATCCTATCCCGAACACACCCCTGAAGAAACACAAGCCATCATTCAGATGGTGCACGAAACCTATCTGGACTGGAAACGCACGTCTTTCAAAGACCGATCGGGACTCATGAAAAATGCGGCGCGAATTCTTCGGGAAAATACCCAGGATTATGCGGAACTGATGGCGGTGGAAATGGGAAAACCGGTCCGCGATGGTCGAGCGGAAGTGGAGAAATGTGCCTGGGTCTGTGATTTTTATGCGGAAAAAGCCGAAGAATTTCTTTCCTCTGAGATTGTTCTCACGGAAGCGCGAAAGAGTTTTGTGGCCTACCGTCCTATCGGGATTGTACTGGCGGTCATGCCCTGGAATTTTCCCTTCTGGCAAGTCTTTCGATTTGCAGCTCCAGCATTGATGGCAGGGAATGCTGGCGTTTTGAAACATGCCTCCAACGTTCCCGGATCGGCCTTGGCTATCGAAGATGTATTTCGAAAAGCGGGTTTTCCGGAACATATCTTTCGATCTTTGCTGATCGGTAGTCGCCAAGTGGCAGCTGTGATTGAGAATCCTCTGGTGAAAGCAGTTACCCTTACCGGCAGCACACCTGCGGGGAAGGCTGTGGCCTCGAAGGCAGGAGAGCAGTTGAAAAAGACGGTTCTTGAATTAGGCGGCAGCGATCCTTATGTGGTTTTGGAAGATGCGGATGTGGTCTTGGCTGC
The DNA here is from genome assembly GCA_964535735.1 of uncultured bacterium. Taxonomy (GTDB): domain Bacteria; phylum Fidelibacterota; class Marinisomatia; order Marinisomatales; family J089; genus J089. The sequence goes on from CAZHTM010000019.1 coordinate 34,828, forward strand.
AACCACTTGTGCCACCAGTCGCATGATAAATGGGGGACAGAGCTGTATTGCCGCCAAGCGATTTATCGTAGTGGAGGCGGTTCGGGAGGAATTTGAACGCCTGCTTTTGGAGCGGATGAAAACGGTAGTTATGGGCGATCCCTTGAAAGAGGAGACCACCCTGGGTCCCCAGGCACGGGAAGATTTACGGGATGAACTCCACGCCCAGGTGGTGAAAAGTATTGAAAAGGGCGCAAAAGTGCTTATTGGCGGAGAAATTCCGGACGGTCCCGGCGCCTATTATCCGGCGACGGTTTTGACCGATGTAAAGAAAGGGATGCCGGCCTACGACGAAGAATTATTCGGCCCAGTGGCAGCTATTATCCCCGTAAAGGACGAAACGGAAGCGATTCAAGTGGCGAACGATACGGTATTTGGTCTGGGTTCCGCTGTGTTTACGTCTGATATAAAACGGGGAGAACGAATCGCCACGGAAGAGCTGGAAGCGGGATCGGCTTTCGTGAACACATATGTGAAATCAGATCCGCGGTTGCCGTTCGGCGGTGTGAAAGAAAGCGGCTATGGCCGGGAATTGGCGGCCAATGGAATCCGGGAATTTGTAAACATTAAGACGGTATATATTCAATAAGCGTTATTTGCCCAGCTACAAGCTGTCAGTCTGAGCCCGTCGAAGACTGACCAGAGCGTATGTCCCAATTCCGTAAACGATGAATGCCGGGTGACAGGATCGTAACTAGGACTGGAGGCGTGACTTCCTTCGTCATTGGGCGTTGGTTATTCCTTATTGAAAATTCCCAAAGAGTCACCCCTCGACGGTAATCAGGGTGACTGGTTCATTCATATAAAAGGAATGGATCACATTCCCTGGAAAAATGTCTGGTTTCAGCTTCCCAATTTGGTTGTGGATTCAGTTTCGGATCTTCCAAATAATTACTGAGATCATCACTTCCCCACAGTTTATTCATCCAGGCTGATTTTACCTGAAATTTTTCAGGATACAGTTGGCGTAATACCGTCAGCATCGTCACCGCTGTACGCATTGGCTGGAACCGGATACGATCAGTGATCGTGAGTGCCACACCCTCACAGACCTGATCTTCGTACTTGGGATTCATGGCCCGGCCCGGCAAATCCACAGGCGTAAAGGTGATGGGTCGGAATTCAACACCTGGTAGTTTTTCATTCATGAGCGTTCGGGCCCAGGCGCGGCCGTCTATCCAGGGCGCGCCGATCCATTCAAAGGGATGATCTGTGCCGCGACCTTCGCTCACGTTGGTGCCTTCGAACAGACACATTCCGGGATAGACGGTGGCCGTTTCTAAATCGGGAATATTGGGAGAAGGGGGGATCCAGGGCAAATCGGTTTCATCCAGCCATAAGCGGCGTGTCCAATGTTCCACGGGAATCACCGTAAGCGTCGGTGGAGTGTTAATCCAATGGTTTGCAATAATCATCCTGGCCAGTTCCCCAACCGTGAGGCCGTATTGAATGGGAATGGGATAATAGCCCACGAAGGATTGATAGTCAGGTTTCAAGACGGGACCATCGACGCGAATTCCCATCAGAGGATTGGGGCGGTCCAGGACAATGACGGGGATGTTGAGAGCGCCGGCCGCTTCCATCACCAGTCCCAGGGTGGAAATGTACGTGTAAAATCGTGCGCCGATATCCTGAATATCGTAGAGGATGACGTCCACGCCATCCAGCATTTCCGGCGTCGGTTTCCGGGTTTTACCGTAGAGACTTATCACCGGCGGAAGCGCTTTCATTTGTTCCCCGTACCGTACAATTTGTCCGGCGGCCGCTTCCCCGAACAGGCCGTGCTCCGGTGAAAAAATGACCTTCAATTGAACATTCGGAGTGGTCAGAAGCCGCTGAAAATTGGGTGTTCCGGTATGATCTCTCCCGGTGTGGTTAGTGACCAGAGCCACTGATCGACCTTCGATCAGATGAAGGGAATCGGTGAGCAAGACTTCCAAGCCCAATCGAATGGTGACCTTTTCTGTCCTGAAATCTTTGTCTTGAGAATGTTCCTCGGCCTGGAGTTGGTGGATGGACGGGTGAGCCTGGCCGAGGAGCGGGGCCGTGGACAGAATCATGAGGATGGTGAAAAGGAAATGGTTATTCATTTTTCAGTTGGATAAGACTAAGTTAAAAGTGACAAAGTGAAAAGTGAAAAGTTGAACGGAGAAAGATGTGTAATGCTTCAGATGAAATATGACTTTTGGGGAATTAAAATAAGATAGAAAGAATGGGAGGAAATCATGAGACAGAGACAACGTTTCAGTCCCCAGAAGAAAGTCATAATCTTACGTGAGCACATAGAGAATCAAGTTCCTTTGAGTGAGCTCAGTGAGCGATACGGTATTCATGTCAATCTTTTGTATCGATGGAAAAAAAGACTGTTCGAAGGTGCGTTGGAGACATTTTCTCAAAAGCATGAGAAAAGGAGGGGGTATCCAGAATTTTGTGTAAAGTGCACTGACCACGACTTTATCTGACAGTGGTATCCTTTCCGGTTAACTAT
>CAZHTM010000020.1:0-36974 GCA_964535735.1 uncultured bacterium
GCAGAATTTCCGGCTTCTGGGTGGGATGGTTAGACCGTTCCCAGGCTTCCATATTCGGCTTTCCCGGGGCGTCGATTATTGTTTTCGGATAGCGATCTCCGGTAGTGTTCTGGTTTTGTTCACTCTTCTTAATACGGCGAGTGGGAATGTCCGGGGAATAGTTTCGTTTTAAATAGGGTTCGCCTTTTTCCCCCATATCGTAGGGGTTCCAGGTTAAGTCTTTTTCCTTCGTTCCGACTTTGCGAAATACCAAAATAAATTCACTATTATTGATCGGGCGGTGAAGTGATACGGGACAGCCCCCGCTTTTTCGCCAGATGTGGTAACACCGATATTTGAACCGCTCATTGAACGAACTCATTAAATTGACCAATAAATTCAGGTCACAGAAAATTAACACCTGTCCGGTTGGTTTCAGCAGTTGAGCGAAAAAAGTTTCCAGCTTGATCAAATCCAGGGACTTGTCCCAGGCATAAAGACCGCTGAAAAGATTATAGGGCGGATCGGCCAAAATTAAATCAACTTTTCCGATTCCCGCTGTTTTCCAGAGGTGAAAAAAATCGCCGTGAATTAACTTGGGAATCATTGCATTTTCAGGGGCAAAATTATTTTCCATTCATTTTCCTTTCTCATTACCCCGGTCCTTTGCGGTCTCTGGTTGTCATTTTTTGCGTATGGTATGGCATATAATAAGATACCCTATTAAAATAGGGGCTTTTAATAACTTGCAAAATTTGGGGCTTAAATGGCTCTATCCCTTGTAATAATAGAACATATATCATTTTTCCATAATGATAAAGGGTGCATTTTAATAGGGACATATTTTTTTTAAGTCCCAACTTTATTAGGGGGTTTATGCCTTAAAGCCCCTACTCTATTAGGGTGGGAAATATCTTTTCTACCTGATTTCCCCGGTCGGAATCTTGTATGTTTACCAACCAATGAATTTTTTGATCTTGGTATTTCATCTTCCCAACTTTTGGATGGGTAGTCTTTCCACCTTTGCTCTTTTGTAGGGATTCCATCCACCATCAATAATTTATATCTTGCCCGATCACCCCTCCCATTCCCACCGCGGTATGTCTGTCGTATTAACCCGACTTTTATTAATTGATTCCGTGCTTTTAAATACGTTTCTGAAGAGTAGCCCAGCAATTCCTTAAACTGACTTTCAGAAAAAGAAATATCTCCATTATTAAAAAAATATTTTTTTCCACTTTTGTATTCCCACCTTAATTCAGTCGTAAAACAATGAAGGAGGTCTTTAGCGGCCGGAGGTAGGCACCGATAAGCCTCGCTAAACCAAAGCTCATTTCGGTAGTAGAATCCTCCGTTTTTTGAAGGTGCTTTCATTATTGATCCGCTATGACCTTCCGCTCATAATAGGTCAATCGCTGCTTGCCATACAGGATAAACTTATCCAGCCACTCAGCCCTAAAGAGCAATTTTCTTCCCCGGCGGACGGATCGGAGTTTCCCTGCTATAATAGCCCGGCGAAGCGTTCGTTCACTAAGCTGGGTGTACTGCGAAGCCTGATCCAGGTCCAACCAAGCCGGAGAAGTCCCGATTTGCTCCTGAATCAGTTTTTCGATCCGATCCAAACGCTCGGCCAATGCACAGAATCCCTCAGAATCGAAAAAACCCATAGCTACCTACCGCTAAAGAAGAGCCTATCGGCCCTTCGCCAAATGGTCTTTTACTATCTTAACAGCGTCGGGGTGAAACAGATTGGGGTAACCAGGCCCGGAAGATTCTTTTAGCTTAGGAAGTCTGTTACATTTGGAGAGATACTGGATGGTGTAATAGGGTGCACCGGTTTCTTTGCTCACTTCCTTAAGAGTTAAACCTTGTTTTTTATTCTGCATGTCGATTCCTTTCTTTTGTCATGCAGAATCTATCGGGCGAAATAATAAGGATAAAAGAAACCGCTTGGAAATTAAGCGGGCATCAAAGCAATCTGTTAAATTCCAAAAATATTAAATCAGAATTTTTAGTCTATCAATATTTTCTCCTTAGCATCTTCCATACTATAAAAATGTGGACATTGATATTCCGCTAATTTCAACCCATCTACTATTTGTTCGATATACCATTTAGAATCAGGGTGGTCATCACATTGACACGGTTTAATTAAGAATCCGTGAAAATTTTCTTCCTTCATTTCTTCCACTCTTCCTTTTTCTGTGTTGATGTTTCCGGTGAATCCAATTGTTTTTTGTTCGGGGAACTCTTTTGTTTCTGCGCCTGCTTTTTCCCTCATTTTTCGAATTCTGTCTGCCAATGCCAAATTCCATTTAGACTTACCAAAATTCTCAAAATCATTTTCACGAAATAGTCTATAAACGAAATCATCCTGATCTACATTATCAAGTCCCCTGTCTTTCAAATCCTCAAAAATAATCCGTAATAATTTGTATATCTCTTTCTGACGCCCGGCTCTTTTTCCCTTAACCTCGTTCTTATAAATTTCTGTAAGTGGCCTAATTTTTTCACCTAATTTTTCGATATTAATTTCTAAATAATCCGCCAAACCCCGATCATTCGCCAAAATATGATATACATTTTTTGACTTTTTTATCCATCCTTTAATTATACTTTTATGTATATCCATTATTTTCCGATTCCTTTCAAGGCGATCATCATCTGACATTCTTAATAATGGAACCAATAAATCAATGTATGGTTTTATATAAGAATCGTTCTTAAGTCTTTTATACTCTTCATCCGTCATTACTTCAACCTCCCGCTGATTGCACCCCGATTAACTATGAGAAGCGGCAACCTCAATCGGGAGTTGAGGCTGTCCTGTCGGTTACGATCCGGCAGTTAGCCGCTATATAATTTAACAATCCAATCGGGGATAGTAAATTCGATCATGAAGAAATGGCATCGAACCAGATTAGAAACCAAATACCGGGCGGTTAAATTGCTCTCTATCAGCATTCGCGCTTATGGTGCCAATCCAACCCCCCGATTCGCTCAAGTCGCCCGTGAGTTAGAAATGACGAAACAAAATCTGTCTGAAATCTGGGATAATCGTGAAGCAATTATTGAACGGGCAAAAAGGAGATTGCCCAAAAGCGTCATTGAATCCATTGATCTTGAAACCCTTCTCTTACTTCGCGCTTCATCTCTGAAAATTATCACCGCATTAGAGAATAAAGATTTTAGTAAAATGAGTATTTCGGCTCTAATTAGCGCGCTTAATTCAATCCTCGATGGTCTAATTGCCCTTAATATGAATAAATAAAGTCAATGTGTGTGTGAGTCTGTCTACTATTCAATAGAACCCGTCCCGAATCCTATTACACAATATATTCTAAATATAATTGCACGTGTTTTATTTTAAATAACTTACAACGCGCTTAATATTGGAATAGACTAGGTTGAATATTCTCTTTCCGATTATATGGCGGTTTGAAAGAAGAATCATTTATGATTATATATATCCAGTAAGAACCCCAATACTCTAATTTTTATAAAATCCTGGAGTTGAAATAAGTAAGCATGAAGTATCTTTAACTCTCTATTGCTTTAATTCCGATTATTCTTGTGCCAAAAGTGAGGGCAAGGGATAATGAAAGAATGCCAATACCATCTATATCCCCCGTTAAGAAAGAAATAAGAAATGCCGATGGGACCCATCCAATGCCCGGAAGAACAATAATGCTAATTATGGTTCCCCAAAATCCCCAACTAATGTATACAGACAAGAAACTGATCAAGAACAAGAGAGAGCCATAGAAATAAGATGATATCAGGTAAAAAGCACCCATGTAAGGGCGAATACTTTTTACCGCAAATAAAAATCCACCAAACACATTAAAAGCAAGTAACCAAGAAGCGATTTCGGTCATTCCTGAAAAAAAGTTTGTTCCAACCCAGGTAATCCCTTTTACGTAAAGGGAGATTGAGACAAGCCCAATAAAAACCACACCGAAAAATATTGCAATACTTGAAACATATTCTCTCATATTAGATTCCTCCAAGTGTAAATATTACAACCCACTTTTCAATACCGCCGTTACTTATTACTGGAACTACGGTTGTTTTGGTCTTTTAATTTAATTAGTGCGGCCTACTATTTATTACCCACTTCCCTATTTTGCCGCCTTGATATACCCTATAATTCATTTTTTGCTTGGGCTTCTTTAAGTGCCTTGAGTTTTTCCCGCGCCCTCCTCCTGATCTGAAGTAAGACTATTGTCCTCCGTTCCGGCGGCAGTTCCTTGATCCTCTCTCTGAGCTCTGATATTTTCATTTTTCTGCCTATAAACTAATTCGTTACTCTTTGAAAACCAAATAAGTTCACGTTTCTGGTTCTCGGTGTAATTATTTCCGCCCCAAAATTTTTTCCCTGAAATTTATTAGAGTGAGTTATACATATAGACAGGGGGGGGTGCCCCCGGGCCTGGGTGGGGGCCGGTATCCGGCAATCGGTATCCGGCAATCGGTATCCGGTTTGTGTCCCTTCCAGTCCGCAAGAGTCCGGTTCTGTCCACTTTCCCTTAAATTGAACCCACTCCACTAATAAAAGAAAACCCCGTCGATAATAGGTGTTTACCGACGGGGAATTAGAACGTACGCCAGGGAGGAATCGAACCCCCAACCAATGGATTAAGAGTCCACTGCTCTACCAATTGAGCTACTGGCGCATAAGGTGTTCAAAAACGGGTCCGAAATTAGTTTTCCGAATGCTCCCATTTCAATCAATTCCTCTAAGGAAGATTAGATTCCAATAAATAGAGTTTTATTTATTGGTGAAATCTGCAACCTTGGAATGGGTTCAACGTATTAAGTTTCTTGGCGATAGAATCCTGGTCTAAACCTATTGAAAGGATATTTATGGACCATCAACGTCTGATTCGGATACTCATGAGTTTAATTATACTGGGGACTATAATTACGATTTTGTCTGAGTATCATCCTGACCGGACCTTAGTTTACATCTATAAACCTATGACCATGTTATTTATTATTCTTTTGGCTTGGCTGGGGGGGCGGCCGACCGGTCCTTATCGAATGCGTATAATGCTCGGCCTGATGTTCTCCTTGGCCGGAGATATATTCCTGATGTGGCCGGACCGCTTTTTTATGGCGGGGTTGGTGAGTTTTCTGGTGGCCCACTTATGGTACATCACCGCCTTTTCCACCGGGCGGCAAACCTCTTTTACTCCTACCCTTACCATTATACCATACGCTATTTTAGGAGTCATTGTCTATGTCCTCCTTTTACCGGGATTAGGCGATCTGCGCTGGCCCGTCCTGGTGTATTTAGCTGTGATACTAACCATGGGCTGGCAATCCGTGGAACGAGTTAAAGCTTTTCCCGCCTTGGGGTGGCTAGCGCCTTTGGGAGCGATATTGTTCATCATATCAGATACCTGTTTGGCCTGGGATAAATTTCACACATCCTTTTCATGGGCCCGGGTAATAGTGTTGGGAACCTATTTCCCCGCCCAGATGCTGATTGCACTCACGGTAAAGAGAGAAGTTGATGTGGCAGCAGAATCCCTAAAAGAATCCTAACCCCTATTTTTCATGCGCACTTTAGTTGTTGGCGACATCCACGGAGGGTTCAAGGCTCTAACACAGGTATTGGGACGAGCCAAGTTTAATCCTCATCACGATCGATTGATATCTTTGGGTGATATCTGTGACGGCTGGTCTCAAACAAGAGAAACCATTGATTTTTTAGCGACACTTCCCGATTGCCTTCTGATCCTTGGAAATCATGATCAATGGACGCTGGATTGGATGAAAACGGGTGAAACAAGTGTGATGCATCTTTCACAAGGCGGACAAGCGACCATAGACTCCTATTCCCGGGATATCCCCCGGGAACATGTGCAATTTTTAGAATCAGCCCGCCTGTATTTTTTAGATGAAAAGAATCGACTCTATGTCCATGCTGGGTTTGAACCGGAGGTGCCTCTGGATCAGCAAAGTCAGGATATATTCTGTCTGGATCGTTCCCTTTATATGGCCGCCAGTCACCACCGGGAGAAGTTTAAAATCCCTGAATACCAAACCGTATTTATTGGTCATACTCCTACTCTGGATGTACAACCGGATGCTACACCGGTGATTTGGGGGAATTTGGTTAATCTGGATCAGGGAGCCGGATGGGATGGACGATTGACGGTAATGGATGCGGATACGCGGGAGTTTTGGCAATCCGACTTTGTCCCGGAACTTTATCCTGACGAACCGGGACGTATGCGGCGATCATCGTTTAAGGGGACGTGATTTCAAAGAAAACCCACTCTGACTCGCCACTGCATTCGTCCAGGCCGGTAGTATTATCGACCTCACTGATATTCTTTATTTTCCAGCGATAAAGTCCGGGACTCAAATCGTCCTCCAAACTCAAACAAACATTCACCCAATCGGGCCATTGTTCGGATGCCGAAAACCAATCAAACTGAATAGGATCACCGGTAGTTTGTTCCGTATACCAGCGCTGGTAGAAACGGGCAAGCCATACCGTGTGAGGTTCAGGAGCCAGAGCCTCCACCCGCAATACATATTCCTGGGTATAAGTATGGGCTCCCAGGGGGTCAATCCATGAGAAGGTTAGAGCGTCGACATTAAGAGTCTGATCCACCGGTGAAAGAGGCTGGCAGGCCTGCATGAGTCGGTATTGAATTGTATCTGACGGAGCGCTCTCATTTCCGGCGTGATCTCTAGCCGTTAAATAGTAGTAATAATCTACATAGGGATGAAGCATTTCATCGATGAAACTGGTGTCCGATTCCCAGGTTTGAATTAAATCAATTTCAGCGATCGGTTGAAAAGGATGGGATGCCGTCGTGTCAGCCCGATAGATGATATATCCCGCAAGGTCAGGCTCTGAATTGGCGTTCCACATCAAAAGGATAGCGGGAGATCCGGATGAGATCGCGTCAATCCCTGCTTCGACCAGGGCTTCTGGTGGTGATTTTTCTACCCAATGAGGCGGGGAGGGTGGGTCAGGATCTTCCCGGACCTGAGTACATCCAAGAATTGCAATAATAACCAGAAAAGGGTTTAACCATTTCAAGGCAAGGATTCCTACATAGCGATGGCGCGGTAGCGTTCCATGATTACTGCGAGCTCCTCAAGATGTAAATATCGGGAAAAACGACGGACTTCTTTTCCATCTACCAGCACCAAAACGGTGGGGACAGTGAATACCAGCCATTGGCCGCGTGCCGCCGGATCCTGATTCAAATCCACATAGGTAAACGACCAGGGGGGATGATCCTTAACAAGGGCTTCCACCTGAGGACGCAAGGTCTGACATACCCGACACTCTGTAGTGGAGAGGTATAATAGGTTCAAGGGTATGGGGTTCTGAGTCGCGCTAATCATAGGCAGGAAGTTAACCATATTAGATTAGAAATGGGTGACTACACCTAAACGATGAACCGGACCCAAGGCATGGGAAGCAAAGCTGTAATCAATAGTCAAGTTGTGATGATCATGTGTCAATGAGATCCCGATTCCCCCTTGAAGTTCTGACTGATTCAAGCCCAATCGAACGGCCAGGCGGTGACCGATTAACAGCTCAGTGCCGACCAGAGTCTCGCCTGGATATCGGGTGGATGTCTGCTCCAAAATTCGAAGTATAATATTAGCGTCCCAGATCGGTTGTTCATAACCAACGCCGTGGATGAACTGTGCGGGGATCAAATCTACTTTCCGGGAATTCCAGTATACGCGGGTACCGAATAGGTTTAACCACGCTCCTCCCAGTGTTAGATGACCTAATCGATCCCATAAGAAGATGTCGTTTAGTGGGATGGTTATCATTCCACCAAAATCGGCTCCGATTCCAGTTCCGGTAAGCGATCCCAATTGCTTATTCAGAATTCGAACAGTAAAGCCCACTGGAATCTGAACATCAAACGGGGAAATCTGCCACCCCAAGTCCACGGTTTTATTGATACTTTTTGACCCATTGATCAAAAGGGCTGATTCCACATCGCCAAAAGATGAAAATCCTCTTTTCACCCAGGACCGGATGGAATCACGGCGAGCTTCTAGGCTCGTGATACCTTGCAAATTTGGATGTTCAGGAATTCCGCTAATGGACAGCACGGCGCTTTGAACGGTCCATCGGATAGCAGATGATGACTCAAATGAGCCCCCCAAGGTGACGTAACTGGCCATCCCAAAAGCCTGAACCCCCATCACATTTAGGGATCGACTTTCGGAAAACCCGCTGGCAGCCGGATTAACGAAAATTCCGGATGGATTGCCACTAAGTGCCACGATGGCTTGTCCCATGGCGAGAGACCTGGGGGAAGATCCCAATTCCAGAAAAGCGTCGGCGGTTCCCGATTGACACCAAAGAACGGAAGTTATTATCCATAGAAGGATTCCCCGCGTCATCGTGCTTTAGCCACCTTTCCTTGCCGGTAAAGGTTGTGTTTTCCTTTTCGAATATGATAACGGTAAAAATAAACCCCATTGGACACAAAATGACCGTTTTCATCCCGGCCATCCCAAATGATTTCATGATAGGCCCCCGAACGAGAATCCAGATCAGTCACTGTAGCTTGTGGACCAAAATGGCGCACCCGCCTTCCCGCCACGGTATAAATGTCCAGGCTGAACTGGTCAACATTGTCCGTGAGTTCATAGGCAAAGCGGGTCTGATCCGTGAACGGATTGGGGAAATTTCCATAATCCAAAAGATCCAATTGAGAGCGGACCATGAAATGAAGCAGTAGCGTGTCGGAACGATTGCCCACAGCGTCGGTAGTTAGAAACTGGATCAGCGTGTCAGAGACCTCCAAATCCGGGTAAAATTCATAGGTAACAGCCGACCCTCGACCTGAGATTCGTAACGGAGACAGGTGGCGTTCCGGATCACGATTGATCCAACATTGCATTGCCTCAGGGCGGAAATCCATACCATGATCGTCCTGTGCGATGATCGTAAATCGAGGAGTGGTGCTGATATAACTATCCCGGAGAAAATGCTGCCCGTTTAAACTGGCCTCCACTACCGGTTTTGTGTCATCGGTGATTTGAAACCATGCCATGATTCCCGGTCCATTCCAGGTAATCGCCTGGTTATCAGATGAACTCCGCTGCCAGGTTTGAACCTTTTTATCAAAGATGAATAATTCATAATCAGCAGTATCAGGAATGGCAGTAATCCAATCCATAGAGATTGGCGTTTTAGAACCCACATCCCACGCAACGCCTGCACGATTTGGATCAAGAGTTACTAGATCAATGCCGCCTTGGAGTGGTACGTCTTCTTTTGCCATTTCCTGAAGGGTGAGAATTTCTGGTTGGGAGACTTCGCCAGGTTGAACCTCCAGATTTACACCAGGAATTCCCACGACTTGGTGGGTGGATAAATCCATGGTTGTTCCCAGATCAGGAGTAATCCAGAAGGCGAAGGGTTTGATTGCTGTTTCAAGCGTGTCAGCGGTATATCCTGGGCCGGGAGAAAGGATAACTCGATACATGGATTGTCCCCGGGGAAGCGGAGAACTTAAACGATAAGAACGGCGGGTTAATCCTGGCAGGGATGTTTGAAGCGTACCCAGTTCTATCCATGTGGAATCAGTGAGACGTTCAAACACTAACGTGAGGGGACCTGAGCCTGATGTGGAATTTTTTACGGTAGCCAGGAGTCCCAAATCCTGGTCAGAAAAAAAGGAGAGATCAATCAGGACAGGATGCAGACAAGGTTGAATAACGATGGTCTGAGCAGGGCCCCAGGTTTCTAGGTTTTGAGTATTGATTGCGCCCGGTTCCAGGTAGAGCACCGAACCGGATGGTTGCGGCGGCAAGGATGTTTTTAAACGATAAACGCCCGGAGTGGCATCTGGCATCAAAAGGTGAATTACGCCATTCACCTTGAGGAAAACCGAGTCAAGGCCTACGGGGTCCTGAGCGTTGACATAAATTTGAATGGAATCCAATTCAGTGGGGCTGGCAGGATCCACCTGATCAATGTGAACCAATGATCCATTAACACTTAACAAGGCAGAGCCATGATTTAGTTGGGAATTGTCTTTCCATGCTGTGACCACCCGAACCAATCCAGGTGGTGTTGACATGGGTAGGGTGAAGGGGGATTGCCTGAACTGGCCAAGCGGGAGATTTTCACGATCGTAGAGGTTAATCGTCAGAGAATCGGCGGTTGGCGGTAAATTGCCCAGGGATATGGACTCGCCACCAGAGGATACAGTGGTTGAGAGTGAAATTGTGGTCGGAGTGGGACGCCGAATGGACAGTGCCGGGTCACCGCTCAGATTGAATTGGTATACCTGAGTACGGGCGATAACCGGGAAGCCGGTATTGGTGGCCAGGTCTTCCACTTTTCCCTGGTTTATAACCTCACCCAATGTCCAGGTTTCATCGGAGAAAAGATGCCGGTGGATAGGCTCTAACAATAAAAAGTCGTTAATGATCCATCCTAAACCAGCGCTGCCAAACCAGGCCAACGCGCCCCCGTTAGGAAGTGCCATCATGCGTCGGCCCAACGCGTTGGGGTTGGTTACATCCCCGGTGAAACAGGTCATGCTGGTTACCAATGGCGTCCGATGTGTATTGTTCAGGCGGGACACATCATCCAGCGTGAGCAGGGATCGATCACCCCAAACGGCGCCGCCTCCATGACCCAAAAAATTCACATACCAGACTCCGTTTTCCAGCGTTGTGAGTAGGGTATCCGTGCTGCCATAAAACGGGCCCCCTTCGGAATATCGATCGATGTAGAGGCGTTTGGGGAAGTATCCCTGAGCCAGCAAAGGGTCAATCAGCGATTCAGACTGATCTTTAAAGGTGGCCTCATATCCGCCAATCATAAGGATCCGATTATCAGATGTCCAATCTTCCCGGGTGAGATACTCCAATGTTTTGGACACCATGGTTTCCAGTTCATTTCCAGTGCGTGCAGGGAAACGGCCAATGGCAAAATCAGGAATCATATCATCCCCGTCCACCAGCGTGTACCAGGTATCTGATGAAACCGCTCCAAACTTGTAGGTCTGGATTTTCATGGCGGGAATAAAGCGCTGACCGTGATTAAATCCGCCTTCCCATCCGAACCATTTCCCCTGCTGAGCGATAAGCACATATCGCAGACCGGAAGGACCCGAATGCCATACATCGCTTAAAAACGCCTTGATGGCTCTGGGAGACACCTGCCCGCTGCAATAGTTTCGGTAGATCCGATCTATGTCAATAATCTGGGCGGAATGATAGTCAGCCAGGGGCTGAAGGATTGTCCGAAATGAATCGGGGGCCAAGATGAGATAATCGGATGTAATACCGGACAACAAAGGACTGATCGGTTCAACGGGATGAAGCCTGGAAACGGGCTGAATCTTCTGATTCGTAAACGCGTGGTAACGCGGCTGGTCAGAACCGGTATAATCCTGAAAGACGATAGTATAATGATCGTCGCTGGACAGGATGAGGAAATCCGTGAGACGAGTGAGATCGGATTTCACCAGATAAATGTCCGATGTAGTAAATCCCGCAACTTCAAATTGGGTCGTCATAGGCAAGTGACTATCTCTGCGGAAGGCCAGGTAATCATCTTCGGCACGGTATTCCCGATCATAGATCAATTCAACCCAATTCAGATAGACCTGATCGTACCGATTGGTGGGATCGTCGCCCTCCAAGGTGCAGGTTAACAGGTTGTCACCGTGAACCAGATCGGCGTTTTGGAGAAAATGATTTGGATCACTTTCAAACAGGAAGGAATCCTGCCCTTCCCAGGTCGCGGTACCCAAAATCAAATGGTTCAGGGTCACGTGTAGTTGATGCACATTTTCAGTAATGCCCTGAACCTCAGCTCGCAGGGTAAATCGCTTTACGGTGGAAGCGGTAGGATAAGGGACCTGAAGCTGAAAATCTACGGACGTGCCCCCCTGGAGCGGAGGGTTCATGAAAAAATGGTCAAATCGATCCCATTCCTGATGCAGGTTACGTGATCCTAAGCGAGCAAAATAATCGTCCTGTTCAATGTGCAGCGTGTCCATGAAACTGTCAGGGCGCAATACCTGGTCAGATGGCGTGTCCGGATAGGCGCTTTCGTCTACATACCGTCGTCCCGGATGTTCTCCCCAGGTTAACCAGTAGTGGTGATCCTGGGAATAGAAATTAAAGCGATAGAGAACGCCGTCCGGAGGTGGTGCCGGTGTTCCGAAAAATATGATACGGTCTTCTGGATCGAAGATTCCATCGGCTTCTCCTTCAACGATAAGAGGAACTTCCCGATCCCGATCCCATAGTTGAATGGTGCGAGGGTCAACCCCATTAATGCTAACATTGCTATCCAGCAAGTCGGAATACGTGATTCCGTACCAACCCTCTTGATTGACAACAACTTGAACCAGATGTTGGGAAAATTGATAGTCAGGGATATCCGGTCCGGTGTAGACATCACGTTCGGGAGGGGCGTGGGGCATCGAATGGATTCGGGTGGCTGAAAGACGCTTAACAGGGGGCGCATTGGCGTCAGGCCAGGTAATCATCAGTGATAAGTGTCGGGTCCAGGTTAGGCGATCCCCGGAGTAATGGATCGGATACAGGGTAATTGTAGTGCCCAGATCAGATTCTGGTGACGGTTCCAGTGAAAACCAGGTATTGTCAAGGGGAGGAGAGGGCAAATCAGGGCCGTTTAACACGAGGCCTTTCGCCTGTTCAGTGGGTGAATTCTGCGCCGTTGGTACCGGCAAGGATCGAAGATCACCCGGGAAAATTCGGGTTTGAACGTTGGAAGGCAGGTGTAAAAAACAATCCCTGAAGGCCGGAATCGGTGGCCCATTAGAAAGATAAATGGGAGACAAGGCTGGGGAACAGCGAATGGTACCATCTCCAGTCACCCATACTGAATCCAGGGATAGTTCAATAATGAGACTTCCCGGTTGAGTTTGGATGTGATACGCCTTTTCCGCAACCAGATTGTTTAACAGTAAAAGGCTTATTAGAAACAGCCCCCTACAGAATGAACGACGCAAAATTCTCCTAATAAAATAATCGAGATAATTTAAAACAGATGATTCTTGAGCTCATAAAGAATTTGGTTGTAAGCGTCTATGGATTAAAATGCTTTAATATCCAGCATGGTTTTTCCGTCGGGATAGAGGTAATTTTCGAAGATGCGGTATTGGTTTCAAGCTACAATTCGTAATTCGTTTTTCCAGGTTGGCTTTGGTCTTTTGATGGTTATGGTTGCTGGGGGTATTGTATTACGGACGTTTGAGACGGGTGAAATCACCCAAGGTGAAAATCCTTTCTGGTGGGCCATTGTTACCATGACCACGGTAGGCTACGGGGACTATACGCCCAAATCACCGGAGGGACGGATTTTTGCAGTATTTATCATGTTTGCTGGCATATCGTTGGTTTCCCTATTGACAGCATCCATTTCCTCAATTTTTGTGGCTAAAAAAATTCGGGAAGGAAAAGGTTTGGAAAAAGTAAACATCAACTCCCATGTTATCTTTTGTGGGTGGAACCGGAATGGTGAACAAATCTTGGATTCCATTCAGTATCTGACCGGAGAAAAAGGTATGGAAATAGTCCTCATCAATGATTTGAATGAGGATGAAATCAACAGTATAAAAAACAAATTTCGCGATTTACGGATCCATTATGTGGCGGGCGATTTCACCAATGAACGGATTTTAGAACGGGCGTCGATTCATTCGGCCGAAACAGTGGTCATTATACCGAATCTGACCGATAGCAGCGTCACGAGCCCCGATGAAAAAACCATATTTGCCACGCTTACGATTAAATCCATGGAACCAAATGTGCGGGTGATTGCCTATCTGAATGAGCGGGAAAATTTGAAGCATATCCGGCGAGCCAATGTGGATGAAGTGGTGCTGAGTGATGACTTTGGCGCGTTCATGGTGGCTTCCCACGTGGTGACTCCCGGCGTTCCCCAAACGCTGAATACTCTGTTCAATAACCGTACCCAGAACCGATTTTTACGAGTCAATATTCCCCATGAATTTGTGGGGAAAACCTATGATGAGTTATTCAATTGGTTCCGGGAGAAAAAGCACTGGGTACTGATTGGCGTCTTTTCCAAAGATGAAAGTCTGGGGATTGGCGAAATTCTGTCCGCCGATACCTCAGCCCTGGATGCATTCATCGAACGCAAATTGAAAGAGGGAGGAATATCGCTTCAGGAGGAAAGTAAAGTACGAACGGTGATTAACCCATCAGACGAATACATTATTAAGGCCAACGAACGTGCCATTGTAATTCCCTGAGGTCGGTATGGATATTCAAAGGATACACCAATTTTCCATTTTCAAGGGCCTGACCGATGCTGAGTTAAATCATTTTACGGGAGCGTTTAAGGAAGTCAAAGTGTCAGCCGGAACAGAATTTATTGTGGAAGGGGAAATCGGCGACTCGATTTTTCTACTCGTGGACGGAACCGTGGAGATCACTCAAAACCTCACATTACCCCTGTCCAGGAATGGGACCGATACCCGGGAAAAAGCCATTATTAAACTCTCCAGTGATAGCCGACCATTGTTTGGAGAAATGTCGCTATTTAATGAGGATGACCGCCGAACCGCCACCGTCCGGGCGCTTACGGACTGCTGTCTGGCCAAATTGATGAAAACGGATCTGTTTAAAATTTGTGATGCCCACCCCGATACCGGGTACAAGATTATGCAGAATCTCTGTCAGATTTTGTGTGCAAATCTGGTGAAAGCCAATCAAAATGTATTGAAACTGACTACAGCGTTCAGTCTGGCGCTGGAACGCTAACCCCTGATTACGACGTAACCGACGGAACGACAATGCCTGAATTAGAAAAAATCTATCAACCACAATCTATTGAAGATCGGTGGTATACTGAATGGCTGGAGAAAGGGTATTTCTCCGGCAGTCCGAATCCAAAGAAAACGCCATATACCATCGTTATCCCCCCCCCGAATGTGACGGGTATGCTTACCATGGGCCACGTGCTAAATAACACTATTCAGGATATTTTAATTCGAAAAGCACGCATGGAGGGAAAAGAAGCCTGCTGGATACCAGGTACGGACCATGCCTCCATCGCCACCGAAGCCAAAGTGGTGAAAATGCTTGCGGAACGAGGGATCTCCAAAGACCAGTTAACCCGGGAAGAATTTTTAAAATATGCCTGGGAATGGAAGGAGAAATACGGCGGCATTATCATCAACCAGTTAAAAAAACTGGGATGTTCCTGTGATTGGGAACGGGAACGATTTACCATGGATCCCGGGTATTCCCGGGCTGTTTTGGAAGCCTTTGTCCGGCTCTATGAAAAAGGGCTGATCTATCGGGGCCACCGTTTGGTCAACTGGTGTCCCGTGTCTCGTTCCGCCATCAGCGATGAAGAAGTGATTCATCAGGAAGTTCAGGGCCACCTCTGGTATTTCCGTTATGACGTCATCGATTCCGATGAATCGGTCGTGGTAGCCACGACCCGTCCCGAAACCATGTTGGGCGATACGGCCATTGCGGTTAATCCTAATGATGATCGGTTCCGCCATCTAGTCGGACGACGGGTGGAATTGCCTTTGGTGGGACGAATCATTCCGGTGATCGCCGATGAGTTTGTGGACCCGGAATTTGGGACCGGCTGCGTTAAGGTGACGCCCGCCCATGACCCGAATGATTTTGCGATGGGGGAAACCCATCATCTGGAGTTTGTGCAGATTTTGAACGAAGACGCCACCTTGAATGATCAGGTTCCGGAACCCTATCGCGGGCTGACGCGGGAAGCGGCCCGTAAACAAGTGGTGAAAGATATGGAAGCCCTGGGACGCGTGGTGAAAATTGAAGACTACACCCATAAGGTAGGTTTCTCTGAACGGGGACACGTGCCCGTTGAATATTATTTCCGGGAACAATGGTTTTTGAAGATGGAAGCCTTGGCAGGTCCGGCCCTGGAGGCCGTGAATTCCGGTAAGATTCGCTTCCATCCGGAACATTGGGTAAAAACCTTTAACCATTGGATGGAAAACATCCGTGACTGGTGCATCAGCCGTCAATTATGGTGGGGCCATCGTATCCCGGTCTGGTATCGTGGGGAGGAAGTCTATTGTGGTGTAGAGCCTCCGGAAGGGGACGGCTGGGTACAGGACCCCGACGTGCTGGATACCTGGGCCAGTTCCTGGCTGTGGCCCTTTGCGGTCCACGATTGGCCTGAGGAATCTGAGGACCTGGACTATTTTTATCCCACAGACACGCTGGTAACCGGTCCGGACATCATCTTTTTCTGGGTTGCCCGCATGATTATGGCTGGCCTGGAATTTCGAAAGGATATTCCCTTTCGGGATGTGTATTTTACGTCCATCCTTCGAGATGAACAGGGACGGAAATTCAGCAAATCGCTAGGGAATTCACCCAATCCTTTTGACCTGTTTGAGCAGTACGGTACCGATGCAGTCCGGTTTGGCATCATGTTGATGGCGCCTCAGGGACTGGATGTTTTGTTTACCCATTCCCGACTGGAGGTAGGGCGTAACTTCATGAATAAACTATGGAATGCTTCCCGGTTTGTGCTCATGAATTTGCCTGATGGTCTGCCGGACATCCCCGATTTCAAGACCCAGACATTGGATCTCCCTGAACAGTGGATTTTGAGTCGTTTTCAACAGGCCGTTACCCGCCTGGACCGGCAATTGAACCGGTTCTATTTCAATGAAGCGGCCAAAGTGATTTATGAATTTACCTGGAACGATTTTTGCGACTGGTATGTGGAAATTGCCAAGACCCGGTTCCGGTCGTCTGATCCGGATGCCGCTCAAACTGCGCGAGCCGTGGCCGTGGCCGTGTTGCGCGGGATCCTGGCCATGCTCCATCCCTACGCCCCGTTTATTACCGAGGAATTATGGAGCCATGTGCGCCCTGAAGGAGCGAAAGATTTAATGGTGTCTCCCTGGCCTGTGCCGGATTCGGAGTTGGTCAATGAATCTGTCGAAGCACAAATGACACTGGTACAGGATGTGGTCACGGCTGTCCGGACCATTCGGGGACAAATGAACGTTCCTCCGTCGCGGAAAGCGGATGTGGTTATTCGCGCCGATGAACGGACCGGTGCGATCCTCAGGAGTCAGGAAGCAGTCTTGAAATCCCTGGCCGCTCTGGATGATATACAGATTGATCCTGAAGCACCCCGTCCGGCCCATGCTGCCACAGCGGTGGTTCAGGGGCTGGAAGTATTTATCCCCCTGGAAGGGTTGATCGATATTGACCTAGAGCGAAAGCGGCTGCAAAAACGCCGAGGTGAATTAAATGGCCATCTTCAAGGCCTTCGAAAAAAGTTAGAAAATCCGCAGTTTTTGGAGCGCGCGCCGGAACAGGTGGTGGCTCGGGAACGGCAAAAGTTAGCGGACATGACCGAAGAAATGGAAAAAATAACCGCAAACCTGGAGTTGTTGGAATGAGATTAATAATCAGTATCCTTTTCCTGCTAACCCTTAGCTGGGGTCAGGAAACCACAGCGGTGATGACACTCTATAAAGACGGTTTTGCGTTGGTTAAACAACCGGTGGAATGGACGTTAACTGGAGGCCTGAATACTGTACATATCGACAATCTACCCGAAGGGTTGATTGCTGATTCGCCCTACCTGGTTTTGGACGGTGCCCAAATTCGGGATCAGCGTTTGACCCGGGATCGATCGCGAGGTTGGGATTATATCACCACCCAATTGGGGAAAGCAATTGAAGTAAAAATTCAGGGGGAAAAGAGCAAAACCGGGATTTTAGTGGAGCTGTCCTCCCCAACGATCACACTTCAGGATCGGGATGAAATTGTAGTGATACCCAGGAACCGGATTGATTTTATTGTCGCGAAGGGCAACGTGGAACCTGGTTCCTCCTCGCCAGTTCTCACGTGGCGCATGGCGACGGATACGGCCAAAACGGTCAACGGTTCGCTTCTATATTTAGCTACCGGTTTCTCCTGGCAGGCGGATTATCGCATGATCATGACGGAACCTGGCTCCAGCGCGGATTTGATAGTGGAAGCCCAGATCGCCAATAATTCCAGGGCATCTTTTTCTAATCTGAAAATTCATCTAGTGGAAGGCCAGTTGAATCGACCGAGCCGTCTACGACCTTTATCAGGTGATCAATTAGGATTCCGGGCGAAAACTACATCCATGGAAGACGCCAGGATTCCCCAGGAATCTACCCTGGGCGATTTTCACATCTATCGTTTGGAAGATCGGTATTCATTGGCTTCAGGGGATTTATTGACCACAACGCTCTATGCCCCGCGTCATATCGAATACCAGCGCACCTATATCTTCCAAAATTCGGAACGGGTTCAAAAAGAAGAGCCCCTGGAAGTTGAAGTGGAATTTGCCAACACCAAGGAAAACTCCCTGAACATTCCGCTTCCCGCAGGCTCGATAAAACTGTATTTAAATACGGAAGAAGGACTGGAATTTCTTGGAGAAGATCAGTTAAAGCCGGTACCTAAGGGCGGGACAGTCACGTTGAATGGCGGTCGTGCGTTTGATGTCATCGGGAAACGGCGCGTGTTAAATTATAGTCGCCAACGGAAGAGTGAAGAAGCCAGCATTGAATTGACCGTTACCAATCAGCGGAATGAAGCGATTCAGGTGAAATTTATTGAACATATTTCCGGCAACTGGGTAATCCGGGATGAATCAACCATGTACATCAAGGAAGACGCCACGACTATTTACTTCCCCGCGACCGTTTCTCCGGAATCTTCCATGGTGATTACCTATACCTACCGGAAATCCTGGAATTAAACCCACGTGACCGTCCCGACGGTTCAGCTTCAGTCCGACCTGCAATATATCAAAGGTGTGGGTCCGGCCCGCGCGCAGGTTTTGGCCACGATGGGCTTGAAAACCGTCGAAGATCTTTTATCCTATTTTCCTCGGCGTCATTTGGATCGCACCAGCGTAACACCCATTCGTCGACTGGAAGCGGGGACCACCGCGACCGTGGTGGGAAAAATCCTGGCCTGTGGCGATAAGCCCACCCGTCGCAGAAAATTATTTCAGGCCATTTTATCAGACGATAGCGGCCAGCTCAAGCTCGTCTGGTTCCGGGGCGGGTCGTACATAAAAAAAGCGCTTAAAATCGGCGACCAGTTAGCGGTCCACGGCAAGGTGGATTTTTACGGCGGATTTCAAATGGTTCATCCGGAATTTGATAAACTTAATGCCGATGATGATCCGTTGAATTCCGGTCGGATTATTCCCCTGTATCCCCTCACGGCCGAATTGAAGAAAGTACGTCTGGATCAACGCCCGCTTCGGAAAATGCTGCAGTCGATTCTTTCATCCCTGACGGCTATCCCCGATCTTTTTCCACCGGACCTCCTGAAAAAATATGGTTTGATCACCAGGGATCAAGCGTTTCGTTGGATTCATTTCGCCGATTCAGAGGACCAATTACAGGCGGCGATCCGTCGCTTTAAGTTTGAGGAGCATTATTTTCTTCAGATCCTCATGGGCCTTCGTCGGAAAGCCGTGAAGGAAGAACACACGCAAGCGCTCCCTGTAACCGGAGCTCTGGTGAAGACGGTGTATGCGAAACTTCCGTTTTCTTTAACGGCAGCGCAAAAGCGGGTATTGACGGAAATTCGAAAGGATTTGGCCAAAACCACGCCCATGAATCGTCTCCTTCAAGGTGATGTGGGTTCCGGTAAAACGGTGGTGGCGGTGTTGACGGCTGCCATGGCGGTGGAAAATCATGTCCAGGTCGCGATTATGGCGCCTACCGAGATTCTTGCACAACAACATTATGAATCATTTCGCCGGTATTTCGACGCAGTGAATATTCCTTGCGCCCTTCTTATCGGAAAAACGGGAACGGCGGAACGGCGAAAAGTGCTGTCCGCGCTCCAACAGGGGCGCCTTCAGGTAGTGGTGGGCACCCACGCCTTAATTCAAAAGGATGTGGATTTTCAACATTTAGGATTGGTGATTATTGATGAACAACATCGTTTCGGCGTGGTCCAACGGGGAACCTTACTCAGCAAAGGACTCCATCCCCACGTCTTGGCCATGACCGCCACACCGATTCCCCGGACGCTGGCACTGTCGTATTACGGCGATATGGATGTATCCATCATTGATGAAATGCCCAAAAATCGTTTGCCGGTCGTCACTCGAGTCGTGACCCCGGATCGACTGCCGAATGTGTATCAATTTATGCGGGACGAGATGGATAAAGGCCGCCAGGGGATGATTGTTTATCCGCTGGTGGAGGAGTCGGAGAAATCTGATTTGGCTGCCGCAGTGGAGGCTCGGGAAACGCTCTCAAAAACTGAGTTTTCCGGTTACACGGTTGGCTTGCTCCATGGACGGCAGAAAAAGGACGAAAAAGAAGCGGTGATGACGGCCTTTGCCAGGAATGAAGTTCAGATTCTGGTGGCGACCACCGTCATTGAAGTGGGCATTGATGTCCCTAATGCCACGGTGATGTTGGTGGAGCACGCGGACCGGTTCGGACTGACCCAATTGCACCAGCTTCGAGGTCGCGTGGGACGCGGTAAGGACAAAGGATATTGTATTTTGGTAAAACGGAACGTCACGGATGTGGCCAACCAACGTTTAAAGATTATGGAAAACACCACCGATGGATTTAAAATCTCGGATGCTGATTTAAAATTACGGGGTCCCGGCGAATTCTACGGCATCCGCCAGAGCGGATTTATTCGATTCAAGATTGCCGATCTGGTAAACGATGGACCCATTATTCGTCAGGCACGGCAGGCGGCGTTTGATACGGTCAATCAGGATCCCCATTTGCGCCATCCGGACCATGTCCGTCTCCGGACCCATTTTTTGCATCATTACCAACATTATTTAGATTATGTGCGCATCAGCTAATTCCGCCTCACATTCCTGCCCCCTCTGCGGGGAGGAGAATACCCAACCTCGCTTTCCCTGCCGGGATGCCCTGGTGACGGGAGAATGGTTCGACCTTCGGGATTGTCCCCAATGCGGAATCACCTTTACAGCTGATCCTCCACCGGAGCGGGAAATGGGACGGTATTACCAATCGGAAGACTATGTGTCCCATTCCGGGAATCCGCGAGGCCTGTGGGGTAGAACCTATCAATGGGCACGGATGCTTTCCATTCGGTCAAAGCGACGCTTTGTGGAAGCGAAAACGGGGATTCAAAAAGGGGCGATCCTTGATTACGGGTGCGGTGTAGGCTTTTTTCTAGAGGAGATGAGTCGAAAGGGGTGGACGGTACAGGGCGTGGAACCGGCAGAGCAAGCACGGGATGTGGCCCAGCAGCGCATACCAGGACGGATTATATCGCCGGAAGAATTCGAAGGTGATAACACCACGAATTTGGATGTGGTGACCCTCTGGCACGTCCTGGAGCACCTCTACAATCCCGCGAAGGTACTGACCGCCTTGCGGGACCGATTGACCGCCGGAGGCTGGCTGATTGTAGCCGTGCCCAACGCCGCGTCCTGGGAAGCAACCGTTTACGGACCCGATTGGGCCGCCTACGATGTACCCCGACACGTATTCCATTTTTCACCGGATCGGCTTCATGATTTAGTAACATCCACGGGCTTCAATTTCCGTACGATCAAAACCTTGCCTTTGGACCCGTTTTATATTTCACTGCTTTCGGAACGGCAAATGGGGGACAGAGGAAACCTGATTCGGGGTGGAATCCGTGGTAGCCGGTCATTCCTAAAGGGAGTGCTGAATCCGGGTAACGGATCGTCCATCGTACTGGTGGCTCAGAAAGCATAGTGAGCGATTTAGCAGTTCATTCCTTGACAGGCTTACCGCTAAATTCCTCAGCTTTGTCCAAGAGCGAATAGCCTGGAACCGTTCGAAGAATAAGGAATACAATGACACTTAACAGCCAATTGACCGAGGAACAACTGTTTGATCAGTTGATTTCGTCTCTGGTCCACAGCGCCTGGATGGCTTTGGGGCGACTGAAACATCCCGAAACCGGGGCCGTGTCCAGGGATTTGCGACAGGCCGCTATTTCCATCGATATACTGGATATGTTGTACAAACGGTTGGACAAAAGCATGACGCCGGAAGAAGATGCCTATGTCAGCTCTCTCTTGGGAGAACTGAAAGACGCCTATGCCGATGAAGCCCGCGATAAGCCCCAAGAACGGAATTCGAACTTAAACTGATTGTAATTTCACAAGGATTGTTTACGGTATGATCACCTTTACACGCACCAATCGAATTATTGCAGGAATTGTATTCATTCTGGCTTTCATCCTGTATTATTCCACCATGGCTTCCACCGTGTCCTTCTGGGACTGTGGAGAATTTATTGCCACGGCGTATACCCTGGGTGTTCCCCATCCACCCGGGAGTCCCCTTTTCCTGATTCTGGGACGTTTATTCTCCATGTTGCCCATCGGTACGGACATCGGATTTCGGGTGAATTTAATGTCCCCCCTTGCCACCGCTCTGGCGGTCATGCTGGTGTACCTGATTCTGGTAAAACTTGTGGCTCAGTTCCGGAAGGGAATCCATGACAACAGGGATGCCTTAATTGCGATAGGTGGCGGTTTGGTCGGCGCTCTGGTATTTGCGGTGACCGACAGTAATTGGTTCAATGCTGTGGAAGCGGAAGTGTATGCCATGAGTACGTTTTTTACCGCCATTGTTGTTTGGCTGATATTATTATGGTCCGAGAAAGCGAACGAACCGGGCAATGAACGGTATTTATTGATTATTGCGTACATGATCGGATTGGCTACCGGGATTCACCTCCTGAATTTATTGGCCCTGCCCTATGTCGCCTTGATTATGTATTTCAGGAAATCCTCGTTTTCCTGGAAATCCTTTGGCGCAGTCATGCTCATGACCGGCATCGCATTTTTGATTATCCACAACGGGATTATCAAAGGTTTGCCCAGAATGGCCCGGGATATCGGTTTGTTCGGCATAGCGGTCGTTATCATCATCCTGGTAGGCGCGGGCATCTGGGCGATTCGTCAGCAAAAAAATATTCTGTCCATTGTTTTATCATCCATTCTTCTGATTTTGATTGGCTATTCCAGTTATACCATCATTTTTATTCGGTCCAATCAGGACCCGTCTATCGATGAAAACAATCCGGAGACGATTCCGGCAGCCATTTCCTATCTGGAGCGGGAACAATATGGAGCCATCGGTCAATTACCCCGGAAATATCGAGGTCTGCCCAGTAAACAGGAAGTGGTGGGGCGACCAGCCAATGGTCGGGAATATTCCACGCGTCAAAACCGGGAATACGCTTTTTATAATTTTGGTAAACAGTGGGACTTTTTCGTCAATTACCAGATGAAGAAAATGTACTGGCGGTATTTTTTATGGCAATTCGCCGGTCGCGGACCCTCGACCGAACCGGGGGTGACACCCTTTGGGGCCAACAGTCGGGAGGATGGCGTGGATTGGCTGCAATTCGGGCTTCCCCTCGCCTTGCTCCTGGGCCTGTTCGGTATGGGGTATCACGTGTATAAGGATCCGAAAAATGCTTTTGCGATTTTTACCTTGTTCTTTTTCACCGGTTTGGCAGTCATTATTTACTTAAATCAGGATAATCCCCAACCGCGCGAACGAGACTATTCCTATGTAGGAAGTTTTTTAGCGTTTTCCCTGTGGATTGGCATTGGCGCCGCGGCCATTTTGGAATCCATCGGAAAGTATATCCGGGAAAAACAGCTTGCGCAACGAGTCAGTGTCGGCGCGTTGATTTTCATGCTCATTTTTATACCGGGACTCATGCTTCGAGCCAACTATGATCAACATGACCGGACGGGAAATTATGTGGCTTGGGACATGAGTTATAATTTTCTCCAGTCCTGTGAACCCAATGCCATTATTTTCACCAATGGTGACAATGATACGTTTCCTCTTTGGTATCTCCAGGAAGTGGAGGGTATTCGCAAAGATGTGACGGTAGCCAATTTGAGTCTTCTGAATACGAACTGGTACATTAAACAGCTTCGGGATTCCCGCCCCAGAGGAGAACGGTTTATCCGGTTGACGGACCAGCAAATTGATGAGCTGGCGGCCGGTCTCCAACCCTGGAAGAAGCAGAATGTTCGGATTCCCGTCACCGGCGATCCGGAGAATAAGGACGGATACTTGGAATGGACCTTGGCGCCCACTTATGCCAATGCGGCCCTAAAAGTTCAGGACATGATGATAATGCGCATCATCAACGATGCCAAGTGGAAGTATCCCATTTATTTTGCAGTGACGGTATCTCCCAGCAATAAAATCGGATTGGATGATTACCTGTCCATGGAAGGGTTGGTGTTCCGTTTGTTCAGTCATAAGGTAGATCCGGTGAACCCTGAGGTCATGGAAGCGAATTTGATGAACCGGGTGGGGGATGAAAGTTGGTCACGGGAATTTACTCCCGCATCCCTCCTGGAAGTAAAGCCGGACGATCAAAAACGCATTCCATCCCGCGGGCCGCAACGGGGATATCTCTTCCGGAATTTGGGGAATCCGGAGGTGTATTATAATTCCCAAATTATACGACTCCTTCAAAATTACCGTAGCGCCTATATGCAGTTGGCCGTTCAGTATTATTTTGACTGGCAGGATCTAAAGCGCAACAATCCTGAAAATAAAACCGCCATCGACGAAAAGCGCCGGGCGGTGATTACGGTTCTGGATGAAATGGAACGAAATATTCCTGTGGAGACTATTCCCATGGATGCCAAGGAGCTTTACCTCCAGGTGGGTAGGCTTTATGGGGAACTGGGCGAAACAGAAAAGGAAAATAAAATACTGAATGATTTAAATACGTATAAAAATCTTACCATTCAGGATAAGCTGCGCATCAGTCAAGCGTATATCCAGGACTTAAATGCTCCTGAAAAAGGTCTGGAAATTCTGAAAGGATTGTACGACACCTACACCAGTCTGGAAGCGGCTGTGGAACGACAAGGGGTAGCCGCCACAGGATTGGATCAACGGACCTGGAATGCCTGGCAGCGGAATCTGCCAGAGATTGTATCCTACCTGGTCATGGTTTACCGAGACTTGGATCAGACTCAAGATGCCATCACCATCCTGGAAGATTGGGTAAAGCGAAACCCCAAGGATCAATCGGCCCTGTCCATGCTGAATGATTTACGGGAAGCACAATAAAACCTTAAGCGGTATTCGGCCTCAGTGAAATCTGCTTCTAAATCATCCTCCATGGTTTCCATCATCATTCCCCACTGGAACGGAAAAGAGATTTTAAAGGAATGTCTGGATTCGTTGCGGGAAACCTGTCCGCCGAACTGCGAAATCATCGTCGTTGACAATGCATCCACGGATGGCAGCGCCGACTGGGTCCGGGAACATTACCCGGAGGTGATCCTGGTAGAAAATTCCATCAATCGTGGCTATGCGGGAGGATGCAATTCCGGGGCTGAACATGCTCAAGGTAACTATTTGTTGTTTTTAAACAATGACACCATTCACAGACAGGGTTGGATAGAACACCTGGTTGATGCAATGGACAGCGATCCGGAATTAGCAGCGGTTCAGCCGAAAATTTTGAATTATTATCACCGCGATTCGTTTGACTATGCCGGTGGTTCCGGCGGTGAAATAGACATTTTCATCTATCCTTTTGCTCGGGGACGGGTTTTTCAGAATGGAGAAAAAGATCACGGGCAATATGATGAATCCGCCGAAATTTTCTGGGCTTCAGGAACGGCGTTTATGGTTCGGACCGATCTTTTTCATGTGGTTGGAGGATTTGATGAAGCCTTTTTTGCTCACATGGAGGAAATTGATCTTTGCTGGCGTTTTCATCTCATGGGAAAACGGGTGTGTAGCGTCCCATCCGCCGTCATTTATCATCGAAATGCGGTGACGCTCGCCATGTACTCTTTTCAGAAATACTATTTGAATCATCGGAATTCCATGATGCTCCTCTTGTCCAATTATAGTTTCCCCTTGATGGTGTATTTATTTCCGCTGCGATTGGCGCTGGAATTCGTTGCTCTGGGATATGCTCTGGTTTTGAGGGACTGGAATCACGCTAAAGGTATCATCAGATCATTGGGGTGGTTAATGGTTCATCCCCGGTTAATCTTCCGTCGTCGTCGTATGATTAAATCGCTTCGACGAATCCGGGATCGGGAGGTGCTTCAGCACATGTACCGTGGGAGTATCGTTTGGGCTTATTATATTTTAGGAAAGAAAACTTACGGAGCGTTGGATTTCAATCGCCCAAGATAAATATCGGCATTGTCCCGATCCAATTCGCTGAGACGTTCCAGGTCTTCCAACTGATTTAACATTCGTAGATCAAGGGTTAATTGCGGGGCATTAGCTTTTAAAAACAGGAGCGTGTAGCGTTCCCGCGGCGATCGTTTAAAAACCCGTTCCAATTCCATCATCATGGCCTGAAATTCTTCCAAGGCTCGTTCCGGATTCTGATCGTGAATCAATTCATCTCCATAATAGTAGTGGAAACGAGCCCTCCGTAAGGGTCGGTTTGATGATAGGTCGTCTACCAGTTGCACGCGGCTGTTCCACCCGCGGGAATAATCAGAAGAGGCTCCCCGGAGGGCAATATTCCGGGCCACTTCATAAAGGGACGTACCGCCGGATGGTTCATAAGTATCAATTTCTCCCGCAAGGATGAGATTGGCATAAAAGGCCAGAAAACTGGGCAAAGATTCGAATTTTACCGGATCATAGTAAAGGGCTTGATTTTGCGTGTAAACAAACTGCACCGCTTTATCGAAATAGCGTTGATCGGTGCCGTTAGAGAACAGGGCCTGAGCTAAAAAGGTTTGAGCTGATCCCTTGGTGCTGGTCCCTTCGAAGATGAACTGAATTTGCAGTTCAATACCCAGGTCGTTATACTCCTGGTCAAATTCGGTGGAGGTAAAAAACCGGGAGATTTCCTGTTTTAATGAAACCAGAACTTGTTTTTCGGAGCTTCGTAAGAGTTGATCGTCCATGGAAATGGACACTCGGGAAAACTGACCCATGACCAATGAAAGGAAGGTCAAACTGATTATAAATCTAGATAGTCTGGACATGGTCATGAAAGGTAGAGTTTCAGGAAAGTGTCAAGCAAGACTAAAGATGGGTATATTTGGGGTGGATTCCCGTGTCCCGACATCCGAATCTCGCCGTAATTTTCATCATGACCAATATTAGAGATTTACTTCCCCCGGATCATCCTGCCACCCAACGCTTGGTGGAGATTGGTAAACTGGGTCAAGATGCGTCGGTGGAAACCTATGTGGTGGGCGGTGTGGTTCGGGATCTGCTCCTGGGTGTTCCTCTAACCGATCTGGATATTATGGTGGTAGGCGACGGGATTGACTTTGCCCAAAAACTGGCCACCCGACTTGGGAAACATACTGTCGTTCCCTTTCCCAAATTTGGCACTGCACGAATTCCGGACGACGATCTGGAAATTGAAGTGGCCTCCGCACGGACGGAATCTTATGAGGCGGGGTCCAGAAAACCGAATCAGGTTGTTTATACCGATTTGAAAGGCGATTTATCCCGGCGGGATTTCACCATTAATGCTATGGCGGTGGATTTACATCCTGATCGGTTTGGCGATCTTTATGATCCCTGGAATGGCATTGCGGACTTATCCAAACGACGACTCCGAACTCCTTTGGATCCGGTGGTTACGTTTTCGGAAGATCCCCTGCGGATGCTGAGAGCAGCTTATTTTGCCGCTAAATTAAAGTTTGATCTGGAACCCATCGTGTTCATGGCCATGAAATCTCAGACTCCCCGGATCACCATTGTGTCCTGGGAGCGCATCACCGCGGAACTCCTGAAAATATTATCCACATCAGAACCCTCCGTCGGGCTTCGGATTCTCCAAAAGGCGGGACTCCTGGCCTATGTATTCCCGGAAATCGAAGCCATGGTGGGCTTACAACAGCCCAAGGAGTGGCATCATAAAGACATATTTTACCATACGCTCCAGGTGGTGGACAATGCCGCTCGACTTTCACCGAAAACCCGCATCCGGTTTGCCGCTTTGGTCCACGATATTGCCAAGCCTCGCACACGCCGGATTGATCCCCAGAAAGGATTCACCTTCCACGGGCACGATGAAATTGGAGCCAGGATGTTTGAGAAAGTTGCCCGGCGAATGAAACTCTCCAATGAACTCCGGGATTATTTGCAGAAAATGATCCGTCTCCATCTCCGACCCATCGCCCTGGCTAAAAAAGAGGTGACGGATTCGGCAATCCGACGGGTGATGGTTGCTGCAGGGGAAGATCTGGATGATCTTATGACCTTGTGTCGCGCCGATATCACCACCAAGAATCCCCGCCTGGTGAAACGCTATCTGGGTAATTTTGACCGCGTGGAGAAAAAGATGCAGGATGTCACTGAACGAGACAAACTGCGAGCCTTCCAATCTCCGGTACGGGGGGATGTGATCATGCGGGAATGCAACTTAACCGAAGGCCGGCTTGTGGGAAAGATTAAAAAAGCCATTGAAGACGCCATTCTGGATGGCCGTATTGAAAACTCCTATGACGCAGCCTTCGACTATCTCCAAAAAATTAAAAATGATTTCCTGTCATCCAATTCTACGGACAACTTTTCGCCATCTCCAGAGTCTAATTCCCCTTAATCGTAACATGAGGTTTTTATGAATTTATTTTCATCACTCATCAATTTATTTATTGCTCCCAGTGAATTTTTCGAACAGTTCCGCGATCAGGCGGAAGCACTTGAACCCCCTTCTAGACGAGCTCTCATTTGGCCTCCGGTTCTGGTTTTAGCGTTGATAGGCGCATTCAGTATGGTGTTTCTTCAGGATTTGGTGAAAGATGTTCAGTTTGAGCAGGCTGTGAGTCGCATCGAGAATAACGATAAGATTCCGGAGGAGAAAAAAGAAGACCTCATGCTGGATATTAAAGACCGTTTTGAGAATCCTTCGACCGCTCTTCAGGCGATCACGTGGGGGAGTTCCCTTTTATCGTTGCCGATTCGGGCTGCGTTTATGGCTTTGATTGCCCTCCTGATTGGAAATTTCATTTTTGGTGGTCAGTCTGACTATGCCACCGTGTTTGCTCTTACAGCCTATGCTTATTTTATCACTATTATCGAGCTGATAGTGAAAATACCCCTCATGTTGAGCAAATGGACTTTTGAGGTATATACTGGTCTGGGATTGTTGGGGATTGGAGAGCCTGGTGGCTTCGTGCATACCTTTTTGGCGGGAGTGGATTTATTCAGTATTTGGCGCTTAATCTTGATTGCCATTGGACTGGGGATAATTTATCGTCAGGGAACCGGGAAATATATGGGAGCGTTATTTGCTTTTTGGCTTTTGCAGTTGATGATCACCGCTGGTCTTTCAGCCGCGTTTAATTAGGGGCTTTTATGAACATGAACCGTTTTTGGCTGGTTCTGGCTATTTTCCCAATTTGCCTTCCAGCCCAAACTCTCACCCTTGAGGATTGCGTCCGGGAAGCTCTGACTCACAAGGAAACCGTCCTCTCCGCAAACCTGGATATTGCCATCGCCGAGGAGGGAAAAAAAGGTTCCTATTCTTCCGTTTTGCCGTCTGTCCGTCTCTCTGGTGGTTGGCAGGAATCCCGTTTCCCAGGTCGAGATTTTACCCTGGATCCCGTAACAGGCGAACCGATCGCCGGTGCGGGTTCGTCCAAAATAAGTGGTGTCACCTCCATCTCCAGCGGAATTTCCGGCGGAGGTGTACTTTATGATGGAGGACGCTGGTGGAACCGGATTTCACAAGTCTCCAACAATGTGGTCATAGCCAGACAACGAACTCGCCAGACACGGATTAATGTCATCCGGGCTGTGGAAGAAGCTTTTTATTCCCAATTAAAAGCTGAACAATTATTGGATGTAGCCCAAAAAAATCTGGAATTGGCCACCCGTCAGGTGGAATTGGTCCAACAGCAATTTGAACTGGGTTCCGTGAAAAAAACAGATTTTCTAAAAGCCGAAGTTCGTTTGGGGCAAGCGCGCATGGACTTGCTGAACCGGGAAGCATCTTTAAAATCAGCTCAGCGGGACGTGCTCAATGCTCTTGGCCGCTCGCCGCTGGACCCGCCGGTAAGTCTCCAGGATATTGACCAGCCTCTTAAGCCCATCCCGGACGTGTCGCACGCCCAGTCCATTTTGGAAACCTCGAACCCCGCTCTTTTGGCAGCCAAATCGACCGTTAAAGATGCGGAACTAAACCTGAAGCTGGTGCATGGGTCGCGATATCCATCGCTGAATTATCAATTGAGCTATGGTGCCTCTTCCGATGCCCTCGAGTTGTTGGGGCAGGCTTTTCAGGATAAATGGTCGTTTAACGGAAGTTTGTCGTTATCGTTTCCTCTCTTTTCCGGCTTTGACCTCTCCACCCGTTCCCAGCAAGCAAGAATTACGGTAACGAAACGAACCTATGAGCAAGAAACCACCCGCAAGGATTTGCAGGTTCAACTAATGACTGCCATTGACGGACTTAAAACGTACCACGAGATCATTCCAATCACCCAGGATGTGTTAACATCCGCCGAAGAAGATTTAAATCTGGTGGAAAAACGCTATTCTCTGGGAGCGGCAACCATCCTGGAAGTGTTGGACGCTCAGGTATCGGTCGTGAAGGCCCGTTCGGATGTGATTACCACCTTGTATGACGCCCGGATTCAGGAAGCCCGGGTTGAAGCCCTAATGGGCGTATTGGATAAGATCGATCTCTAAGAAAAAAGGAATATATTGTGTCTACTCCCCGCAAATCATCGTCTAAGAAAAAACGTTGGATCATTGCCATTGTTGTGATCCTGGTTCTGGC
The DNA here is from genome assembly GCA_964535735.1 of uncultured bacterium. Taxonomy (GTDB): domain Bacteria; phylum Fidelibacterota; class Marinisomatia; order Marinisomatales; family J089; genus J089. Next base: position 30,754 of record CAZHTM010000020.1, read on the forward strand.
CGTTATTGTAGTGATCAACCTTAAGAAATCCGATTCCAATGTATTGAAAGTGGAAACGGAAAAGATTACTCGCCAAACCATTATCCATAAAGTGAATGCCAGTGGCCGAATTCAACCAGAAACAGAAGTTCAAATCAGCGCCACCACGTCCGGATGGATCACGGAGATTACGGTAGAAGAAGGGGATACGGTCAGGGCTGGTGAGCATTTGATCTCTCTGGACCGGAAGCAACATGAAGCTCTAGTGAATCAGGCCCGTTCGTCTGTGAAATCCGCCAAAGCCAGCTTAAAAAAGGTAAAGGCGGAAAAAGAACGAATTGAATCCCTGTTTGCCCAACAATTGGTATCCAAACAGGAAATGGAGGCGATTGAAGCCCAGTACGAACTGGCGGTGAGCAATCTGGAACAAGCCCAGGCCAGTCTGGATTCCCGGAATGATGAGCTGGCCAAGACACGCATTTTATCCCCCCAGGATGGCATCGTCACCGCCATTAACAAAGAAGTGGGTGAAATGGCGCTGGGATCCACGTTCCAGGCGGATGTGCTCATGATAGTTGCCGACCTGAGTCGCATGGAAGTGCTGGTGGATGTGAATGAAAATGATGTGGTGTCAGTAGTGGAAGGGGACACGGCGGAAATTGAAATTGACGCCTTTCAGGACACCACATTTAAAGGGGTAGTAACCGAGATTGCCCATGTGGCCCGAACTCAAGGAGTGGGTACTCAGGAGCAAGTGACCAATTTCCAGGTGAAGATTCGCATGTTGGAGATTCCGGATCGCATTCGCCCGGGAATGAGCGCTACAGCCAATATCATAACTGATGTTCGCAAGGATGTGTTAGCCATCCCGATTCAAAGTCTTACCGTTCGGCCGGAGGACTACGAGGAACAAGCCAAGCTCAAACTTAATCGTAAGAAATCCCGAAAAGAACGAGATCGGTTTACCGGAAGGTCTTCGAAGGAAAAGAAAAAAATGTTGGAAGTGGTGTTCAAGGTGGTTCCGGATTCGGATCATGAATTCAGCAAACGGCCTTTGGAAGAGAATCAGCGTATTGCCCTGGTAGTACCCGTGAAAGTGGGCATCTCCAGCGACACCCATTACGAAATACTTAGCGGGCTGAACGAGGGGGATGAAGTTGTAACAGGAAGTTATAAAGCCATCAGCCGGGAATTGGTGCATGGTCAGGTAGTGGAAGTACCCACCGAAAAAGGAAAATCGGATAAAAAATCCAAGAAGGAAAACCGGTAGACCATGAATGCGCGCATATCCCTGTCAGGGATAAAAAAGATTTACCAGGTGGGCACCGAAAAAGTTCATGCTCTGGCAGGGGTTGATTTATCCATCCGGGAAAATGAATACATTTCCGTTATGGGACCTAGTGGCTCGGGCAAATCCACTCTGATGAATATCATCGGCTGTTTGGACACTCCCACAGAGGGCACCTATGAGTTCGAGGGTGAAATGGTTCACGAAATGGACGACAATCAACTGGCTTCCATCCGCAATCGGAAAATCGGGTTTGTATTCCAGACCTTCAATCTTCTGCCCAAACTCACCGCCTTGCGGAATGTGGAATTGCCCTTGATTTACGCCAATGTTCCTCGTGAGATACGCCTGGAGAGAGCAGAACAGGCCCTGACACAAGTGGGCTTGCAGGACCGCATCACCCATAAGCCCAATGAACTGTCCGGCGGTCAGCGGCAACGGGTGGCGATTGCCCGGGCGTTGGTGACCAATCCCTCCATCATTCTGGCGGATGAACCTACGGGAAACCTGGATTCCAAAAGTGGCGTGGAAATCATGAAAATCCTGGACAGTTTGCATGAACAGGGAAATACGATTATTTTGGTGACCCACGAGGCCACCGTCGCCGCTCACGCCAAGCGTACTATCCATCTTTTAGACGGCCAGATCGCCCGGGACCATCTCAATGGTCAATCCTGATGTATCATGAAACCGGGTAAACCTAGGATGATGTGGTGTTTACCTTAGTTCTGGAAACTGTCCGGATCTCGCTCCAGGGAATTCTGGAAAATAAAAGCCGGGCGCTCCTCACCATGTTGGGCATTGTCATTGGTGTTTTAGCGGTAACTATTATGGGCACTTTGATTTCCGGATTAGACCGATCCTTTGAACGGTCCATGTCGTTTTTAGGAAAAGATGTATTATTTATCAGCAAGTACGAATGGTTTAGCGATCGTGACTGGTGGGAAATGCGCAACCGTCCGGATATGCGGGTGGAATATGTGGAGAAACTAAAAGCCGCTTCTGATGTGGTTTTAGCCGTCACACCAGTGATGAATCGGGGCGTGGATGTCTCCCGTGGAGATCAAAGTCTGTTAGGGGTTCGGTTGCGGGGTACCACGCCGGAATATCTCCAAACCAGTTTCATGAATATTGGTCAAGGGCGCTTTATCACCAATGGTGAAAATCGCTCCGGAGCTCGTGTGGCGGTGATTGGATCGGATGTGGCTCAGGGGCTCTTTGAATACGGAGATCCTTTGGGCGAGAAAATCAAAATCAGCGGCGTCACCTTTAAAGTCATCGGTGTGATTGAGAAGCAGGGCAAATTCCTGGGCTTATTCAGCATGGATAATCAAATCATTATTCCGCTGGGGGCCTATACCCGAATATTTTCCCGCCGGGGAATGATGCAACTCAGCGTCAAAGTTGCGGGTGACGTAAATAGTGCCCGCGACGAAGTGCGGGGCATCATGCGCCGGATACGGGGACTGCGTCCCCTGGAAGAAGATGATTTTGCCATCAATCAGCAGCAAGCATTTGAAAGCCAGTACAAGGCCATCAAGCTGGCCATCGGAGGAACCGGTGTGTTTATCACGGTGTTGTCCCTGGTGGTGGGGGGCATCGGGATCATGAACATCATGTTTGTATCGGTGAAAGAACGAACCCGTGAAATCGGCGTCCGCAAAGCCATCGGCGCCACGCGACCTCTCATCCTGGGACAGTTTTTATTGGAAGCCATTTTCATTTGTCTGTTGGCCGGGCTGATAGGCCTGGCTTTAGCCTATGGTGCCAGTCAGTTGATTGATCGTTTTGTATTTCCGTCCACCATGCCCCTATGGTTGGGTGTGCTGTCCGTGAGCTTATCGGTATTGGTGGGTGTGATTTCCGGAATTGCACCGTCTTTTAAAGCCGCTCGGCTGGACCCCATCGAGGCGTTGCGATATGAATAAGCCTCCAACCAAACGGAGTCATCTGAAGAATACGATTCGGGAAAGTTTCCGTATGGCCCTGGAAGCTATCCGGGATAATAAACTCCGTTCCATTCTGACGCTTTTGGGGATCGCCATCGGCGTCTTTTCGGTTATTGGGGTCATGACCGCTATCCGCACCCTGGAAAGTTCTATTGAATCAGGGCTCAATGTTTTCGGGGCCAATACATTTTCGATTCAAAAATATCCCGCCATTCAAATCGGCGGCGGAAGTCGCCGGAAATACCATAATCGAAAAAATATAACCTTTGATCAGTACGAAGCGTTGAAAGCGCGGGTTAAGTTGCCCACCATGGTAAGTGTCACCGATGCTCGGGGTGGCGTCACCTTCAAGTACAAGGATCGACAGTCGCGATCCGGCGTGTATTTATTGGGCGGCGACGTTGGAACACTACGATCGTACAAAACCTTTGTGGAAGACGGTCATGATATTACGGAACATGACGTGTTGTTTTCTCGGCGGACGGCCGTTTTAGCCATGGACGTGGTGGATCAACTGTTTCCTTTTGAAGATCCGCTGGGCAAAACCATTACCATCAATGGATTGCCCTTCATGGTTGAAGGCATTGCAGAACGGGTCGGGGAAATGTTTGGCCAGAGCCAGGATAATTTTGTGCTGATACCCATCTCCACCTACCTTCAGAATTTTAGCGATCGCTGGACCTCACTAAGCATCACCATTGAAGCGCCGTCGGAAGAATTGTATGAGAAAACCATGGATGAGACCATTGGGATTTTGCGCATGATCCGGAAAGTCCCGCCCAATGAGGACAACGATTTTGAGGTGGTATCCAACAGCGAGTTGATTGACACCTTCAGTCAATTTACGGGCGGCGTGAAAATCTTTGCGCTGGCGGTAAGTGTTATCGCGCTTCTGGTGGCAGGAATCGGGATCATGAATATTATGCTGGTATCCGTAACGGAGCGGATCAAGGAGATTGGAATCCGGAAGGCCATTGGGGCCACCCGACGCGATATATTGACGCAATTTCTATCGGAAGCCTTTTTCCTCAGCGAATTCGGGGGCTTGGCCGGCGTGATTCTAGGGGTCGCGGGAGGCAACCTGGTGGCCCTGGCCTTTCATATCCCGGCGGTTATTCCCATGGATTGGGTGGTCATCGGCCTGGTAGTGTGTTCGGTCATTGGCATAGGATTCGGTATTTATCCTGCGTATCGGGCCGCCCAATTGGATCCCATCGAATCCCTTCGATTCGAATAATTCTTTTCAAAAATTACTGTTTCCCTTCCTGATTTATATCCAGATTTATTGAGTATTCGTACGAATAATTGGCATAGCTTCACAAAATATTGACGAATAACCAATACCTCCTGAAGGAGATCGGAGCTATTGACCGGCCGTTTTGTTCTGTTTTACACGCAATTATTTGAGGCGGATTTGGATTCAGGGTATATTCAGACGTCTTTTAATCGAATCCGAAAGGCTCGTGATTTATTTTCAGGCATTCAAGAATGAAGACCGGGAATCCGTACCAGGATCCTCATAAAAGAGCCGGGCCGGTAGAAGAAATCAACAACTACAACAACAGGATTTTATTCACATGCTAAGAAGAATTAACAAATTATTCGTGGGATTAGGGGTTCTTTCAGTCTTTCTGTTGACAGGGTGCAACCCAACCCAAAAGAAACAAATGAACCTCCAAACTGTCAAGCAGGACATGGCCGCTTTCGACCGGGTATATATCCCGGCATTGAGTTATACCAGCCTGGAAAATGTGGAAGCCTCCCAACAATCGATGGTCTTGTTGGTGGACAATTGGAAGCGGTTCAAAGCGAAGTACGAACATTTGAATGGGAACGACCCTCAGTGGACCGCAAGTCTCGATACCATACAAACCCTTATTGACGGTGCGGATCAGGTGGTCCGATCCGGAAACCACATCCTCACGGCTCACCAGAACTATCTGGAAGAAATTCGTATTGTTTTCATGCACCTCCGGGAAAGGAACAATATCCACGATTATTTTATCGATGCTCTGACCCGTTTTCATCAGCCCATGGAGGATATTGTTCTGGCGGCTAAAGGTAAAACCGTTCAAACAATCACCGCCGAAGATATAAGTAAGATAAATAATATTCTCCCGGTGGCATTGGAAAAATTCGAGGCCATAAAACAGACCGAGCCGGACAAGGATGTGTTTGGATTTGATGAAGCCAAAGTGTCCCGTATTCGTCAATTGATCGCTCAGGAAGATCAGGCTCTGAAAACGCTGAAAGCGGCACTGACAAAAAACGATAAAGCGGCCATTATTCAGGCTGCCGTGGGCATTAAATCCAACTTTGCCAAGTTATTTAAGCAATTTGGTGATTTTAAGAATTAGTCTTTATTTGCGATGGCCGCGACTTAATCTGACAGAGGTTCCCTTCCTGGGTTTTGATGTCAAATCAAACGGCGATTGTTTGATCTACGTTTTGAACGTTACCCTTTATTATTTCTTTCACAACACCAGGATTCCGAAAAAAGAACAGTAATAAATAAAAATGTTGCTGGATGGAAGGGAATAGCTTTTTAAGAATCATAGACAGTTTATAATCTAATCGTGTTAAACACCTGACCCCCAATTCCAAACGGGCAGGCAAATGGCATGGCCGGGCGGGTGCGGTCGGGTGCGTAATTTGAAGTTTTAAAGAAATAATAGAGTTAGATTCACCTTAGAATGGTTAGAGCACCAAGTCATCCGAACAAGTTATTTACCTTGTTCGGTGCATGCTAATTACCCAACGTAAACTGTTTATGGAGGATTAATAAAATGAAGAAAATGATTTTTAGATTAATGGGTATAATCCTAATAAGCTCACTTATTTTCCCCAAGTCCATCAACACCAGTTTTAAAATCGGATTGCCCTATTCATCAGTTCAGATTCTTTTAGGTGAAAAGAATGTTTCCGGGAAAAACTTCACGCCTACTATTGGTTAGAAGTGGACCCCAAAAACTGCCCGCCTGCCGAAGACACGCAGGCAGGGACAG
>CAZHTM010000021.1:0-21266 GCA_964535735.1 uncultured bacterium
GATAAAGAAATTCATTCGATCGATGATGTGAAAAGACTGGTGGAAGAGATGTGATTTTAAGTATCTCTTCGCTCCCTTGTTGTCAATTCTCCCAATTTTCCTGTATCCGCTCCCGTATCTTCCTCTAAATTCTCTTGATGAAAAATCGCGAAGAAATACGACTGACTACCTTAAGCCACGGTTCCGGGTGAGCGTGTAAAATCGGTCCAAAGGACCTGGCCCAGGTTCTGGGTCCGCTGCAATTGTACCGGGATGAGCGGGTCATCGTTGGTTTTAATAATGCCGACGACGCCGCCGTGGTGCGCCTGGACGATAATCGGCTTCTGGTTCAAACCGTGGACTTCTTCACGCCGGTGGTGGATGATCCTTATATCTTCGGTCAAATCTCTGCCGCCAACTCCCTTTCCGACATTTACGCCATGGGCGCCACTCCGCTGTTCGCCCTGAATGTTGTGGGATTCCCTATTCAAACCTTACCTCACCAAATTCTGACTCAAATACTTCAGGGTGGGGCGGACAAAGCTCAGGAAGCGGGCATCTCCATTGTGGGTGGACATTCGGTGGATGATCCAGAACCAAAATATGGCCTGGTGGTTACGGGGGAAGTCCGGGAAGATCGGATCATCACCAATCGGGGCGCCCGGCCCGGCGATGTCCTGGTTTTGACCAAACCACTGGGGACTGGAATTATCACCACGGCCGTAAAACGCAACCTGGCGCCGGCTCCCTCACTAGAGGCAGCAATTGAATCCATGCGGACGTTAAACCGTTATGCTGCTGAAGTGGCCCGGACCGTCTCCGTCTCCGCCGGAACCGACATCTCTGGATTTGGATTATTGGGTCATCTGTTGGAAGTGTGTGAGGCCAGTCAGGTATCCGCCGATGTAAATTTCTCGAACCTTCCCTTCCTCCCCGGCGTGAGAGAGCTGGTGGACCAAAACATTGTTCCCGGCGGCACGAAACGGAATTTAGCCCATGTGACACCGGTGACCTCTTTCTCATCTGAATTGTCCCCAGAGGAACGTCTCATGGCCGCCGATGCCCAAACATCCGGTGGATTAATCCTGATCATGGATCCGGATCAGGCGGATCGATACCTGAAGACCTACAACCAAACCGCACCCTTCAAAGCCCGCATCATCGGACGTATTCTGGAAAAATCAACCTCAACTCTTTTCGTCCATCCCTGAGTTATCACCCTCCCAAAATATCGCCTGATTATTTTGTTGGCCAAGGCCTCCCGCTAGTTGTAAATTAATACGACAAAAAAAGTCGTATATGTTAAAACTCACACGAAAAGTCGAATACGGTCTCATTGCGCTGCAGCACATGCATCGCAAGCCCGGACATGAAATCACCAAAGCGAAGGAGATCGCTGAACGGTACACCATTCCTGGGCAGCTGTTGGCCAAAATTCTACAGCAATTGGCACGGGAAAATGTCATTGAACCGGTACAGGGACCCAATGGCGGCTACCGGGCGAAAACGCCTCTGGATTCTATTTCCCTGACCGAATTCGTGGAAATGCTGGAAGGCCCCATGGGATTGGTGGATTGCAATATTGACGCCGATTGCATCCAAATCAGCCAATGCAATATTCGCCGTCCTATCCAGCGTATCAACAACACCATTAAATCGGTTTTTGACAATCTGACCCTGGCCCAAATTACCGAATGCTAAACCCTCAGGAACGCCCATGAAAACACATCAGACTCCATCTCCAAACCGTTCGCCAGTCCACACCGCCCCCATTACCCTCACCGATGCCGCCGCCGCGCAGCTTACGGAAGTCCTTCAAAAAGAAGGCACTCCCCGTGCTGCCATTCGGCTGAGTGTTCAACCGGGTTGTTGTTCCGACTACAGCTATCTCATGTCCTTCGACTCCAACCGAACCCAGAAAGATCTGGTTTTCACCAGTCAAGGACATACCCTGCTCTGTGATCCGGATAGTTTTCAGGTATTGCAGGGATTGGAAATCGATTTTTCCAATGACCTCATGTCCGGCGGTTTCAAATTTCGCAACCCCAACGCCACCCAATCCTGCGGGTGCGGCTCCAGCTTTTCGGCCTAAATGAATTCTCGTTCCAAAAACCAACAAACTATTGATTCCGCCATAGAGCAGGAATACAAGTACGGGTTCGTCACCGATATTGAGCAGGATACTTTGCCTCCCGGACTGAATGAAGAGGTCATCCGCGCTATTTCCCGGAAGAAACTGGAACCGGATTGGCTTCTGGACTGGCGTTTGAAAGCCTATCGCCGCTGGACCAAAATGAAGGAGCCCACCTGGGCCAAGGTCTCGTATCCACCCATCGATTACCAGGCCATTAGTTATTTTTCCGCTCCGCGCTCCAAGCCCCAATTGAAAAACCTGGATGAGGTGGACCCTGAGCTGCTCCGGACCTACGAAAAACTGGGTATTCCTTTAGAGGAACAAAAACTTCTGGCAGGCGTCGCCGTGGATGCCGTATTCGACAGCGTGTCGGTGACCACCACGTTCAAAGAAGAATTATCTCGTCACGGTATCATCTTCAGTTCCTTCTCTGAAGCGGTCCAACACCATCCGGACCTGGTAAAGAAATATCTGGGATCAGTAGTGCCCTATTCCGATAATTATTTTGCTGCCCTGAACGCCGCCGTCTTCAGCGATGGGAGTTTCGTGTACATTCCCAAGGGCGTCCGATGTCCCATGGAATTATCCACCTATTTCCGGATCAATGCCGCCAAAACAGGACAGTTTGAACGCACCTTGATTATTGCCGATGAAGGAAGCTATGTGAGTTACCTGGAAGGTTGCACAGCCCCCATGCGAGATGAAAACCAACTCCACGCCGCCGTAGTAGAACTGGTGGCCCACCGCAACGCCAATATCAAATATTCCACAGTTCAAAACTGGTATCCCGGCGATAAGGACGGAAAAGGCGGGATTTATAATTTTGTCACCAAACGGGGGATTTGTCTGGGAGAGGACTCCAAAATTTCCTGGACGCAAGTGGAAACCGGGTCCGCCATCACCTGGAAGTATCCCAGCATTATTTTAAAGGGCGATCGCTCTGTGGGCGAATTTTATTCGGTGGCTATGACCAACAATTACCAGCAGGCCGATACGGGAACAAAAATGATTCACCTGGGGAAACACACCACCAGCACCATCATTTCCAAAGGTATTTCCGCCGGTCACAGTCAGAATACATATCGCGGGGGCGTCTCGATTCACCCCAAGGCTGTCGGCGCCCGGAATTATTCCCAATGCGATTCCATTCTGATCGGAGATCAATGTGGCGCTCATACCTTTCCCTATATTGATGTCCGCAATCCATCGGCCCAGATGGAACATGAAGCCACCACATCCAGCATTGGGGAAGATCAATTGTTTTATTGCAAGCAGCGGGGCATTAAAGAAGAAGATGCGGTGTCCATGATTGTTAACGGATTTTGTCGAGAAGTTTTTGCCGAACTGCCCATGGAATTTGCCATGGAAGCTCAAAAGCTCATGGAAGTCAGCCTCGAAGGGGCCGTCGGCTAATTATTAAAGGTGATTTATGTTAGAGATTGAAAATTTGCATGTGAGTGTTGAGGATAAAGAAATCCTCAAAGGAATCAACTTAAAGGTTCGTCCCGGGGAAATGCACGCCATTATGGGACGAAATGGCTCCGGTAAAAGTACCCTGGCCAATGTCCTGGCGGGAAAAGAAAATTACACCGTGACCCAAGGTAGCATTCGGTACCGGGGACAAAATCTCTTGGACCTGGCCCCCGAAGAGCGGGCACAGGAAGGTATCTTTCTTAGCTTTCAATATCCGGTCGTCATCTCCGGTGTCAACAACGCCTATTTTCTGCGCACAGCGTTGAATTCCCTGCGAAAGGCACGAAATCAACCGGAATTGGACGCAGTGGAATTTCTCACACTAGTTCGTGAAAAAGCCGCCCAGTTGAAGATGGATGAAACCTTCTTGAACCGGTCCGTAAATGAAGGGTTTTCCGGAGGTGAAAAAAAACGGAATGAGATTCTCCAAATGCTCCTGTTGAAACCACAACTGGCGATTTTGGATGAAACCGATTCCGGACTGGATATCGACGCGTTAAAAATCATTTCTGAGGGTGTCAATAGTTACCGATCTCCAGAACGGTCCTTCCTGGTTATTACGCACTACCAGCGACTCCTGGCCTATATTGTACCCGACGTGATTCACGTCCTGATTGACGGTCGGATCGTAAAATCCGGAGGAAAAGAACTGGCGGACGCTCTGGAAGAAAAAGGCTACTCATGGCTGGAAACCAGTTAAATCCGGACATAGTGGCTCGGGCACTGTCGGCAATGGGAACCGTTGACGCTTCCCGCCAAGCGGCCTTAGCGGCTATTCGAGATAAAGGATTTCCCTCTACCCGCGATGAGGACTGGCGGCATAACCGTCAAATTCCATTCCAGCGCCAAGCATTGGGTGTCAATCCAAAGCCGTCCGCAACCGTGGATTGGAACCACCTACCCTTTTCCCAATTCAATCGTTGGGCTATAGTGGATGGCTATCCGGAGGACCGAGAAAGCGCTCAAATCGCTCATCTCGCCCCGAATCACCCCTTACTGCAACCGAATGTCGGTGTGTCTCCTTTTTTCGATTTAAACACGGCGTTGTGCCCCGAAAGTATCCATCTTGAACTTCCTGCTAACACTCAGGAGACAAAACCGATTTATATCCCTATCCTGGATTCTGAATCGCCCTACCTGACTCACCCCCGGCTAAACCTTGTTATGGACTCCGGAAGCGAGGCCACCGTTCTCCTGCATAACCTTTCAGGATCAAAACAAGCGACACCAAGAAATGGTGGTATCACGATTCATTTAAATGAAAATGCTCATTTAACCCTGGTGTCCATCGATGAAACCGAACCAGAGGATTCCCGTCTGTCCACTATAGTCATTTCCCAGAAAGGCCACAGCGTTCTGAACTGGACTCATGTGAACCTGACCCAGGGACAAACCCGGATGGATGTCTTTGCCAACCTGGACGGCGAAGGTGCAGAATTAACTCTCAAGGCCCTGGGTTTATTGAGCGGAAAAGCAGAGGCAGATATTCATTCCGTCATAACGCACTCGTCTCCGGCTACCACGAGTCGCGAGGTGGTCAAAAATGTACTGACAAAAAACGCCCACGGAATTTTTAACGGAAAAGTCGTGGTGGCGCCCCACGCCATTAAAACCGATTCGCAGCAGTCCAACCGAAATCTGCTGTTAAGCACATCCGCTCGAATGCATTCCAATCCTCAACTGGAAATATACGCCGATGATGTGAGTTGCTCCCACGGATCGGCCACCGGTCAATTGGACCCGGACCAATTGTTCTATTTGCGCTCCAGGGGATTGAATCCCCTTCAGAGTATGGCCCTTTTGATCCAGGGCTTTGCTCGTGAAATTTTAACCTCGATTTCCGAACCATCGATTTTAGATTATGGCCTGGCCAGATTGAATACTTGGCTGGAGCACGAAGGACATATCCATGACTGACACGATCGACACCAACCGCATGATCACACTTGAACGCGATGTGGATGTTCATCTGGTGCCTTCCGGTGAACGGGTCACTTTACTCAAGGGCGAACCGGTTCGAATCACCCAGGCTTTAGGCGGAACGTATACCATCGTCTGCAATGGCAACATGTTCCAACTTGCCGGAGATGAGGCAGACGCCATTGGTCTAACTCCCGAACCTGTTGCTCCATCCGAGTCTGAAGATCAAGAACAAACCGCGGGTGAATTCCTTGAATCGGCAGTTTGGGATCAGCTTAGGACCTGCTATGATCCGGAAATTCCCATCAATATCGTGGACCTGGGTTTGATCTACGATTGCACTATCCTGAATGGAACCAAGGGCGGAAAAATTGTGCATATCAAGATGACGCTGACCGCTCCGGGCTGTGGCATGGGTGGCGTCATCGCCGGGGAAGCGGAACGGAAAATCAGAGGTATTCCCGGCGTGGAAGATGTGCTGGTGGAACTGGTATGGGAGCCGCCCTGGAACAAAGACATGATGACCGAAGCCGCCCGACTCCAGTTGGGGTTATTTTAATGGACCTGTCCGCCGGACTCAACGGCTGTCGCCGCGACTTTCCGTTTTTTCAGGAGCCGGATGTCTCCAACGTGGTCTACCTGGACAGCGCCTCCACCGCCCATAAACCTCAGGTCGTCATTGATCGTCTGGTAGATTACTATACGCGGGAAAACTCCAACGTACACCGGGGCTTATATGACCTGAGCACCCGCGCTACCGAAAACTACGAAGCCGTTCGGGACACGGTCGCCCGCTTCCTGAATGTTCCTGATCCACGATCAGTGATTTTCACTCGCGGGACCACGGAATCCATTAATCTGGTGGCCTATACCTGGGCCCGACAGGAATTACACGCAGGCGATGAAATCCTGATTACGGAAATGGAACACCATAGCAACCTGGTTCCCTGGCAGGAAGTGGCCAAGGTGACCGGCGCTAAACTCCGATTCATTCCCGCCACCCCTGACGGAACCCTGGACCTAACCAATCTGGAGGACTTCTTCACACCCCGAACCAAATTGCTGGCCTGCGTGCACCAGTCCAACGTGGTGGGCACCGTAAATCCCGTCCATGACCTGATCGCTCGCGCCAAAGATGTGGGGGCGGTTACCCTCATCGACGGGGCTCAGAGTGTTCCCCATCAGTCGGTGGACTACCAGGAAATGGGTTGTGATTTCCTGGCGTTTTCGGGCCATAAAATGGGCGGACCTACCGGTGTGGGAGTCTTGATCGGGAATCCTGACTTGTTGGAGACCATGCCACCATTTTTAACCGGTGGCGAAATGATCGATGAAGTATTCAATGACCACTCCACTTGGAACTCGATTCCCCATAAATTTGAAGCGGGCACACCCAATATCGCCCAGGTGATCGCTCTGGGAACAGCCATCGATTATCTTCAGCAATTAGGTATGGATGCCGTCCATGCCTACGGACAGGAAATGTTACGGTATGCCCTCGCGGAACTGATCCCCATTCCTGGCTTGCACCTATACGGTTCAAGGGAAAACCAAGGCCCGGTGATTAGTTTTTCCCTTGATGGAATTCATCCCCAGGATGTGGAATTTGTACTCAATAAAGAAGGGATTGGAGTACGGACCGGCCACCACTGCGCCCAGCCGTTGTTGCGGCGGTTCGGAGTCTCCTCTCTTATTCGTGCCAGTTTTTATATCTACAATATCGACGAGGATGTGAATCGACTTCGAAACGCCTTGATTAAGGCACTAAAATTTTTCTCATAATTCCTCCCTTACCATAGATAAATTCGCCCTTCAGTATCTTTTGAGAATCGAATGAATGCATCCAAACGAGTATCTTGGTCCCAGTATTTTATGAATATCGCTCGGGAAGTGGCGACTCGCTCCACCTGCGACCGAAAACATGTAGGGGCGGTCATTGTTCGGGGCAAAACCATCTTATCCACCGGGTATAATGGCAGCATTCGCGGTCTTCCCCATTGTGATGATGTGGGCCATGAAATAGAGGACGGCCATTGTGTACGAACGGTTCACGCGGAAGCCAACGCCATTGTTCAGGCGGCACGGCACGGGATCCGGATCGAAGATTCAGAAATCTATGTCACCGCCTCGCCCTGCTATCATTGCTTTAAACTGATTGCCAACGCGGGAATAAAAACCATCTATTATCGTGAATTTTATCGCGACGAACGCATCCTTACCCACGCCAGGGAAGCAGGGATTGAATTGATCGCCCTGACGCCGAAAGACGATTGAATTTTCTCTCAATATACTATTGGATCAGGCTGTAAACACCCGGTGATCAAAACAGTCCGTAGTTAAAGCCCGGGCAAGCATCGTCCGGAATTTCCTGATTTCCGAATAGCAATAAATGGTAAAGTGGCTGGTTTCCCGAACCTGGGCTGTTTCTTTTCCGGGACTATCCGTAAGCAACCGGCGTGTTTTAATCGGTTCCTTCAGCCAGTCCCGATGCCAAGCTACCAACACCGCCGTTTCATCCGAATCGCATTGCAGCGATAGACCGATTTCATCCTTTTTAATCTTCCGCTCGAATTGCCACAGCGTGGAAAATCTGAATTTGCCTGATTTAAAATAGCGATCCCGTTTTTCCCAATCAAAGGTGATGCGCTTCCCGGTACGAGTATCCACGATCACGCCGTCATCCCGGTAATTTTCGGTCTGGTAGATTTGCATCACCAGGGAAAGCCCATCTTTCTGGGCGTTAAACACTTCGGTAAAGGATCGTAAACTGGATTCATGGTGGGGATACATAGAAGGTCGTTTCATAATGGACTCCTCTTGATATACTGAACATTCCAGACCGGAGCCGGTCCATTTATTCTAATTTTTGCATGATCCGCTGAAAAGGGGACCGGGGATGCCGCTGTTCCCAGGATTCAATAATGCCCGCAATATCATCCCGAATGGTCTCCGGTGATGTCATGTGTTCCACATGGCCGTGTTTTTTCAACCAATCGGTGCGCTGGAAGTTGGGGGATGTTTTTTGCCCCGTGTACTGTTCGATCACTCGTTTTCCTGAAAAACCGATATTTCCGGCATTCAATTCAAACAAACGCGTACCCCGTGATCCGTAACCGATGGCTACACCGCCCAGGGTTGGGTCGGTGATCAGGGTGATGACCGGTAGATGAGCTTGTTCCACACGGGTAAGCGCCAGATGAGCTTTGGGGATGGCCACCATGGAAGAACACCCTTCGTGCATCCGGGCCCCGCCGCCAGAGGCAATCAACACCATGGGAAGTTGTTTCTTAATCGCCACTTCGGAGGCTCGCCAGATTTTCTCACCGGTGGACATACAAAACGAACCTCCAAGAAAGCCAAAATCCACACCGCAAAACACTACCGGATGTCCTTCAATACGGGCGTTTCCGGTAATCATGGCGGACATTAACCCCGTGGTTTTACGTGTTTCCTCCAACTTGGTGGCATATCCAGGAAAATTCAAAATATCCTTATCCACAATCCGGCGCGTAAATTTATGCTCCTTAAATGACCGGGGATCCAGAATCAAATCCATATAATCCCAGATTGACGGCCGCACATACCGGTATCCACATACGCTACACACGTAATTATTGCGGCGGAGACCGATAAAATCTACTGGATCGTAAATACGTCTTCCGAAAGAATCGCGGCAATCGGAATGGCGTTTAATAAATCCTTCTTTGTTGGGTTTGGGCAATCGGGAAACCGGTCGTTGAATTTCCCAAACGTCATGCTCTTTTGTCTCCTCCCAATGTCCCATGTTTTTCCAACGGGTGATGCGTTGCTCCCACAGGGAAGCGGGATTCAACTGGTTCAATTCAGAACAATGTTGAATTAAAGCCTTTAAAACATTTGTTCGGGTTTCCTCCGGATTCCGGTGGGCAGGACCTTTGCCTTCCGGTATCAATGCGTCTACAATACCGTATTCCAGTCCTTCCCGGGAGGTAATGCGGGACACTGCCGCCGCCTCATCGGCCCGAGAGCGGGTATGAAACAGGATGGAGGAACAGGCCTCTGGAGTAATGACCAGATAGGTAGAATACTCCAACGCCAGAACCCGATCACATCCGGTGAGCGCGATGGCTCCACCACTACAGGCCCGGTTCAGAATCACAGCCAGTGTGGGCACCTTCGCCTCTACCAGAGCCTGGATCGTTTCCCCGATTCGCCAGGCGATACCGCCGGCTTCGGAGGCTTCCGTGGGGTCGGCTCCCGGCGTATCCACAAATACAATAATCTGCCGCCCTTCTTCCGACGCCAAACGAATGGCCTGGCTGGCTCGCTGATAGGAGGCTGGCGTGGGCATGCCATGATTCCATTTACGTACAATCTCCGGGTCGGCCATGGATTGGATCAATTCACTGTAATTGGAGGTGGGACCCGTTTGCTGACCGATGAGCATCACCGGTAAGTTGAGTCCGTCCGCATCCAAAACCGCCCGGTGCGTTTGGATCAGACAAGCCCCGAATTCGTCTGATGCCAAACATTCCGAGACTGAATCAAAGAGAGAAAGAAAATCCAGGTATTTTGGTCGCTCCGGATGAAAGGAAAGTTGATACTTTTCGTATTCTGTCAGATTTTGGTAGGAGGATCGGTCAGAATTCAACCGCCCGTCTTTTTCAAAAGGATAATAGAAATGATCAGCCATATTAGTGATGTCTTGCTCGCCTCTGTCTCTGTTCGATGAAAAAATTTAAGAGATTCTGAATCTCATCCCAACGATTCTCCAGTCCCAGTTGAGTTAGAATAAAACGGTCTATCTCCGTTTTCAGTTTATCAATGGAAGAGCTTTCTGGAATTTGAGCCTCCAGCAATTGAAAATAGCTTGGGGGCCAATCCAGGCGTCGTGGATCCGGTACCGGAAGATGTACCAGATCCCGTTTCACCATTCTCAATGCGCCCCCGCCCAATCCGGTCCGGCCATAGATTTCCACTACCAGGTTCACAAAAACGGAGTTTAATACCAAAACCAGTTCTTTCGCGAAACCAGCGCGGGGAGTCAATCCGTAAAAGGTATGCTCAAAGGCCAGTTGCTCCGGGTTATAAACCACAAAATGTCTTCGACCCCGGAGATCAGGCCAGAGTACCGGAGCGGTTCGAATTTGATAGGGCACGTTCTCCGTGGGCAACCACCAAATGCAATCGTTCTGGCGGACAGTGAACCTGGTGACTTCTCGTGGAGATTTTATTACCGGAACTGCTGATGGTGTTCTTCGGTTCCGGGTATAGAATTTTCGGTTATTTCCTGTAATGATTCCCGCCTTGATCTCCGCCAATTCCTCAAGAGGGACCACCTGCTCACGATCAGATAGAACGTTTAGCAACCAATTGGGTGCGCGGAACAGACTTCCATTCCACCCCAGGTGAAGATGAGACACGGTGGCCAAGGAAATGCGTCGTTTTCCTTCATCCGTTGCTACCTGAATTGGGTGTCCTTTGCGGGGTGGACGATTCATAAGGGTAACAATTACTGTATTTACTTCCGCATCAAAATGGCGACGGTTATTTAAGGATTCAATCTGCTCCAATGTGAAACGAGTTTCCAGCAAATGCCGGAATACTGACCCAAAATCGTTATCCAACCATCCATTGGGTACAATGGCCGTTAAGACGCCATTTGGTTTAAGACGGCAAGCCATGGCTACCAGAAAATACAGGTAATAATCAGATCGGGATGACACGGAAATATTCGGGCAGATCTTTTGCATAGCATCTTCTAATCGCCGTTTATAGTCCCGATCCAACCGTTCCTGCCGCACATACGGAGGGTTGGCAATGAAGAGGTCCACGGGAGCATAAGGGAAATCCAATAAAAAATCACCGTGATGAATTTGAGGTCCCTGAAAAAAACGACGTTGGGTTTGAGCAGCAACCTCAGAATCAATGTCCCACCCCTGAGCCTGTGTACGAAGCCAATTAGTAAGCCGGGAACGCCATTTCGCAGGAAAGGCTGACATCACCACCGTCTCCAGAGCGGAAAGAAAGACTCCGGACCCTACGGCGGGGTCACAAACCGTCGCAGTCATGAGGAAAGGCACTAAGTCATCCGCCAAAATGGACGGTTTACCTTGCGTCAGGGATCGACGAATAGTGACCTGATCCAAACCGCTGCGCCCTGACAGCCAGGTCGTTAAGAGGGTGATCACCATCTCTCGGGCAATGGCATCAGGCGTATAGACCACACCCTCCTCTGGTCGAGCCCGGGAGGTAAATAACGAGAGGGAGGTCAACGCTGGGAAATGGGATTCAATTAGGAAGGCGTTCAGCCACCAATTCAGCAATATCCCGCACGCGCATGGATTCTTCCCGGTTGGTGACTTTCATGGCATCTTCCATCATTAAAAGGCAAAAATTACACGCTGTGGCCACCGTTTGGGCCTCGGTTTCCGCCGCTTCGTTGAACCGGGCGATATTGATCCGTTCACCGCGATCGATCTCATACCACATATTTCCACCCCCTGCTCCGCAACAGAAACTTTGATTCCGACTACGGGTCATTTCTTTGAGATTCTCATTGGGAGATAATACTGAATTCAGTACGGATCGGGGAGCTTCATATTCGCCATTATGGCGTCCCAGGTAGCACGGATCATGGAAGGTGACCGCCTCCAGATCAGCGGATTCGATTGAAAGTTTATTTTCCTGAATCAGGCGATCAATAAATTGACTGTGATGAACCACATCCAACGACATGCCCAATTCCGCATAATCGTTTTTCAGCGTCGTCAGGCAATGGGGACATTGGGTGATAATGGTTTGAAAGGAATACTTGGAGAAGGTTTCCTGATTTTGAGTTGCCATCATTTGGAACAGGTACTCATTTCCAATCCTGCGGGCGGAATCGCCGGTGCAGGTTTCTTCATTGCCTAAGACGGCGTAGTCTACACCAGCCGCATTCAGAATTCGAACCATGGACCGGGTGATGTCACGGCCCCGCGCGTCATAAGCTCCGGCACACCCTACCCAATACAGGTATTGGGCCGATTTCTTTTCCCGCATCAAGGGAACATCCAATCCTTCCATCCATTTTTCCCGGTCCTGGGAACTCAATCCCCAAGGATTGCCATAGGTCTCTAATTTATTGAAGGTTTCCATGGCGTCTTTGGGGAAATTGCTTTCCATCATCACCAAGTCCTGACGGACGTTCAGTATATCCACCAAAGGTTCATTGCCTACAGGACAGAGTTCCACACACAATCCACACGTGGTACAGGACCAGGCGGCCTCTTCGGAAAGCATCCACGTGGTGAGTCGTTCCTCCGGCGGTTTTTCAGAACTCAACCAGGAGGAACCATTCTTTTTCAGAAAATACCGTTTATTGATTTCAATAGCCGAAGGCGATAGTTGTTTACCGGTCACATAGGCGGGACAATTGTCCTGACACCGATTACACATAATACAGGCATAGGGGTCCAAGAGTTGTTTTTGCGTAAGATGGTCCACCGTTGCGGCCCCGAACTGTTCCACGCTTTCATCCTCAAAATCCAATGCAGGCAGAGTTGCCGGCGATTGTCTTGAGGGAGATACCATAAAATTCAGAGGTCCCATAAACAGGTGAGCGTGTTTGGAATAGGGGAAATACGGTAAAAAAGCCAGAATGAGTCCCAGTGCACCCCACCAGCCAATGTGTTCTCCCAATTCGAGCATGTCCGGTGTAAAACCACCCCAGACCTTACCCAACAGGGTAGCGGCTGGCTGGGTCCAATCCGGTCCCGCTGCCGCCACCGCAAAACTGGCGCCCACCAGGCGAAATCCCACATGGAAAAAGATAAACAACCCCACAATCAACGAATCACGGCGAATCCCGTCCCGGGTGGCATTTTCCATTAACACCCGATTTTCTGTGATAAGCCGTGTATCGCCGGTCACAAATCGGCGGATGAGGAAAAAGGCCACACCCAGAAGAACCAGAACGCTGAACAGATCAACAAAGGCGCGGTATACATTTCCCAACCAATGATGGGGTAAAAAGGTGAAATCCGGAATCAGCCCCGCCAACACATCCACTACATTCACGGCCATATAGAGCGTAAATCCCCAGGCTACCAGGGCGTGGATGAACCCTACAATCGGTCGTGATTTAAAAAGGGTTCGCTGGGAAAAAAATACGGCGAGTCCTTTCCAGGGATCGGTCCAAATCCGTTTCCAGTCCAAGGGCTGAACACCCTTCCCGAAGATCCGAAACATCTGGCGGAACGTGAAATATGATCCACCCAAAGAAAGGAGGACCAAACAAAGGAATGCAAGTTTTTCCCAACCTGTCAGCATGGCAGTGACCCCTTAGTTAATGTCTACGAATCCGGGAATGGCGTGGACCATTCACCGGCAATAGTTCAGGGAAGCGCCTCGGTCAAAAGGGGCATTATTTCCATTATATCGCCCACCACGCCATAATCGGCGATCTCAAAAATGGGGGCATCGGGATCTTTATTAATCGCCACCACATGTTTGGAACTTTTCATGCCAATAACATGCTGGATGGCTCCGGAGATCCCTAGAGCAAAATACAATTTAGGAGAAACACTTTGACCGGAACTTCCCACTTGGCGTTGAGGCGGCATCCAGCCCGCATCCACCAGCGGCCGGGAACTGGCTAACTCGGCTCCCATTCTTTGAGCCAAAGCCTCTGCAACTGGAATATTTTCCTGTTTACCAATACCGCGACCAATGGAAACAATCAAATCAGCAGCAGTTAAATCCACGCCTCCTGTTTCCTCCTGGAATGGCGCTTCCGAGGTTACGCGAATGTCGGTTTCCGCTAAGTTTACGGTGACCTCCCGGTGCGATGGAGAACCGGCCTTCAGCTTTTCAGCGGAATAGGCGGCAGCCTGAAAACTCACAATCACTGGTCCGGACGTCATGGGTTGTACATCGGTAACCATTTTGGCGTTAAATACTTGTTTCGTGAACGCGACACCACCATCCCGATCAACAATGCCAATGACATCGACAATAAAAGGACAATGTAACCGAGCGCTGACCCGAGGAACAAAATCGCGAACCATATAACTATGTCCCATAAATATATAGGACGGTTTTTCTGCTGAAATAATCTGAGTAAGCGCCGCGGTAAAACCATCGGCTGAATAAGTCGCCAACAAGGGATGGTCAACCGTAATGCACTCATCCACACCGAATTCAGCCGCTTCGTCAAATAGATGCTTACTCGGATCTCCAAGGATCAAAGCAGAAACGGAATATTGATGAGATTGGGCAAATTCCTGGGCCGCAACAATGGCTTCCCGACTCATGCGATGAATTTTTCCCTGATGTTCTTCAAGAAAGACCAAAATATCCATGCTTCACCTATAAAACTTTGATTTCATTTTTAAACACCTCAACCAGCCGGTTAACAATCACTGCCGGTTCGCCTTCAATCATTTCTGTCCGTTTATCTTTCTTCTGGATATAAATTGAATCAAAGGTCTGTAACCGGGATTGGTCAGGAAGCAATTCTTCTTTAGGTATGATTTTGATTTCTTTCTTTTTAGCGCCCATAATCCCTTTTAATGAGGGATAACGAGGCTGGTTAATCCCGGATTGAATCGTCAGAACTGCTGGCATGGGCACTGTCACCCATTGAAACCACTGCCCCTCCCATTCTCTTTTTACTCGAATGGAGGAACCTTGTATCTCGGTGGCTATCACCAAAGTAGCTGTATTCATACCGAGCATTTCTCCCACCAGCAATCCAGTCTGTCCCTGACTTAAATCGTTGGATTGCAATCCAGAAAACAATAAATCAAAGTTTTCATCAGCCACAGCATTTTTAATGATATGTCCCACCAGTAGGGGATCGATTTCATAAGGAGGTTCTTCAACGATATGAATGGCCCGGTTAGCTCCCTTGGCTAAGGCCTCGCGTAGAACTTTGGTCGTCCGAGTCGCGGGTCCCATGCTAATCGCCACCACTTCACCTTCCCCTGCATGTTCGCATATCTGTAAGGCTTCCTCCAGAGCGTAGCTATCGCTTTCGTTCATTTCAAATTCCAGAGTGCTTTCATCGATCCAACGTTGATCCGGCTGGATCCGAAGGGAAGCTTCACTGCCCGGAACCTGTTTAACCAATACACCAATTTTCATTTTGATTCTCCAGGTTTTATACTATGATTTTGCATCGACCATTATTCACTTCATCCATCTCAGAACTCTCAAGAGCACAAAGAAGGATATCTGTCGGGGATAATACCAACAACTAACGTAAATTTACATTGATTTTTCCATGGAATTCTTAAAAATCCTGATAAACCGGTCTTCAATCCTTGATAGAGCGAATGACAAATAAATGACAACGTTCACCAAGATAGTCTTAGCCAATGTTCTGTTTATATTTGGCTCCATAATCCTACTCTGGTCGATTAAACGCTGGATTGAGCGGAGGAAATAAATTAAGAGCTATATAAAAAAAACAAGCAGGGAATACGGCATCTGGGAGCGGGGGAAACTACCAGTTTACTCGATCAATCCCTGCTTGAAATTTTTTCTAACTTATGATGTCAAAATTCAGATGGCAAGATTTTTTTCATGCGATATATTTGGCCACCGATGTCTAATAAATTAGCAGAAAAGTTAAGAACTTTCATCTACGTATTAAAAGACAAAAATTTATTTTTTACACCGTACTTAAATCAATGGCTTCCTCCACTAACATAATGGGAATGTCCTGTCGAACAGCATAAAGATATTTTCCATCCGCCCGGATCAACCCGGCATCAATGGGTTCAGTTACAATATCTCCATTTCTTTGCTTTACCTGACCGGTTTTAATCCCTGAATTAATACTTTCAATCAGAGCTTCATCTGCTAACGCTAATGATTCTTTTGTTTCCGGACAGCATAAAATGGAAATAAGTTCTTCCAGATTACTCATGGCATTCCTCTAAATGTTTGCAAATTTTCTTTCCTGGGACCAGCGCCTATTCCAATTTATAAATACATCGCTGGCGAATCCAATCTTTGATTGGATAATGCCGGTGGTGACCTATCCCCCTACCTTAGGATTGCCCCTTCTAGTGGGATGCCTGTTTTTACTCATCCGAGGTGGTCGCCGGGGACAGATTGCGGTGGTCTTGTTAATTCTTACTGTGTCCTTAGCAGATTCGATCGCTGCTCAGATCATTAAACCCCTTGTGGGACGTTTACGCCCTTCCCACGCTCTGGGAGATATGGTACGACTTCTGGTTGGAAAAGGAGGCCGCTACGGATTCGTATCCAACCATGCGGCTAATTCTTTTGCCATCGCAACCATTCTGTCCTATTTCTACCGAACATATCGCCACTGGTTTTACTTCCTGGCAACGCTGGTGAGCTTTAGTCGCGTGTATGTCGGCGTTCATTATCCAGGGGATGTTTTCTTTGGTGGTTTATTTGGATATGCCCTGGCTTGGGCCGTGCTTACGCTTTGGGTCGTGGTTAAAATGCGGGAGCTGAAACGAGGACGAACCTGGGTCTGGTACGCCGATTCACCGCCGCCTGATGCTTAATTGGGAAGTACGTCCTTTGGTGGCTTAATTTGAATGCTGCCCATTCCCTGATCCGGCATTTGAATCTGTCCATGGCGAGCTTCATATTTGCGAATATTATCGTTTAACGCGCCTAAAAACGCTTTCGCGTGGGCCGGAGCCATAATCACACGACTATGAACTTTTGCTTTGGGTAGACCTGGTAGTATTCGGGTAAAATCTAAAATAAACTCCGCCTGGGAATGGGTCACGACAACAAAATTGGCATATTCCCCGGAGGCTACATCTTCTGGTAATTCAATATTGATTTGCTGAGGGCGCTGAGACGCCCCCTTTTTTTCACTCATGGGAACCCCCAATGTTAAAATGAATCGTACTCGCGGCGGTTAAACTCTTCCCAGTCTTCATCCAGCCCTTCAAATTCTTCATAATCCATTGTGTCTTCTTCAGTTGTATTGGCCACCATTTCATTCTCATACAAACTGAAATTATCTTTTTTCTTTTCGTACTCCGAAGGATCCACTTCTTCTTCATCTTCTGGGTCTAACCGCTCAATATCCTCTTGGTAAACGTCGGTATCAAAAAAATCAAGATTTTCCACGATACCATTGGTCATCAGGTATTCGAGAAAATCCAAATAATTTCGGTTATGTAAATCTGTTTTGCAATGGACGCAAACCAGCGACTCCCTCAGGTCTTCTTCCTTCAGGGTGGCGCCACAGACAGGACAAATAATGCCTTCTAACATAAATTTTTTCCTCTAAAATCGGGCGGTAATATAAGCGGGGACTTGAGTAGCGTCAATATTTTGTTCACGTGGAGGTTGAAGATTTTTTTTAATTCTTGTGAGCGCAGTTAAATCTGATCCCACTGAATCCAATGTTCAGGCCATGGAGGATTTCAATAATTGGTTAATAGTATGATATCCACGTTCCACAAACGATCTATTTCTTGTGGATAACACAACATTGTATAAATGGCGCGCACCAGGGAAATCAAATCCGATTTTTAGCCAGGCGGAATGGTGGTGGACCAGGTACATCCATTCCGGTGGCGAATGTGGATCTAAATTAATAATGGCTTCCACATTTTCTGGAACCAGCTCTTGAACTACCTCTTTGGGCAGAACTCCCCACCAATTCAAATCGGCCTCCTTCCACGTGGAAAGACGGGATGCCAAAAATGAATAATGTTCAACGCCTTCTGGGTTGGAAATAAAATGGACATGGGGACGCTCACTCCAACCGGATTGGCGGATAAAATGCCGGGCGACCCGCGCCACGCCTTTATCTCCGGGAAGAAGAACCAACCATGTTTGAGGAGTCCGGCCCTGGGAGCCTAAAACTTGTGGGTTTAACTCCGGCGTTCGACGCAGGAGCCACCAGGTTGCAATCCGCGTTTTTAGTGGATGAGTCATGGCCGAATATACCTTTTTCACAAATGAGAACCTGCGTAGTTTTCCCTGTTTTCTGAGTCATTTATCACATTTTTTAGTTCCCAAATGAGTATAGGCAAACAATTACTATGGGGTGGCATCGGTTGGGCTCTGGGCGGCCCGATTGGGGCGATCATCGGCTACACACTGGCTACCATGACTGGTGAATCGGGAAGTTATCACCGGTCCGGTTATGGAACCATCCATGGCGGAGACGCCTATCCCCAAACTCGTCCCGGCGATTTTATGGTCTCTCTTCTGGTCCTGTTCGCCGCAGTCATGAAAGCTGATGAAAAATTGCTCAAATCCGAGCTGGATTACGTAAAAGAATTTTTGCGTAAACAATTCAGCGCTCAGGACGTGCGCAATTTCATGATCCTTTTCAAAGATATCCTGAATCAGGAATATAACCTCCGGGATGTGTGCCGCCAAATTCAACGGGCAATGGACCATCCCAGTCGGCTTGAATTGGTTCATTTATTATTCGGCTTGGCGCAGGCGGACGGAAAGATTCATCGTGCAGAAGTGGATATGATTGAGGAAATCGCTCGTTATCTCCGCGTGAGTGAACCGGATTTTCAGTCCATCAAAGCGATGTTCGTGGGTGATACCGATGGCGCCTATCGGATTTTAGAAATCGATCCTAATGCATCCAACGATGACATCAAAAAGGCCTATCGGAAAATGGCCACTAAATACCACCCGGATAAAGTGGCTCATTTAGGAGAAGACCTTCGGATTCTCGCCGAAGAAAAATTTAAAGCCGTAAACGCGGCTTATCAAACTCTGAAACAGGAGCGCGGCTTTTAATGACTTCTGAACAACCGGGACGCTTCCCTTTCACCCGGGGAATTTACCCCGATATGTACCGAAAACGGCTCTGGACCATGCGTCAATATGCGGGCTTTACCAGTGCCGAAGCATCTAATCAGCGTTATCGATATCTGTTAGAACAGGGAGTCACTGGCTTAAGCGTCGCTTTCGATCTCCCCACCCAGATCGGTTATGATTCAGATCACCAGCTGGCGGAAGGAGAAGTGGGCCGGGTAGGGGTACCCATTTCCACGTTGGATGACATGCGCCGTTTATTTAAAGATATTCCATTGGAGTCCATTTCAACCTCTATGACCATCAACGCCACTGCTGCCATCCTGTTATCCATGTACATTGTGGTGGCGGAAGAACAGGGCGTATCCCGAGATCAACTTCGGGGCACAGTCCAAAATGATATTCTAAAAGAATATATTGCCCGGGGAACCTATATCTTTCCCCCGACGCCTTCCATGCGCTTGGTCACCGATGTTTTTGATTTTTGCGCCCGGGAAGTACCCCGATGGAACACTATTTCCATTTCCGGTTACCACATTCGAGAAGCGGGGAGTACGGCAGCACAGGAATTGGCCTTTACTCTCGCCAATGGCATCGCCTATGTAGAAGCGGCGATTTCCCGAGGATTAGACGGAAATATATTCGGCCGTCGACTTTCCTTTTTCTTCAATGCCCATAACGGATTTTTAACTGAAATAGCCAAATTCCGCGCGGCTCGACGTCTGTGGGCCACCTTAATGAAAGAACGGTTCGGCATTACCGATGAAAAAGCGCTGCAGTGCCGGTTCCATGTTCAGACAGGAGGGTCCACCCTCACGGCGCAACAAATTGATAACAATGTTGTGAGAACGACTATCCAAGCCCTTTCCGCTGTCCTGGGAGGAACACAATCGCTCCATACCTGCAGCCGAGATGAGGCTTTGGCGCTACCCACCGATGAATCAGCGCGTTTGGCTCTACGGACCCAACAAATCATCGCTCATGAATCGGGAATTCCGAACTATCCGGATCCCTTCGGTGGCAGTTACGTGGTGGAAAAATTAACCGATGATTTGGAAACCGAAGCCCGGTCCATAATTGATGAAATTGATCAGCGTGGCGGCGCCGTGAAAGCTATTGAGGAGGGCTGGATTCAGGATGAAATTGCCCGGAGCGCTTATCAGTATCAAAAAGGTGTGGATGCTGGTAAAACCATCATCGTGGGTGTGAATCGATTCCAGGAAGAGGACACCGCTTCCCCAGAATTGCTCACTATTGACCAGGACCTGGTAAAGCGGCAACAAGATCGAACCCGAACGTATAAGGCCAATCGGAATGACCGCGCGGTGCAGAAGGCCTTGAATGATCTGAAATCTCTAGCTCAATCTGATCAAAACGTACTACCCGGTATCATTCAAGCGCTTGAGCAGCGCTGCACTTTGGGGGAAATATCAAACGTCTTTCGTCAAGTTTTCGGAGAATATCAGCCGAATTAACCTTGGTTGATTGTTAAAAAACTAACGAACTTTTCTCTCCGATTTCCGTTATTAAATCACCGTTTTCTTCGTAAATAAAGAACCAGCAATTGAGACTTTTGGAGCGTTTATGACCATCAGACCCAAATTATTTCTGTTCCTTTCCTTCATCTTATTAGCAAGTTGTGGAAAACAGACGGCGCCACCCGTTTCACCGGATCAACCCGCTGAAGTCAAGAGCGAAATATCTTCACAACGCCTGGATCTGGAAACGGACAATTCCGTACCTAATCTCGAATCGTCCGAAACGGCGACTAAGCCGGTTCAAGCCCTTGATACAGAGGACGTCACAACTGTGCCTGGGAAATCCGCATCTCCTGACGCTGACACGGGAAGTCAAGCGGCGCCGGTGATAAAAGATGAACCAACCATGAGTATTCCGATTCCCGCTGGAGAACCAGTCGATTCAGATACAGAAGCCGAAACAGCAGTCGTAGTCTCTGGAAACGAACCCACACTGGTGGCCGATTTGCCGGAACAGCCTCAGGAGGTTCAGA
>CAZHTM010000021.1:21366-35988 GCA_964535735.1 uncultured bacterium
GGAAACGAACCCACACTGGTGGCCGATTTGCCGGAACAGCCTCAGGAGGTTCAGACCGTCCCCGATAGTTCATGGCAATTGTATATGATCGCCCCTGGGGACTTCCTGATCAAAATCGCGAAACACGAATATGGCGATTGGCAAATGTGGCGAAAGATTTATAACTGGAATCGGGATAATATTGGTGATAATCCCAACCTTATTTTCCCCTACCATACCCTGGATTTATTGAAGCCCAGCGAAGATGTCCAAAATTGCGAACCGGAATATGATCATTACACGGTGAAATCGGGAGACAATCTCTGGACAATCGCTGGTCGCCTGTTTAAGGACGAGCGGGCTTGGATTGTTTTGTTTTGGGATAACGAAGAATTACTGGATCAAACCGAAGGCATCCTGAAGCCAGGCATGGAGCTCAAAGTCCGAACGAACTGTATTCCGCTTCCAGGCTAAGCTTACGCCCCTTTAATTCAAGTCCTCGTGTTCGACCGCAATGCATTCGATTCGCGGCTCCAGACCCGGGAAATTGGTCGGTCGTTTACTCATCTTGATTCCTGCACATCCACCAATGATGTGACGCTCCTTCTTGCTCAAAGTGGAGCTCCATCTGGGACCCTAGTCTTGGCCGATCATCAGACCGCCGGACGTGGACGAAGCGGTTCCCGCTGGGTGGATTTCCCAGGCCAAGGGCTGACGTTCAGTTTCATTGTTCGTGATCTGAGTTCCCGCCACGTATCACTCCTATCGCTGGTCATAGGCGTCAGCATCGTAACAGCTCTCCAATCCGTACAAGCCGATATCCGTTTAAAATGGCCCAACGACCTTCGGATATCCGGACGTAAGGTAGGTGGCGTTCTTTGTGAAAGTCGCTGGGAGGGAGCTCAATGTCAATTCACCGTCGTGGGGATCGGCCTGAACGTGAATGAGAATATCACTGACTTTCCTGAATCCCTGCGGCCGGTTGTCACCTCCCTGGCGCTTATAACAGAAAAAACCCAACCACGTGAATCTCTATTGGCGTCCCTTTTGAATCAGATTGAAGCGGATCTGGATATGTTGCGTGAGGGCAAGACGGAATCGCTAATAACCAGATGGATGGAAGCCTGTGACCACCTTCAATCCCTGGTTGAAATTGAAGCAACTCCTTCCAGCATCAAGGGGAAATTTCTGGGTGTGAATTCCCGGGGGCAAGCACGGATACTCACGGACAGGGGCGAAACTGTGGTTTCTACCGGCACGCTCACCATTTTGGAAGACTCCGCCGGAACAGAACCGCTATTAATCTAATACATTGATTCGATCGCGTTCAAATCGGCAGGTGTCGGATTCGCAATGCTGCAATCCATGACTTTGATACCGGGAATACCCATCGGGAAATACGGTCACCACCGCGTGAAACTGCTCCTGAAGTTGTTTGGCGGCTAAAAAATTGGCGCCGGAAGAAATTCCAACGCAAAGTCCATACGATTCCTGCAATTCCAGAGACGCATCACGGGCAGAATCGCTGTCAATACAAATGACATCATTTATAAAGGATGTTACCCCTCCCTGCCCATTAGAAACAATAGCGGGAATAAAGCCATCTCCAATTCCAGGGATACTGTGAGAACCTTTCTCACCACCGCTCATGACCGGCGATTCCTTCGGTTCCACGGCGCACAGAAATACATGGGAATTTTTCTCCCGGAGTGCTTTACCCACCCCCATTAAAGTGCCGCCAGTACCCACTCCGGCCACAAAGGCATCTGGCGTTATACCGGCCTGTCCCAGCTGATTTAATATTTCTTTTCCGGTGGTGTTCTGATGGCATTCCACATTCAAGGGATTCGAAAATTGATCCGGATTGAAATACGATTCGTCCTGGGCCATTTCATCGCGGATTGCCGCGGCTTCCGCAAAACTCCCTTCTGATGAACAGAGAATCAGGTTCGCGCCCAATTCCCGGATGGTTTGCTTCCGTTCTTCTGTCATATTTTCGGGCATTATGACGGTGATCGGATATCCCATCTCGCGGGCAAAATAACTCAGGGCAATACCCGTATTTCCACTGGTGGCTTCAATAATGGTCATTCCCGGTTTTAACAATCCCTGACGTTCACTCTCCCTTAAAATATAGCGGGCAATCCGATCCTTAATACTGCCGCAGGGATTCACACACTCCAATTTGGCGTAAATCCCTCCCACTTCCACTAAGGGTGTATTTCCCACGGTTACTAATGAGCGTTGATTCATTTTCAATCAATCAGACGTGTGTGTTTATAAACTGGTGAATGGCGTCAATAAACTGATCTACTTCTGATTCAAGGTTGTAAAAATGGGGAGAGATCCTGAGCAAATTATTACGAATGGATAACCTGAATCCTTGGGCGACCAAATTGTCAAAAAGGTCCTGATTTTGGTCCTTGTCAGGCAACGAAACCGTAACGATTCCGGATTTTTCCGAAGGAGAGTCACGTTTGGAAATGATTGTCAACCCTAATCGCGCAAGCCCCGCTGCCAATCGGTCCGCTAAAGCCAACACCCGTTTCTCGATCGCCTCTGGTCCTGCGTCTAATAAAAGATCCAGTGAACCGGAGAACCACCAGATTCCTAGGCTGAATGGTGTGGCAAATTCATAGCGGTTGGCATTGGCTTTCAGTGGTTGGTCATACTGATGAAAATCCCAAATCGTTTCCCGGCTTTGCCAGCCCAGGTGCGGTGGGTGAAGGCGCTCCTGCAATTCTTCAGTCACATAGATGAATCCCAGTCCCTGGGGTCCTAAAAGCCACTTGGCCGTTCCGGTGGCCATGAAATCAAAGCCCATGGCCTCCACATCCATTTTTAAATGCCCTAAACCCTGCATGGCATCCACCGCCACTAAAATTCCCCGCTTATGGCACCAGGTAACCAGATCGGCAATTGAATTTCGGTATCCGTTAAAATACTGGACCCAACTTATGGCCAAAAGCCGCGTCTTCGGGGTGACAACAGAGTCCAAATCTGCGGGAGTAACCCGACCATCCGGCATATCGATAAAATCGATCTCCACTCCGTAAGGTTGAAGGTCCCACCACGGATAAACATTGGATGGAAATTCACGGCGGTGAAGGATTATTCGATCGCCAGAAGACCACTTTAACCCCCGGGCCAGTAGTATCAGTCCATCTGTTGTGTTTCGTACCAGAGCAATGCGTTCGGAAGGCGCCGAAATCAATTGGCCGATTTTTTCCCGAACCGCAGCCGCCCGTTCCATGGTATCCAAATAATTATTGATCTTTTCTCCCTGGGCCTGATTCAGAAAGGTATCGACCTGTTGCCTTGATCGGCGATTCAGCGGTGAAACGGCGGCATGGTCGAAATAAATCCCTTCGAACTTCAAATGGGGAAAATCTTCGCGGAAACGACGGACATCCATGATCAATACTCGTGCAATGAAGATACTTTTATATCCAGGTCATACCCTGGGAACTCAGATTTCATGGACGCTTCAATATCCTGAATGCATTTTACGATTTCCTTCTGAGTCAACCCTGGGGTCACCGTCAAACCAAAGAGGATAACATGGTTATGCTTATGGTCCACAATCCGAATATCATGAAAATTGCTGACGCGGCCATCAGCTCCCCACCTTCCGTCTAAAAAGGATTGTACTTTTTGAATCTTGGGGCTGGTAGGCACGATGGGATCTACATGCACGGTAGGCGCAACACCCAAATAATCCGTGAGTTTTATCTCCACTTCTTCTGCAATGTCATGGGCACGCATAGGCGGTTCGTTGGCATCGATTTCAATATGCAAGGACGCATACCGATCCGCGCCATAACTATGGATGGAAATATCGTGAGCGCCGAGGACACCTTCGACCGCTTCGGCGACCTCCCGTATGGATTCAATTTCTCCCAACGACGGCGGCTTCCCGATGAGATCATCTACCGCGTCCCGCGCAATTTCAAATCCGGTCCAAATAATAAATAAAGCAACGCCCATACCGGCCCACCCGTCTACACGGTAATAACCATACTTGCCGGCCACCATGGCAATTACCACCAGAAAAGATGAAATTGCATCGGTTCGGTGATGCCAGGCATCGGCCTTGAGGGTACCGGACGAAATTTTGGCCGATAAAAATTCGGCATAACGAGCAGTGACTTCTTTGATCACGATGGTCAACGCCACCACCACAATCATCCACCAGCCTGGGTCCACAGGCGTGGGATTCTGTATTCGGCCGAAGGAGGACTTTATAAATTCAATTCCGGCAACTACCAGGAGAATGGCAATAATCAAGGTGGCGATATATTCTGTGCGACCGTGGCCATAGGGATGTTCCCGGTCAGCCGGTTTTTCTGACGCTTTGAACCCCCAAATCACGACGGCTGAAGATACCACGTCTGAAAGGGTATGGAACGCGTCGGCCATAATGGCAATGGACTGAGTCAAAAGACCAATGACAAGTTTTATAACAAATAACAAGCCATTGATAATAACTGATAACCAACCCTGGATAATCCCTATGCGGACACGATATCGGCGATGATCCGGGTCCATATCCCCAATAAGTGCATCGGTAAACCGACTAAAAATACCCATACCCCCAGCCTTTAGTTTATTTGATTAATGCCATAATCCCACGACAACCCCGGTGATGATCAGCCCTCCCAGCCAGTAACCGGTGTTAATAAAATAATATGACCAGGATTTTTTTTCGTAAGCCACCTGTGAGATCACATAGGTTGCAATATACCCCAGCCAAAGCCAACTAACCGTAGTTAATCCCGTTTGCAAGGGTGTCAAATCCGGGAATACAACACCCATAAAAGTAATGATATGGGCTGTAACAAACGCCATGACCAAACCCGCTACGAACATCATTCCAAAAGCCAAGGGCATATTGAATCCCTCTTTTTTTGATTCGAGTTCATCTCGCTTCCAGCCCATCGCTCGGGTCCAGGCTTTTCCGAACAATACCGGTGAATACCAAAGCGCTCCAAACGCAAAAAATAGGATCGCCGATACTAAAACGGCCCAAAGATTAACAGAAGGTTCTACCATAGAGACCACCTTTCTCGTTGGGATTGATCTAACGCCGGATTTTAGTCGAAGGCTTTCAATCCGGTTATTTTCTCCCCCAAAATCAGGCCATGCATTTCGTGGGTTCCTTCATAGGTAACCACTGATTCCATGTTGGCCATATGTCTCATAATAGAAAAATCATCGACGATGCCATTGGCTCCCAAAATTTCACGCGATGACCGGGCCACGTCTCGCGCCATTTGCACATTATTTCGTTTGGCCATGGAAACCTGTGTGAAATCCATTGTCCCTTCATCTTTGAGCCAACCCAGGTGAAGGCAAAGAAGTTGGGCTTTAGTGATCTCCGTAAGCATGTCAGCTAATTTGGTCTGCGTTAACTGATAACCAGCAATCTTCCGGGAAAATTGTTTTCGATTCAGGGCGTAGTCCAACGCTGTTTCATAGCAATCGATTGCGGCACCCACGGCCCCCCAGGCAATTCCATAGCGGGCTTGTGTTAAACAGGAAAGCGGCGCAGCCAACCCCTTCGCGTCCGGGAGACGATTTTCTTCCGGTATTCTAACCGATTCCAGGACCAACTCCGAAGTGACAGAAGCCCGGAGACTCATTTTTCCGGTGATCTCCGGCGCGGAAAATCCCGGCCGGTCAGTTTCCACCAGAAAACCCCGAATTATCCCTTCATCGTCCTTGGCCCACACCACAGCCACATCGGCGATGGAGCCGTTGGTAATCCACATTTTATTCCCGTTCAGGACCCATTCCTTGCCATCCCAATGGGCTCGCGTTATCATCCCCCCAGGATTGCTGCCATAACCTGGTTCCGTGAGGCCGAAACATCCCACCGCTTCGCCGCGGCCCAACCGCGGGAGCCAGGTTGCCTTTTGCTCTTCCGACCCGTACCGCCAGATGGGATACATCACCAGTCCACCCTGAACGCTGGCAAATGATCGAAGACCCGAATCCCCTCGTTCCAGTTCCTCCATAATCAGTCCATAGGCCACGGCACTAATTCCCGATCCGCCATATTCTTCCGGAAAAGAAGCACCCAGTAAACCCAATTCGCCCATTTTGGGAATCAGATCTTTCGGGAAGGTCCCGTTCCGCCAGGCATCCTGAATGCGAGGTAAAAATTCCTGGACCACAAATTCCCGGGCGGTTTCACGAATCAGGTGTTCGTCGTCCGTTAGTTTTCTGTCCCGCAAATAAAAATCCGGACGCGGCACCTCAAGACTCCTGTATCATTTGTTCCATGAAATCGCGAGCGGAAAGGTCTTCACAATTCAGGATTAATTCTTTCAAACTGGTCAATTCCGCCTTGGAAAAGCGATCATCCGCCAGAGAATTGAACTTGGTTTCCAAATCATCCAGGGTCATGGGCTCCCGAGGATCACCTTTAGGATATTCCAGGTAAACCGAATATTCCTTTCCGTTGGTGGTGGGCACCGTGACCCGAGAAGGCTGTTTTTCCGGGAACATGGCCTCAAATTCCTCACTGGCCTCCCCTTTGATTTTATGGATAATGGATTTTAGGCGTGGATCCTGAATCTTTTCCGGTTCAAAGGACTGTTTGGTGATTTTTCGATCCAGAATCGCCCGAGCGATACAGTAGGGCAAACTGTGATCGGCTGTTTCCCGAGATTGAGGTTCATATTTATGAGGATCAAATAAAATATCACAAGCGCGGGCAATCGTTGTCACCCGAACCTCTTCAATGTCCTCTGGTTTAATGTCATTTTCTATCACCACTTTAAGGGTCGCTGAGATATGCGTGTGCGTCAGCGCTTCCGTGGGAAAGGCTTTCATGGAGCAGGATAGGATGCGCCAGGAATCTCCCAGTCCTGCGGTCAACACCTCCGTATCCCAGTCCGGCCCGAAAACATCCATAAACCCTTCCTTCCCTTCGAAGACAGCTTCCGTGCCTGTGTATCCTTGCTGGGCCATGAGGGCCGCGAAGACCCCTGATTGTACCGCCATGGGATCGACCGTATTTTTCATCATCGTGAGAACGCCGGCCGTGGGACAGCCGATTGTTCCATTGTGGCTCCCATTAATTCCGATAGCGTTTACCAATTGATCTTCATTTAGTCCCAGGAGAACGCCAGCCACCAAAGGCGAAACAAATTGGGTTAGAGTGGCATGATGCCATTTCCGTTCCCGGATGCCCGGTTTGGCCCACTCGCAGAGCCGTTGTTCAAATTCGTACGCTAAAACAATGGCTTTCAGGACATCCCGCATAGACGTGTCTTCCCGCTCCCCGATGGCCAGGGCCGCCGGAATGAGATCGCTGGGATGACTGGGGTCTTCTTTCCAGTAAATGTCGTTGAAATCCAGCGCACGGATCATGAGAGAATTAATCAGGGCCACATTGACGGCAGGCATTTGATCGCCAAAGCCAAATACAGTGGCTTCTTCCCGGCCACCCATATGACGATAGATTGTCAAGAGCGCTTTTACATCCGGAGTGGACATGCTTCCAAAAGCACAACCGATAGAATCATACAGAAAGCGTTTGGCGGTGGCCATGACGTCATTGGGAATTTGATCGGCGCGCAGATTCACTGCGAAGTGCGCCCACTGACGTGAAAGTGTTGGTTTCATTCTAGTCCTTTATGAATAACATTGTTCAGAGGTGACGATACTCAGGCGATAACCCCGCTAAAGTTTTTTCGCAATCGCTTCCGCCACTTCCAGATTGGTATTGTTCATCCCCATATCATAGGTTCCTACCTGTCCCTCACGAATAACTTCCGCAACGGCTTTTTCCAGGCGGTTCGCCTTCTCGGTTTCCCCTAACCAATCCAGCATCATTTTGGCGGTAAGAATCATGGCGATGGGATTCACTTTATGCTGTCCCACATATTTGGGAGCGGAACCGTGGGTAGGTTCAAAGACAGCGTAATTATCGCCCATATTGGCGGAACAGGCAAACCCCAATCCGCCTACCAGTTGAGCGGCCAGATCGGACAATATATCGCCGAACATGTTTTCCGCCACAATGACATCGTATTGGTCCGGATTTTTCACCAGCCACATGCACATGGCGTCAATATTGGTTTCCCAAAGTTCGATGCCAGGATAGCGTTGGGCCACCTCCTGGGCTACGCGGCGAATGAGGCCTCCCGTCTCCCGTAAGACGTTGGGTTTGTCTACCAACGTCACCGTGGGACGCCCATACTTTTTCGCATACTCAAAGGCCTGAGTCAAAATATTCTCACATCCTTGGCGAGTCATGATTCGGGTGGACAGTGCGATATTTTCCAGACCGGCGGTTTCGAATTTCTTCATTTTGGGATTGTGCTTCGCCAGCACATCGAACACTTCCTGGGGCAGGGGATGGAATTCCACACCTCCATACATACCCTCGGTGTTTTCCCTGAAAATGACCAAGTCAATCTCTTCCTTGTAATTCAGGGGGTTTCCGGGATAGGCTTTACACGGTCTCAGATTGGTATGAAGATTGAACAATTGCCGGAGCCGCACAATTGGAGAAAAATAGACCAATCCCTTATCCTGTAATTCAGGCGCCAATTCTTTGGCAGCCTCTTCCTTCGGTTTGGAGGTAATAGCGCCAAACAAGGCGCAGTCCGTTGTTTTTAAAAGATCAATGGTCCGCTGAGGAAGGGCATCGCCCTCGGTTTTCCAAAATTCCCATCCGATATCCCCGGGTAAATACTCCGCATCCAGTTGAAGCTGATCCAGCACCAATCGGGCACAGTCCATCACTTCAACGCCCACACCATCTCCCGGTAACCATGCGATTCGATATTGAGACATATTTCTTTCCTATGATTTACGATTCAGTTGTCAGGCGCTGCTTAACCCAATTTTCTAAGCCGCCTTCGATAATTAATTCCTGCGCCGCCGGTCCCAGCACCGGAAGCGAGTAGGTTTGATTCTCCGCCGTTAGCGTTGCGGTTCTGAAGTTGAGTTCCACCTGAATTCCGGTCCGTACCGTTAGTGATGAACGACCAAATCTGGCCAACAATTCATCAATCAACCGGGGAACTTCTAAAACCAAGAACCCGTTGTTCAAAGCATTCCGTTTATACGTTTGACTAAATGATCCCGCCAATACCAGTTGAATTCCGCGCGCTTTTAAAGCGGTTGCGGCCTGTTCCCGGGAACTCCCGGTGCCAAAATTATAGCCCGCCGCCAGAATATCTCCCGTTTTGACCACCTGGCCGAAGTCCGGATCATAATTCTCCATCACAACTTGAGCTTGTTGCTCCAGCGTGAAATCATCCAAATAAGTGTATTTCCCGGGGAAAATTCCGTCGGTGTTCAAATTATCGGCAGGACATAAAACAATTTCACCAGTCAACGTTTCGGGAAATCCAGGAAGCAGGGTCGACTCCTGAGCAGAAGACGAGGGTTGTTCAAACCGCTGGATATCCGCTATTAATTGCTTTCCGTATACGGGTTCCGGCCCCGTAATCCGTCCTGCCAGGGCTGATGCTGCTACCACGGCCGGCGAGGCTAAATACGCTTCCGCTTGAGGTGATCCCATACGTCCTTTAAAATTGCGGTTGGTGGCGGAAATCCCCACTTCGCCATCCTGTAACAAGCCCATCCCAAGTCCGATGCAAGGACCACATCCCGGAGGCAAAGGACGAGCGCCAGCCGCAATCAACGTCTGCCAGTCTCCCCGCTGTTCGCTGATTTCCTGGACTTCTTTCGATGCGGCGGCGACATAAAATTCCACCCCCGGCGCAACCTGCTTTCCCCGAACCACATCAGCAGCAGCTGCCAGGTCAGATACGCGACTATTGACACAAGACACCAAATAGGCTTTTTGGATCGAAATTGTGTTGCTTTCAAAAGCGCTCACCGGCGTCATGGTTTTTAAATTGTGGGGACCGCTGACCGAAGGGATCACCGTGGACAAATCCAAACTGATCTCCTGAAAGTACAGGGCGTCTTCATCCGATTGCAGAAGGCCGGATATCAGCGATTCAATCGTCTGTGAATTTATTCTGGGATGATTGGGTCCCAATCGGGATTTCCGATCGTCCAGCCACTGAAGGGTTTGTTCATCCACTGGGAATATACCGGCCAGCGCACCCCATTCAGTGGTCATATTCGCAATGGTCAAGCGTTCCTCAATGGACAGATTTTTTACCCCCTCTCCGCAAAACTCCAAGGCGTGATTCAATACTTCATCCTTATTGAACCGACCCGCCAAGGTAATGATCACGTCTTTTCCGGTTACTCCCGGAGATAATGTACCAGTAAGATGCACCCGCGTCACTTTGGGAATTTGCCACCAGGTCCGACCCGTTGCCCAAACAGCTGCGGCATCCGTCCTTACCACTGGTGTTCCCAGACAGCCAATTCCACCGTACATATTGGCGTGACTGTCAGACGCCACCGCCAATGATCCGGGAAAGGCATAGCCTTCTTCGATCATGATCTGGTGACCGATACCCCGACCGGCGGGATAAAAATCCACGCCCATGTCCCGGGCAAAGGATTCAATACCCTTATATTTTTTCAGGTTTTCCGAAGACCGGTCCTGGACATTGTGGTCCAGAGCGAAAACCGGTTGTCGGGGATCGGCCATTTTTTTTGCGCCGATGGCCCGGAATTTTTTCATCACCGCGCCGGTATTGTCGTGGGTTAAAATATGGGCGGGGCGGAGGGAAACGAAATCGCCACTGTGAACGGTTTGCCCGGAGCGAAGACCCACCGCATAGCGTTGGGTAATTTTCTCAATCAGATTCTGGGGTTGAATTTGAGTGCTCATACGCCCCCTGATATCTCAATGTTATTCATTATTTAAAGGGTTCAAAACTTACAAAGTCCGCATGGTGGACAATAATGGATTCCACGCTTCGATATCCCAGGTCCCCTTCTTTGGAATGGGTGGCAATAATATGCTGAACTTCCGGGGGAAGATCAAACCGTGCGGCCAACGCGGCGCCACTAAAGGGATGTCGCACCAGTTTCCCAGCGGAACTGGTGGTGAGTTTGCCATCTACCAGATCATATTCCAATAACTTCCCCACGTCAATCAGGATGGCTCCCGCAATGAGAATATCCATATCAATCTGAATCTCATCCCCGAAGTTGGCTTTCATTCGTTTCGCCATATCCACCGCCAACTGGACACAGGTGCGTTTATGATTCATAAACGATACGGAACAGTCTTTGATCAACAATGAAAACGGAATGGTCTCCAGATCTTCCGGCGTGAGCACGCTCTTCTCAAGCGCATAGACCCAGGTTTTGATGACCTTTTCTCGCAGGTCGTCATCGGTTATCCACTCAATTTCTGGCCAAAGCTTTATTAATGTTTTTTCCATTGAATTAATGCCTATTGTGAGATTTAATAGTGAATATTTAACATTGAATATTTAACTGGCTGCCAGTGTTTTTCTAGAGGAATAAAAAATCGCCGTTAATTCATTGGCTTCAGCTAATAATTCACGAATTTTTGCTAATTCTATCAAATTCTCATCTATGATGAACTCCAACCAGAATATCGATTCATCAGCCTCTTCAAGTACAATACTTAATTTTGCTTTAAAAGCCGCTTTAGATTGCGCTAATAATGCGGCACGATAATTCGCAGCTACAGAAGTAGAACACCGAATTAATTGACTTCGGATATGATTTGCTAATGGGCTAGATTTTAAAGATGTTGCCACTTTAACACAACGATGTGCAAACATTTTAGTTCTTTTGGTTAAAGCTTCTTTTTCCATTTAACAAACCTGAGAGTAAGTAAAATTTTTCAATATTAAATATTCAATCTTCAATTCTATAAATGCTATCCAGCACCGTACCGTCGACCCATTTTACAATACCCACTACTTCATCGCTGAGCCTGGGTTTTGCCGGCGGTCCTCCGATCAAACGATCCACTTCCGCTTTGATTTCTTCGATCGGTCGGATAGGAAGACCGCTGTTGCGGGTGGCGTCCAGAAGGTCTTGCCGCAACGGATTGATGGCAATTCCCCGCTCCGTGACAATCACATCAATGAGTTCACCGGGACCGGTCAGCGTTGTGACCTGATCCACGATTACTGGAATCCGATCCCTGAAGGATGGAATGGGCAGGATTGTGCACTTACTGAACAGGCAATTTTGCCACCCACCGATACCGTGGAGCATCCGTCCATCGGAATGGGTCACCACATTGGCGTTAAAATTAATGTCCACTTCCGTGGCTCCTAAAACGACCACATCCACCATGCTGGCAAAATTGCCTTTTCCATGCCAGTTATAGCTGGTAAAGGGCGAGGTATTTACATGCCCTGCATTTTCCCGCATAGATCGAACACCGTCTAAATCAAAGGTTTGTCCATCCAAAATATAATCTGTCAGTCCCGATTCCAGCATTTCCACAAGATATTTGGTTGATCCGCCCCGGATAAACCGAGCCTTGATTCCCGCCGTTTCCATCATTTTCCTGAGAAAGATAGCAAAGGCCAGCGCCGTCCCTCCTGCTCCGGCCTGAAAACTGAATCCATCCCGGAGGATTCCCGCTGCCTGGACAAATTTGGCGGTCAATTCAGCAATATACAGCCGATCCGGTGAACGTGTCAGACGCGTGGTGCCACTCACGATTTTTTCCGGATCACCGACGCGATCCATGACGACTACGCTATCCACGTTTTGGCCCTGTATTTGCCAGGGAATACACGGAAACGGGACCAAGTTATCGGTCACCACAATAACATGATCGGCATATAGAGAATCCACCAATCCAAAACCCAATAATCCACAAGCTGAGGGACCACGGTCACCAGTGGCATTGCCAAATGGGTCGGCGGTAGGAGCCGCTAAAATGGCAATATCGATGTGGACTTCTCCGTCCTGAACAGCCTGCCACCGTCCCCCGTGGCTTCGGAGTATCGCCTTGCCGCGCATACCTCCCTGAGAGGCAAAATTTCCCAAGGGACCATTCAATGACCCTTCTACCCAATCCACCACGCCATTGCGAATATGATCAATGACTGGCGCATGACAAGGGAAGGCTGCTGAAGGAAACCATCGGAGGCCTTTGATACCCAGTTCCGCCGCTATGTCAAACACTTGATTCATCACTAAGTCGCCGTTGCGGAAATGATGATGAGAGGAAATGGTCATGCCATCCCGAAGTCCGGCACGAATTAGAGCATCCTTAAGGGACGGAAGAATTTTATTCCCATCCCGAGGATAATCAGCGGCGGAGCGTATGGGCGGCGCGGCTTTGTTTCCCTGGGGGCGATAAACATCCACGCCTTGATACGGAGTTTGGGAAACGCCGTTCACTTCCGTCGGCACGGTCCGGCCGGCAGCATTGGTAACCATTTTGACTGACATCAATCTTCGCCTTTACTCTATAGTTTCCGATTCAGGTAAAACCCCGGACTTTCGGGCCAATTCCAAGGTGAATTGAGCACGTGCCACCACTGGAGGATCAATCATTTTACTTCCAAGTGACACAACTCCCAATCCTTTGGCAGTGGCGTCTTCAAAGGCGGCCACAATAGCTTGTGCTTTTTTCACCGCTTCTGGATCAGGCGCAAATTCTTCATGTATGGGCCGAATTTGCCGGGGATGAATACAGCCTTTCCCATCGAATCCCAGTTGTTTCGCCTCCAGCACCGATGCCCGTAAACCGTCCTCATCCTGGACATCGCTGAATACAGTATCAATGGCCTGGATACCCGCAGAACGGGCCGCATTCACCAGCATACTCCGAGCCCACAGGGATTCCCGCCCCTCCGGTGTTCTGGGAACGCCCAGATCCGCCGTATAATCTTCCAGTCCAATGGCCAACGCCACAATAGCGGGGGAGGCAGTAGCAATATCTTCCGCGTGGAGAATTCCCCGAGCGCTTTCCAATATGGGCATCAGGAATGGAGGTTCCGGTCGTCCGCATTGCTCGCATAACTCCTTTATAAAGCGGTCCACTTCATGAATATCCCGAGCCGATTCAACTTTGGGAATTAAGAACACATTCACGGCTTCCGGTACCAATTCCCGTAAATCTTCCTTCCCCAAGGCTCCCTGATTGATGCGCACCATACGTTCCGACTG
Organism: uncultured bacterium; assembly: GCA_964535735.1. Lineage (GTDB taxonomy): Bacteria > Fidelibacterota > Marinisomatia > Marinisomatales > J089 > J089. The sequence continues at coordinate 35,407 of CAZHTM010000021.1, forward strand.
CCCGAAATTCAGCGTGCGGAGTGCATTTCGTACAATCAACCTTGCCGATGATTTTTCAGCCGGACTCACCGAATCTTCCAGGTCCAGGATGATGCCATCCGGTTCATGGATATAGGCATTGATCATCAATTTCGGTTGATTGCCCGGAATGTATAAACGACTCCGGCGCAGGCGATCGCGGGTCGTGGCAGGCCAAGTGTGAGATTCAGAGCGGGGTTTTTGCAGCTCTCGTTTACCGGGAAAAGCACTCCGAAACACCGCTTCGATGCGGGCATCGATCACAAAAGGAAAGGCGCCAAAATCTTCAAGCTTCAGGGTTCCAGTTGTGATTTCCATCGATCGGCATTTCTCTTCGGCCTGACGTTGAATGGCCATGCCGAAATTCGCCATTACTTTACTGGTGATCTGGATTGAAAGCGGTTCAGAACCAGGGGAGTACGTGACCCGCAGATCAGACCGGGGACGGTCCACCAGGGGTCCAGAAGAAAACGATGTATGGGTCATAAGAGGGAATGAATTATCTGCAGATTTTAATGACGGCTAATTTATCTCCAGGCTGCAACCCGGGGCAACTTCAACCGG
>CAZHTM010000022.1:0-17363 GCA_964535735.1 uncultured bacterium
GTGCACATGAATAAAAAATGGACCGTATTTCTACACGGGTTCCTACTTTGGTTGACGGTGTTTATCGGGGCGATGCTCATCTATCCCATCAAAAAGAATGATCCCATTTTCTTTGAAACACTTATCGCCATCATCCTGGTGGGGTTTACGGTATTCTTTGCAAACCTTTATCTGAAGAAAGTCTCAACGGAAGTCACGAAAACTGCCGTGATAGTGGGCGTAGTATGGATGGCCATCAGTATTGCCATTGATCTCTTGATGTTCACCCGCGGTCCCATGAAAATGCCCATCAGTGATTATTTCAAAGACATCGGTCTCACCTACCTCATCATCCCCATCATTACCTACGGAATCGCTGTACAACTCCGAATCCGCGAAAAATACACCGTGTAGCACTTTTTCCTCACTCGAGGATATTTCACGTTTAAAACAATTTATTCCCACCGGTAATCAGGACATGACTGAAACAACTTGTTTCTGAATTAACTTGAAACATTATTATGACTTTTGTAATTATATATCGATTAGGATAAAAATAGGAATCTCCGTCAAGATTGGATAGTCCCATGGACAAACAGGCTGAACACATCCCAACTGATTTTAATTCATTGTTATCCTCCATAATTGAGAGTCCTGCTAACATAATCATTTTTGCCCTGGACCGGAATTACTGTTATGTAGCCTTTAATCAAAATCACAAACAGACCATGAAAAAGATCTGGGGTGCCGATATTGAAATCGGAATGAACATGTTGGAGATCATCAAAGATCCCAAGGATCGAAAGACAGCCAAACGAAATTTTAATCGGGCTTTAAAAGGTGAACGATTCACTTTGATTGAAGCATATGGCGAACCTCCCAACCGATTCTACTACGAAAACAATTATAGTCCGGTCTATGATGAATCCGGGCAGGTTACGGGTCTTTCACTCTTTCTTACCGATATTACCGAGAGAAAGAAAGCTGAGGAAGAACTGATTAAATACCGAAACCAGTTGGAGAATTCCGTTAAGAAACGCACTCAGGACCTGGAAAAAGCGAATAAAGAATTAAAACAGGAAATCAAACAACGTGAACGAATCGAAAAGCAACTACGGGATAGCGAAGAACGGTATAGGACTTTGGCAGAGTCAGCCCAAGATTCTATATTTATTATCGATCGGGACGATCGCATTGTATTTGTTAATTCCTTTGGAGCCAGCTTATTAGGTCAATCACCGGACGATCTCATTGGCAAGCCACGCCATACTTTATTTCCCACTGAAGTGGCTGACAAACAATACCAGTCACTTCAGCGCGTATTTAATTCCGGTGAATCTTTGAAGATAGAATCGCAAGTTTTGATTAGGAATCAAACGGTATGGCTTAGCACACAGTTAGTTCCCTTAAAAGATGAATCCGGCAACATCCATGCTGTGCTGGGTATTTCTCGGGACGCCACGGCCCGTAAACAGGCCGAGGAAGTACTCCAAAAAAGTTCAGTAGAGTTACAGTCTATTTTCGATGCCGGCCCGATCCCTCTTATTGTTGTAGATGCTGATCGTAAAGTGCATAAAGCCAACAAAGCCACACAATCATTTGCCGGTCAATCCGAACGGGAGATGTTAGGCAAGCGTGGTGGAGATGTCTTTCGCTGTATCTATGCCTTGAATAGTCCGGAAGGTTGCGGTTTTTCACCGGAGTGCGAAAAATGTGTTGTTCGAAATACCGTGCTGGACTCTTTTCGTAAAAAACAATCAGCGCATAATATTGAGACCGAGTTGACTTTGTTAATAGGCAAAGAATATTCTGTACGCAATATTCAATTCAGTACCAGCTATTTCGAAGGGCTTGACGGTCCTCGTGTCGTTGTGGCGCTGGAAGATATCACTGATCGTAAACAAGTAGAAAAAACACTAAAAGAAAGTGAAGAAAAATATAGGGGCATTTTTGATGAATCCATCGAAGCGATCTTTCTCTTCGATCGACATAAAAAATTTATTGATGTCAACCAGGCCGGTCTGAACCTATTAGGCTATTCTAAAGAAGAATTGCTCACTTTGAGTATTCCACAAGTGGATGCGAACTCAGAATCCGTAACACCTGTCCAGAAAGTGCTTGCTGGACAAAAGATTGTCAACTTTGAGCACAAACTGAAAAGGAAAGATGGTCGCATTATTACGGTGTTAAACAATTCCAGACCGATTACGGACGCCAAAGGGAATGTAACCGGGATACAGAGTACACTAATTGACATCACGGATCGCAAAGAAGCAGCGGAAGAGTTACAGAAATCAAAAGCGTACACGGAAAATATAATTGGTTCGATGACCGACGCGTTATTTGTTATCGCACCCGATGGCACAATTGAAACGGTTAATACAGCCGCATGCGATCTTTTGGAATATACTCATGATGAATTCATGGGAATGCCCATAGGAAATATTTTTGAAGAGAATGGCGAAGAAGACGCAGCTTTCAGAAAACAAGTATTATCGATGGCTGAACACAAATTACAGATCACCCACGATCGTAATCCAAAGGATTTCTGGGCGTTATTGAAATCAGCACCTATGGCGGTGATAACCGTGAATATGAACGGTAAGATAATCATGATAAATAAAAAGACGGCTTCTATTTTTGGTTATGATGAAGAAGAACTCATCGGAAAAAAGATTCATGTGCTGATTCCTGAAGAGATTCGTGATGCCCACGAACAAAAGCGTAAAATGTATATGACCAATGCCCAACCCAGATTCATGGGAGAAGGAAGAATCCTTAAGGCTTTACATAAGAATGGGAAAACGTTTGAAGTTGAAATTGGTCTAATCCCGTTGAAAATCAATGGTGATCTGCACATTGTCAGTATCATCCGAGATACGGCCAGTAGATCAAGATGGGAATTCATCAAATTAACGCCCTTTGGGAGACTTTTTGGTGAAGAAGAAAAAAAAGAAATTTTTAAAAATGTGGATCGGGTTTTAGTAACTAAAAACCGAGAAAATATTCCGGTATTAATGTCGGGTTCTGTATTGCGCGACGATAAAGAAGAAATAATGGGAGCCGTATTGGTTGCAAAAGACATCACTGAATTGAAACGGTTCCAAGAAGAACTTGTTGAAAGCCGGGAGCGCTATCGATCTACGATTGAATCAATGAAGGACCTGATCTTTACGATTGATAAACATGGTCGTTTCATTGATTATTTCCAGCCCCAAAACAGTATGTTATATGCGCCCATGGAGGCCTTCCTCGATAAGCATTTCAACGATTTTTTACCTTCCAACATCGCGCAACTCCTGGCTGAAGCTCTCGATAGCTTGAAATCGGGAGAATCGAGCATCGAATTAACCTATCCTATGACCATGGCTGGACGTGAATTCTGGTTCAATGCCACACTAACCGCGAGAAAGGATACCACCGGGAAGTTTAATGGCGCCACGGTAGTCGTTCGGGATATCACGGGCCCCAAAAGGATGGAAAAAGTATGGGTTACTTTACGTCACCTTTCCCGACGTTTAAACGAACCCTTGAGAATTTCCGAGATTGGTCCTGTCGTAGCCAAGGAAGCTCGGCATTTGTTTGACTACGATGCATTTAGTCTTGATCTAGTGGATGAAGAAGCTGGCCTGCTCGTAGGGATTTATAATGAAGATATACTGGAGGAGGGTAAACAACCTGTCCCGGTTCCTACCATTACACATCCGCTGACTGAAATGAAAAATCAAAAAGCGTTAAAAGGGAAATCCTATATACTTAATCGGAAGCGGGCTCCCAAAAAACACTCAACAATGATGTTTGGTTCTGACCGTCCCTCCATGTCCATACTCTACGCTCCTATCCTTTTGGAAGAACGAGTAATCGGCGTACTGTCCGTACAAAGTTATACTAAGAATAAATTCGGCAAAGAAGATCTTTCATTACTGGAAACTTTTGCCAATCACGTGAGTGGCGCGTTAGCCCGTGTTCAGCAGCAAGAAGTCCTGGAAAAAGCTCTGGAAGCTGCCAAACAAGGTGAACGGGTTAAATCACTTTTCCTGGCGAACATGTCTCATGAAATCAGAACCCCGTTAAACGGCATTTTGGGATTTATGGACCTAATTGAAGATAGAACCCGTGATCTGGTTGGTGAGGAAGAAAAAGAATTTTTTGACCTGCTCCGTAACAGCGGCGAACGATTGATGCACACCGTTCATGAGATTCTGGATATTTCTCAAATAGAAGCTGGAACGTATAAATTGCACTTAGAGGAGGTTGATTTAGTCCAGATAATTCATAGCCTGGTTCAAGAACATCGCTTTAAAGCGGAGAAAAAAGGATTAAAATTAGAGTGTACATCCTCGTTGGATTCCGCATATATCCTAGCTGATCGACATGGTATTTCCCAGGCGATTGGGAATATCATTGATAACGCAATTAAATATACGGACGAAGGTGGAGTATCACTGTCTTTGAACTTAAAATCAGACCGCTACATACTTAAAGTTCGAGATACCGGTATTGGAATGTCAAAAGAATATATGGATCGTATGTTTGAAGCCTTTTCCCAGGAGAGCGAAGGCTATACAAAAACATATCAGGGGATCGGTCTAGGAATGGCTATTGCCAAACATCATTTGGATAAGAATAAAGCTAAGATCAAAGTGGAAAGCGCAAAAGGGGCAGGGACTGTTTTTACCATAACTTTTTCGCCCTTAAAAAAACACTACCAAGACAATGGCATTACTAAGAAACAACTGACATAATAGGACACTTATTAATCCAATGATAAACCGCTTGTCCCTATGTTGGAAATAACTCCTAGTTGTCAAAATGCATACTATCTATTACACGATCTTTATTTTATTGTATCAAGAAACAAAAACCTTCTTTAATACGAAGCGGGTAATTTTACATCTGTTTGGGATCCAAGGTTGAATCATCCATGTTAGAAAATTGTTTTTAGTATATAATCCCAAAAACAATAATAATGGTAAATACTTCGCCATCGTACTAACAGCCTTTATTTCCTTTCCATTTGCTTGGGAATTGCATGTATTATTTTATAAACCGATTTTATACGGAAAAGAATACTTTTAAAAAGATGAAAAAGGATGTTTAAATTCGTATGTTTCCACATGAAATCAGGATGAGAAAGTATATCTAATGAAACGCTCAACAGTCTTAGTTGTAGAAGATAACAGCCTTAATTTGTGGTGTATACTTGAACATTTAAAAAAATTGAATGTTGACGTTATTTCAGCGACAAGCGGTGAACAGGCTTTAGAACTTATGGAAAATAAATCAGTGGATTGTATGTTGCTGGATATCAATCTCGGGCTAGGGATTTCCGGCCTTGATTTAATGGAGAAATTCCGCAAGCAAGATAAATTTAAAAATATCCCAATAATTGCAGTGTCTGCGTATTACGGCGATGGTACTCACGTGTCTCTGATAAAGAAAGGATTTACCGATTATTTAGCAAAACCTTACCGATTAGAGCAACTTGAACAAATAATTAAGAAATATGGTATTATAACCCAGAATTAGTCCTATGTATAGAATCACAAATAGGATTATTTATCTTTTGAAGACATCATAATAAAAATTCATTACTGAACTTTATAAAGAAGGGGGGCTTTTCCATTCGATCATATTCAACTAAATTTTTCCCGGTGAATCCTTGGATAAATCCTGAACCTGCATCATGGCAAATTATTGTGAATAGGGCATACATTAATGGTTAACCATCTATATCAAATAAAGGATAGTAAAAAAGAATCTCGCATATTTCTTTTAAATACAAATTAAATATGAATCTAAAAAAGCATAAATCATCATTGGATAGTTCAATGCATAAACACCTAAGACATACCTCCCCTGATACTCATTTATTGTCCTCAATCATTGATAGCCCAAAGAACATAATCATCTTTGCCCTCGATCGGCATTACTGCTATATAGCTTTTAACACCAACCACAAACAAACCATGAAAAAAATCTGGGGGGTGGATATTGAAATTGGTCTCAATATGCTGGACATCATCAAGGATACCCATGACCGTAAGAAAGCCAAGCAGAATTTTGATCGGGCGCTGAATGGTGAATCATTTACCCTGACTGAAAACTATGGCGAGTTCCCCAATCGCTATTTTTATGAAGATACGTATAGTCCCGTTTTTGATGATACCGGCAAGGTTACTGGGCTCACCGTTTTTCTCACTGATATCACGGAGAAAAAGAAGGCTGAGGAAGAATTGAACCTTTGCCGCCAACAACTGGAAGATATCGTCAAACAGCGCACCCAAGAACTGGAAGCCGCAAAAATCGCATTGGAAGAAGATGTGACTAAGCGTGTAGAGACTGAAAAACATCTCATGCAAATTCTAGATGAACTCAATGCAAGCAAATTACGACTGCAAACAATCATCGATGCGGAGCCAGAATGTGTAAAAGTTCTGGACCTGGATGGGAACCTGGTGGACATGAACCCGGCAGGTCTGAAGATGATTGAAGCCGATTCCTTAGATCAAGTGCGAGGACAATCTATTTTACCCCTTATTGTTCCTGAAAATCAGGAGTCATATCAGTCCATGCTTTATCATGTGTTAGAAGGCCATCCGGAAATTCTGGTATTCGAAATTACCGGCCTAAAGGGAACACATCGGTGGTTGGAAACCCATTCCGTACCCCTTTATAATGCACAAAATGAGATCACGGGAGTATTAGGTGTAACCCGTGACATTACTGAACGTAAACTAGCTCAGGATGCATTGAGTCGGCGCGACGCTATTCTTAATGCGATTGGTTTATCAGCCAACCTATTACTAAAAACCTCGTCCTGGACTGAGGTTGTAAATGAAGTATTGGAACGAATTGGTACAGCCACACAGGTTAGTCGGGTTTACTTATTTGAAAACCATGTCGCAACGGATGGTACTTTACTAACAAGTCATCGTTTCGAGTGGGTGGCGGAGGGGATTAAACCACAAACCTATGAAAAAGATTTACAGGACTTACCCTGGATCGCCGGTGGGATGGGACGTTGGATCGCAGTCATGAGTAAAAATCAACCGATATACGGCCTAATAAGGACTTTCCCAGAGTCGGAAAGAGTCATTTTGGAAAAACATGATATGAAATCCCTGCTTGCTCTACCTATTTTTATCGATAAAGAATGGTGGGGCTTCATAGGTCTTGACGATTGTGTACGTGAGAGAGAATGGACGGGACAGGAAATAAGTGCTTTGAGAGTGGCCGCAAGCACCCTGGGTTTCTCTATAAAACGGGAGCGATCAGAAAAGGCCATTAAAGAAAGCGAAGAGAAATTCCGAACGCTCTTTGAGGATTCCCGGGACGCCATTTACTTTTCCTCAGAAGACGGATTATTAATTGATTTCAATCATTCTATGGAAAAACTACTGAGTTATAGTCGACAAGAACTGCTCGCCATTTCGACCGAAAAATTATATGCCAGAAAGAATGACCGCCAATTATTTAAACAGATGATTGAATCCCAGGGCTATGTAAAAGATTACGAAATGTCACTCAGGAAAAAAGATGGTACTATTATCGATTGTTTGGTGACATCCTCCGTGCGCCGAAACAGTGCCGGAAATATTATCGGTTATCAGGGAATTATTCGGGACATCACCACCCACAAGAGAATGAAAAATGTTTGGATCTCCTTACGACATCTTGCCAAGCGATTAAACGCAGCTTTGAGCATATCGGAGATTGGACCCATTGTGGCGGAAGAAGCCAGAAATCTATTTAATTATGATGCGTTCAGTCTTGATTTGGTAGATGAAAACGCTGGGATGTTGGTAGGAATTTACAATGAAGATACTTTCGCTGAAGGCCAACATCCCGTTCCGGTTCCCACTGCGTCTCATCCCCTGGCCAAAATGAAAAAAGATGCAGCCTTACAGGGTAAACCACAGATCATTAATCGAAAGCGAATTCCGAAAAAGGTATCCAAAGCCATGTTTGGGTCAAATCGACTTTCCCGCTCTTTACTTTATGTTCCCATTTTTTTAAAGGAAAAGGTGATCGGTGTATTATCGGTTCAAAGCTATACATTGAACAAATATAATGAAGAAGATCTCTCTCTTTTGGAGACATTTGCCAATCATGCCAGCGCAGCTCTTGCTCGTGCCCAGCAACAAGAAGCACTGAAGAAAGCTTTAAAAGATGCGCGCCAGGGTGAACGAGTAAAAACCCTTTTTCTGGCCAACATGTCTCACGAGATCCGGACACCGTTAAACTCAATTCTCGGTTTTACAGAACTAATCGAAGGCCTAACCCGTGATCAACTCGGTGAAGAAGAAAAAATGTTTTTTGATATCATCAGAGCCAGTGGGAAACGCTTGATGCATACCGTCCATGAAATCCTGGATATATCCCAGATTGAGGCTGGAACATACAAGATAAAGATTGAAACCGTGGATTTATGTGAACTGGTAAAAGATTTAATTCAAGAGGTTAGCTTAGAAGCTGAGCATAAAGGATTGAAACTGGATTTCATATCAGAAGTGGAAACAGCGAACATTCAGGCAGATCGGCATGGAATTTCCGAAGCAATCGGCAATATCCTCGAAAATGCTATTAAATACACGGAAGAGGGAAAAGTATCCTTGTTTTTAGATTCAAATTCTGACCAATACATTCTAAAAATTCAGGATACAGGCATCGGTATGTCACAAAAATATGTAGATCGGATGTTTGATGCTTTTTCCCAGGAAAGTGAAGGATATACCAAAGATTTTCAAGGTATTGGATTGGGAATGGCCATTGCCAAACATCACCTGGACATGAATCATGTTGCTATTCAGGTTGATAGTGCTAAAGGTGTGGGCACCACCTTCATTCTAACGTTTACCTCCTAAAACCTTAAACTGGCGAACCCCTAGAAATTCACCGACCCCAACGGTTGTGTTTGAAAAGACGAACACAACTCTTTGGATGCTACAGCCATCGTTTATCACGAAAGTCACCAACCGTTTGGTTGGATAATTGTATTCCTAATATTTTATATTATTTTTCTGGTAACTCGATCCTTCGTCCAGTATTTTTTCTCAAGAAAAAGGGAGCATTACCATGAAAAACTACAAACTTTCCCTCATCCTAATTCTAACCTTTATCGCATCGTTGGTTATGGCTCAGCAACAAACGAAGAAAGCACCCCAGGAATCACCAAAAAGTCCGCCGAAACAAACGACCTCCACCGTTACCGAAAAACAGACAAAATCGGAAAAAATGCATCGGTCTCAGAATGCTAAAAAAGGAAAGACCGAACAAGAACAAAAGGAACAGATGAAGGGACAGAAAGCTCAACATATGGAGCAAAAGGAAAACAAAGAGGATAAGAAGGCCGAATTACAAAATCGAAAGCAGAACTTAAAATCAAAAAAGATGGAGAAACAGAAAGTTAAAAAAAGCGATCAGACCACTAAGGAGCCACTAACAAAACCGGAAAAACCATCCTCTCCCGACGATCCCAAAATAAAGAAAACTCACCAACCAAAATAAAAACAGTTTTTATCCAGGTGAGCCGGATTACAATTGGTATAGATGTGATCCACGTTTGGACATAAACAAGATCTTTGGAATACCCTGCTACTGAATGAAACGGGAGTTATCATAATACCCTCTCGGTGTTATAACCGATACTTGCGATACCTTCCTGGTCTAGAAATAAGACCAATAAATAGGTTAAGACCCCTCAAAATGATGTTGTTAACCTTTATGTTCACCACGTGCAATCCTCCCTTTCTGAAAGCTGATGTTCACTTTCCCTATTCTAACTATCATTCTTGCTAAAGACTGGATTAAATTCAATTTCAATAGACACATAAGGCAATCAGAAAGGAGTTCCCATGAATAAACCGTACGTTACATTTAGGTGGTTACCCATGATTTTTTTCATCTTTGGAATAGCCATGAATTTATCGGCACAAGCTGTAACCATTCTCTATCCTACCGAAGGATATTCTGTGTCAGGAACAGCCACGTTTACCGAGGTTAAAGGTGGTGTTCGGGTTGTAGCCAATATCACCGGACTCACCCCTGGCGAACATGGATTTCATATTCACACGTACGGCGATTGCACCGATCCTAAAGGCAAATCCGCTGGAGGACATTTTAATCCAGAAGTAACACCCCACGGCGCACCGCAGAATCCTGCTGATAAACGCCATATAGGCGATCTGGGAAATATTATAGCTGACGCTAACGGCCACGCCCAAATGGATGTGGTTGATCCATTGTTAACCTTGAAAGGTCCTCAAAGTATCATCGGCCGGGCTGTTGTGGTCCACGGTGGTCGGGATGATTTAACCTCCCAACCTTCCGGAGCAGCGGGCCCCCGAGTAGCCTGTGGAGTTATCGGCATAAGTAAATAGCTACCTGAAATGGGACATCTCACAGCTGGAAAATCCAATCTGGATCGCCTCGTCCCGCTCATCGACCGTTTGAATCAGTACCCCGTAGGATTGGTCGATACGCCCGTCCTACGGGAAATTCTCGCCATTCTTTTCACCGAGACGGAAGCTTTTGTGGCTTCTCAATTTCCTCTACACGAGGCCACCTTTGAAGAATTAAGTCAAGCCACCGGAATGGAGCCGCTCGAACTCCTTCCTATTCTGAATTCCATGATGGATAAAGGCTTGATAACCGATATGCCCTATAAAGGTGAGATTTATTATCTCTTGATGCCGGGCGTTATCGGTTTTTTTGAATTTACGTTTATGAAAAACCGTACCGATCTTCCCTTGGACAAGGTTGCCCGACTCATGAGCGCCTATTTTCAGGAAGATGTTAAAAATGGTCAGGCACAGGAATTTTTCGGCAGTAAAACACAAATGACTCGTTCCCTAGTCTACGATGATGCTATTCCGGTTACATCTGAAGTAGTGTCCTATCAGAGCGCCCGGGAGATTATCCGCAATGCTGAATTCGGCGCAGCATCCATGTGTTACTGTCGGCATCAGCGAGAACATGAAGGGAAATCCTGCAAAAAAGGGGCTCCTATTGAAGGTATCTGCCTCACGTTGGGAAAGGGCGCTGAATTTTTAGTCCGGCGAGGATTTGCGGAACAAAAAACAGTTGATGAACTCCTGGAAATCCTGGACATGGCTGAGGACCTGCATCTCACCCACATCACCGATAATATCCGCTTTAAACCTACGTTTATTTGTAATTGTTGCGGTTGTTGCTGTCATATTATGTCGGGGATAAAATCGGGTTATTGGGACGGGATTCACAAATCTCCGTTTTTGGCCAAAGTGAATGTGGAACATTGTGATTACTGTGGTCAATGTTTCAAAGCATGCAACGTGAACGCCATTAGTTTGGATAAATCTTATCCTATCCCTAACCAGCGTGTGAGCCGTGTGGATCCGGAGAAATGCCTCGGGTGTGGCGCCTGCATTTCAGCTTGTGACCCAAAAGCTCTATCCTTAATTAGCAGGAAGTCCTACTCCTTACCGCCCAAAACCAAACGCTCCATGTTTGCCCGCATCGCCTGGGAAAAAGGTCGTTTGGGTCCGTTGGTGAAAGACCGGGTCAGACACAAACTCAAGTCAGCGTTGAAGCTACCGAAATGAACCGGCTCGAACGCGCCTATGGAATTACGCCTACCTCCGAAGCGCTGCTTTGCTAAAAATCTCCGGCGGAATATCCACATCCAACTCCAACGTGTCAATATGGAATTCTGTCCCCTTACCTTTGGATAAGACATCCTTAAAGATCACTGTACGTGGCAGCCAACGCTCCTCTACCTGAAACACTTCAGTAACATCGATTTGCTTCAATAATCGCCCACTTTTAGCATACCGTTTTTCCTGGAGAATAACGCTACGCTCCTGGTCTACCCAAATCTTTCGTCGGGCGTAGGCAAGATCCTTCTCTTTCCCGGACAGTTCCAGAACCCAGCACGACCGGCCATAAAGTGTATCGGTTCCAGATACGGTGGGCGTATAAACGTCACTCAACCGCACATTTTCCAGCATATCCTCATAGGACAAATCCGATCCCATCATGGACTGGCGAAGCATGTGTCCTGCAATTTTGATAGTCCGGTCCGATGCAGGCGTGTACAACCACAATTCATCCTTGAGTTTCAACATTTTAGTGCCTGCATCCCGCGGAGGATATAAATATTCGGAAAAGGATTTTTCACTCCCCACTACCCAGGATTTGGCTTTCAGGGTGCGGGTGCCTCGCCGTCCACGAATCGTCATGGTCGTGGTCACAACCTGATTCCGCATCACAAGATTATCGTCCGCTTGCTGGAGGATAGTCATCGCATCAGAATCCTGTTCTCCTGCCAATCCTGCCAGCATACACAGGATAGCCAACCATGGTTTTACCATCATTATGCCTCCAATTCTTTAAACAACTGAGCGGTCTCCCGGCGAAATATCCCCAATCCTGAAATGGCCGCGCCCACCGTAGAAGCACCCAATCCAGGAATAAATCCAATATAATAGCATGATGGCACCATTTGAGCACGCATCACATCGGACATCATGATGGCCGAACTCTGTAGCATATCCCCAATGTAAATACCCTTAACCTGCAATATATACACAAACACCAGTCCCAGAGCCGTTCCCACAACGGACCCGGCCAATCCAACGGCCCATGACTCCAGGATGAGCGATTGATAGACGTGTCCTTTGCTTTCGCCGATCGCCAGGCGGATGCCCATTTCACCATAGCGTCGTAAACTTCCCATGAGACCAGAATTCCAAAGGACGATGGACATGGTAAAAATGAAAAATCCCACAATAACGGTCCCGCCGTAATTCACATAGCTTAGCATAGTGCCCATATCATTCTGATCAGTCATGGACACCATAATCGGCGCGAATTCACCGCGATCGGTAGAACGGTTAAACTGGACTTTAAGCGCTTCACTTTGTTGGAGATTGAATATACCGCTTTTGTAAAATCCGAGAATTTCTCCCGCACCGTCTTCCATATCCAACGCTTCCCGAACACCGGTGATATCCACGATAAACGCTCCCCGATCCATTGCTTTGACGCCAAACCTGACGGTTCCTGCCAAAGTAAAATTTTCAATCGCCAGAGCGCCGTTCATGGTGGACGTAACCAGAGAGAATTGATCTCCCGGATTCAGCTCCAATTTTGTCGCAAATTCATCACTCAATAAAACTTCGCGAGGTGTAGAGGGAAATCGTCCCCGAACCAACGCCTTCTTCAGATTCAGGTTTTCCCATTCGATACTGTTCCGATCCAGGAGGTTCACTCCCAACCCCATGGCAGGACCTTGAGCACGCGTTTCACCTTTGTCATCAGGAACATCCACCAACCCGCCGAAGCGGATTCGCGGAGTCCAGTCTAAATCAGGATAGTGCTGACGAAGCTCCGTCAGCAGGGAATCCACACCCAAAAGCGCCAGATCATTGGGGGCCTGTCCTGCTAATTCAGCATAAGCCCGACTCATGATCTTCACATGACCGGTTGACATCCTGGCGTTAAGATTGATAGTGTCATTCATGATACCGGCAATCCACCCCGTAAGCAGCACCGATATCATGACCCCCGTGGCGGTGGTGAGAAAAGGAAATAAACTTCGGGATCGGTCCCGCAGCAATCCGCGAATTATAAATAAAATCATAGCCGTTTCCCCCTTAATGCTTCTGTGGGATTCAGGGCGGCGATTTTCCGAGTAGGCCAGTAGGACACAAGCGTGACAGTAACCAAAGCCAACATGGCGGTTCCCAATATCAACCCTGGTCCATAATACGGAAACAATCTGTCGGCGATGACCAAACCAAATTCTCCCGCATAGTCAGGTATCTGTAAGCCTTTGGATTGAAACAACCATAATAAAGGAGCGCCGTAGGCTATACCCATCCCTAACGCCAGAATCCCATGAAAGGCACCTTCCAGCGTAAACAACTGGATTAAGGTGCTCCGTGTCATTCCCAAGGCGATGAGGGTGCCCATTTCCCGTTGCCTCCGAAACACGGCCAGAATCTGGGTATCAAATACGGCCAGCAGGGAAATGAAAAGTAAAAACCCGTAAATAATGAGAGCGCCTTTCTTTTTAGAATCGATCATTGCAGTAATATCGCGCAGCAACCAGGTAAGGTCCCGGGTGATCCACTCACCTGGACCAACGGGTAGGGTAGCACCGGTAGCATAGGTCACGAGCGTCGCCTCGTCCTGCAATCCAGTCAGGGTTTGCAGACGAGTAAGAGGTAGCCATATTTGCCCGGCATCCACCGTGGGTACCGACGTGCGCATAATATGAACAATGGTAATATCTACGGCGTCAAAAGTGCCGCTCTTATCCCGGAGACGCGCCGTTATTTCATCACCTATCTTAAGATTCAATGCCTTGGCAGCACGAGCACCAATGAAACCGGGTAAAATAGAATCTGTTTTCAAATACGATGATGGAAGTCCCAGGATGTCCTGGTCCGGATCGATACCTTTCAGGACCACCGATTGCATACGGCCTTCCGGATAAACGGCGCCAGGAACCACCAAAATCGGCGTGGCGCGACCTGATCGGACATCTCGTAGAACCGGATCTGGAAGTGGTCCATGGCTTTTATCTAGAGTGAGGGGATCATATGGATCATACTGTGGACTCCAAACTTGCCCGCCCCCTAGTTCTATGTCTATCATGGCCCGTGAAGCAAACCGGTTCATGCCATCATACATTCCTTGAAGTCCAACAATCATGACAAAGGTAATGGATAGGACAAAGACATTTAGCCAGGTTCGGAGTCCCGCCCCCATAAGATTTCTGAGTGCTAGTTTCAGAACTATCATGAGTCATTACCTTTTGGGCGTATTTCATCATTGGCGACTTGGCCATCCACAAGGGTTATGACCCGTTCCAGATAGGCAATCACTTTTTCATCATGCGTAGAAAACAAAAACGTAGTACCCAATTCAGCATTTAGCTGTTTCATCATTTTTAGAATATTGTGGGAATTATCCGAATCCAGGTTGGCAGTGGGCTCGTCGGCTACCACAATAGATGGCTCCTTCACCATAGCGCGGGCTACCGCTACCCGTTGCGATTCACCACCGCTTAATTGACTCGGTTTAGAGTCCGCTTTATCGGTCAACCCCACCCAGTCCAGAGCCTGCATAACCATTCGCTTTCGCTTCGCGGGAGGTATATGTAATAACAACAGGGGTAATTCTACATTTTCATAGACGGTATACACCTGAAGCAGATTATACGTTTGAAAAATAAATCCCAGACTGTGATTCCGGAGTTGTGCCGCTTCACGGCTGGTCAATTCGGCGATCGAGTGATCCAATACCCGAACCTCTCCCTCTGACGGTGTATCTAGACTCCCCACCAAGTTTAACAGGGTGGTTTTTCCCGAGCCGCTGGGCCCCACTACACCGGCAAATTCCCCTTTCTTAAAATGTAAATTGATACCTTTTAGCGCTGTAAATAATCCTTTTCCAATGGGGTAATGTTTCACCACATCTTTTAGAGTGATAATTGGTTCTACCATGATGTTCCTGTTGAATTAATGGTTAAAAACCAGAAGCAATGTTAATCCGTCTCCCAATCCCGTATTATTAAATCGAGTTGAGGCCACCTCGGAATGTGACACCCAGGCTACATACAGTATCCAGGCGTCCAGGATTCGTTGCCAACTCAGTGTGGAAATGGTCAATCCCGAATGGATGTCGCTGAACACAACCCAACTCAATTGATCAGTAATCGTTAGCGGCAGTCGCACTTCAACGGCGCTGAATTGGTTATTCCGAACTGAATTCGATATCGTTCCTAAGCGTGCGTCCAGGAATTCGACTGTGGTGGTTATACCCTGACCGATGGGAAACGTGTAATCCATGCCGATCGAGAAGGACGTTTCCTGATTCCAGGAAGAAAATTCGGATAAATTCCGGTGAGTGAGAACACCTTCAAACCAAACGCCAGGACCTATATCCCACATACCATCCAAGGCAAACCGCCATTCCCGTCCGGAGTCGCTGGACCCATCACCCAGATTTGGATCAATCCGAATAGACCGTGTATGCACGGTCAGTCCCATATCACCACCAGCCGTCATCAGGAATCGGCCACCCAGTTCCGGGGCATTTCCAGAACCGGGTATCCACTCCCAACCACGGAGACTAGACGTGTTTTCCAATACCCAAACTTGCGTCGTGGTCCTTTGGGAGTAGGCTTTGAATCGGACTCCTATAACACCCGTTGTTAGCTGCAAGGGGTCCCTGGGGTCCAATGTATCGAACCATCGAAGCGATCGAAGATATTTCCCTGGTCCAAAGTTCAATTGCTGAAGACCGCCACGGAGGTCCCAGGAATCACCGCCTATTCGAAATTGGGCACGATACCAGCTTCCGTCAAATTTCCAGGCCGAGTTTTGGTTCGAAATATTAAATCGATAACTCAGATCCAGATCGGCAAATCCCCAATCACTGTCAGTGCGCCATAAGATATCCGGATAATATCGACTGAATACGGATAAATGATTTGAGACTGACTGCCATTGTCCACTGGTCAATATTTGGCCGCGATAGTGAATCTGCCCTCCCATAACGATTGGAATGAGCAGAATCATTAAAACCGTTCGTTTAATGAGGATCTCCCCGGTAGGGTGATAACCCATAAAACAAGAACTCCACCAGATCTCGAATTAAACTTAGTTGATCCGAATACAGGTCCTGCAACTCCGGATCCAGATACATCTCTTGCATTTTCCGCATCATGTATTCCACGAAAGCCATATTCAATTCCGGGCGCAGGGAACCTTTGGACTGTTCTTCCAAGAAGGCATGGACCACTTCATCCTTGAACTCCTGAGATGAAGCCATGAGGGATTGGTATATCTCTGGATCACCGGCATAAATGTCTTTCAGAAAGGGTTCTCCCAATTTTTTCCCTGCTTCAATCTTTTGGAGAATGATCTGTTCTACTTTCTCAATAAACGGAACCGGTGCAGCCATTATTTCTTGGAATTGGGCACGACCATATTCGATTTCCCGGTTTAGTATGGTAAGAACAAGATCATTTTTATTTCGATAGTATTTATAGAAGGTCATTTTACTGACCCCCGTTTCCTGAGCAATTTCCTCTATCGTAACCTTACGGATCCCAAATCGCCTGAACAGACGAAAGGCTGTATTCAGTATACGATCCTTGGTGGGAAGCCCTGATGAGGAATGAAATTTACTAGTCATGGAAGAGTATACGATTATTGTATAGATATACGCAATTAGTAAAATTCTTCGTTATCCGTAATCATTACTGGTTTAAATCTGAAAATTGGACCCAATTATCCAATTTTCTCGTCGAGAAATGCACTTTTTTTCACCAAATATTTTGGAAAGTTATCTTGACTGATTTGTATCCGATCATGTAATCTTGCGCCGAC
>CAZHTM010000022.1:17463-35831 GCA_964535735.1 uncultured bacterium
ATTTTGGAAAGTTATCTTGACTGATTTGTATCCGATCATGTAATCTTGCGCCGACTATTAGGCGACACTTACATAAACTTTCATTCGCAAATTCAAGAACTCTGGCAGGATAACACTTATCGGTTAAGCGTAGATGGCGCAACTATTTCCAAAATGGACCAATAAACTTCCTCTTTTCATCGTTCTAGGGGGATTGTTCACTGTTCTACTTATCATCGGCTTTTTCTGGTACTATGGATCACCGAAGTACACCGATGTAGGATATCGTCCGGTGCAACCCGTACCTTACAGTCACAAACTCCATGCTGGTGATTTGGGTATCGATTGCCGTTATTGCCATGTGGCCGTTGAAAAGTCGGCGGTCGCCAGCGTCCCTCCCACGCAAACCTGTTTAAACTGTCACCGGCTTGTTAAACCGGACAGTGAAAAGTTGAAACCAATATTTAAAAGTTGGGAAACGGGAATTCCCATGCAGTGGGTTAAAGTACATAAAATTCCTGACTATGCTTATTTCAATCATAGCGCCCATATCCGGGCCGGAGTCGGGTGTGAAAGTTGTCACGGGAATATTGCTCAGATGGAGGTCGTCCAACAGGTGGAACCCCTGAGCATGAGTTGGTGTCTGGACTGCCATCGAAACCCCGCGCCACGTCTTCGCCCCCTGAACCAGGTAACGACCATGGGATGGCAGCCCCCGAAAAATCAAACCGAAATTGGACAACGTTTCATGCAGGAGCGAAATATCAACCCTCCAACGGATTGTGCAGGATGTCATCGATGATTGATCCGAAAAAATTAACCCTTCGTCCTGATCAGCCGTACTGGCGGAGTCTGAACGACTTGGCTCAAACAGAGGAATTCCGGTCGTTCGTAGAAAATGAGTTCCCGGAGGGAAGCGTTGAAATGGAAGGTCTTTCCCGACGCTCCTTCCTCTCTTTAATGGGAGCATCTTTGGCTTTAGCTGGCTTGGCTGGATGCCGACGTCCCGTGGAAAAGATTATTCCCTATGTGGCGGCTCCGGAAGATATCCTTCCCGGTATCCCCCTCACATACGCGTCAGCTCTGCCGTTGGGATTGGATACCTCAGGAATATTGATTGAAAATCACGAAGGACGGCCCACCAAAATTGAAGGTAACCCCTTGCAGGCGGCCAGTCAGGGTAAAGCCTCCGTCTGGACTCAAGCCTCCATTTTAGGACTGTATGATCCGGACCGCTCGCAACGCCCGATGCGTTTTGGACAAGAAACACGTTGGGATGACTTCTTCGCCTTCTGGGATCAAATCGCCCAGGATGCCAAAGCCAACAAAGGACGGGGTTTGGCCATTTTATCAGGGGCTTTCACATCCCCAACCCTGAAGAGACTGCAACAAGAATTTAAGACAATCTTCCCAGAAGCCCGGTGGTTCACCCATGAGCCGGTTTCCGATTTTAATATTCGCCAAGGTCTGCGAAAAGCCACTCGGAAACCCATCCAACCGGTCTATTCTCTTGAAAACGCCGATGTAATTCTCTCACTCGACGCTGATTTTCTGTTGACGGAGCGGGACGCTGTGCGCAATGCTGCCGGGTTCGCCCAGGGACGACGCGTGGAACATGAGCAGGACGAAATGAATCGTCTTTACGTGGTGGAAAGCTCCATGACTATCACCGGAGGGATGGCCGATCATCGGTTGCGTCTTCCTTCTTCTATGATTGGCGCCTTTACGGCAGCTTTGATTTACCATCTCCAATATTTGGGATTGGAACTCCCGGTTGTGGAAGCAGTGATGGATTATCGCAACGCCGGTTTTGATCCCGATTGGATTCATGAAGTGGCCATGGACTTATTAGGCCATCAGAAGCGATCGCTTGTTATCGCCGGTCGTCATCAACCCCCGGAGGTTCATGCCCTGGTAGCCGGTCTTAATTACGCTCTGATGAATGTGGGCGAAACCGTTCATTATTATTCATTAGAAGATATCCAGCCGGATCACCCCAAAGATATATCTGATCTTAAAGAACACTTGTTAAGCGGGAATATCGACACCGTTATCTGCCTGGACACCAATCCGGTGTACACCGATTCCGGATCATCGGGATTTCTTGCAGCGCTTCGAAAGGCCAACCATTCTATTCATTTTGGCCTTCACCGCGATGAAACCGGGGCTGCCTGCGAATGGCACGCACCCCTGGCACATCCCCTGGAAACCTGGGGCGACCTTCGTTATACTGACGGAACTGTTAGTATTGTCCAACCCCAAATCCAACCGCTCTTCGGAGGGCAAAGCGCTATTGAGTACCTGGCCCGTTTCCTAGACCCTCAGCGTACCTCTGGTCATAAGGAAGTCCAAGCAACATTTAAACAATTGACCGGCGAAACCAGATTTGAATCCCGGTGGCAGAAAGCGTTGCATGACGGTGTCGTGGAAGGAACCACCTATTCACCGACGCGTGCTCCGGTTAAACATCCGCGGCTGATTGCCGCCGTTCGGGGTAATCCATTCCCCTTCCCGAAGCAGGTGAAGACTCAGCGGGAATTGATTTTCCGACCATCACCGTCAGTATTTGATGGACGATTTGCCAACAATGGCTGGCTTCAGGAATTGCCGGATCCCGTGACCAAACTAACCTGGGATAACGCTGTCATCATCAGCCGATCACTCGCAAATGAGCTCGGCGTTGAAAACCAGGATGTCCTGCGAATTACGACAGCAGGAACATCAGTGGAATGTCCCGTGTGGATTATGCCAGGCCAAGCTGATAATACCATAACCTTGGAACTAGGATTTGGTCGTACTCATGCGGGACGGGTAGGTAATGGCGTTGGTGTGAATGTCTATCCCCTTTTCTCCCAGACCGGTTTTCTCTCCACAGGTTCCATTCTGCTGGAAAAAACCGGCCGTACGGTAACCTTGGCTTGCACTCAGGATCACCATGGACTTGATACGGAAAAATTAGCCGCCAATGCCATTCAGGAACGACTGCCTGAAATTTACCGGGAAGCGACATTGGAGGAATACCGCAAGCATCCCGAGTTTGTTGAAGAAGCGGTGGAACATCCTCCACTAAAATCGCTTTGGGATGAGCCGGATTATTCCCAAGGACCCCAGTGGGGAATGACGATCGATCTCAATGTCTGCACCGGCTGTAATGCCTGCACCATCGCTTGTCAAAGTGAAAACAATATCCCCATTGTGGGCAAAACACAGGTTTCCCGTGGACGGGAAATGCATTGGCTCCGGTTGGACCGCTATTATAAAGGTGATTTCGACGATCCCGAAATGGTGATGGAACCGGTGGCCTGTCAGCAATGCGAAAATGCTCCGTGCGAGCAAGTCTGCCCCGTAGGAGCCACGACCCACACACCGGATGGTCTTAATGCGATGACCTACAACCGTTGCGTGGGCACTCGTTATTGCTCCAACAACTGTCCTTACAAAGTACGGCGTTTTAACTTCTTTAATTATACTAAGGACACGCCCGAAATCGTGAAAATGGCGATGAATCCCGACGTGACCGTTCGTTTCCGCGGGGTCATGGAAAAATGCACCTACTGTGTCCAGCGTATCAATCGTGGAAAGATCACCGCTAAAAATGAACATCGGGATATAATGGATGGCGACATCGTCTCCGCCTGTGAACAAACCTGCCCCACCAATGCCATTGTTTTCGGAGATATCCGGGATCCCAACAGTCGTGTGTCCCGGATAAAGGAGCAAAACCGGAATTACGCGCTCCTTGGTGAATTCAATACTAAGCCCCGAACCACATACCTCGCCCGGCTGCGTAACCCCAACCCAAAACTGACAGCGGAATCCTGATTATGGCCGAAGCACTTCCCATCCAGGACACCAAATTACACGTGGCTACCGACGCAGATCTCATAACCGGTAATCCCACCTTCCATTCCATTACGGAAGATATCAGCAAGGTCACGGAAGGGAAAACACCTACCACCTGGTACTTGCTCTGGGGAATTGCCGTATCGTTATTATTATTGTTAATCGGCAGCGTTGGTTTCCTGGTTTGGCATGGAACTGGAATTTGGGGACTAAATAATCCCGTTGGTTGGGGATGGGCTATCGTGAATTTTGTCTGGTGGGTAGGTATAGGCCATGCGGGAACCTTAATCTCGGCGATTCTATTCCTCCTGCGGCAACGATGGCGTACATCCATCAACCGTTTCGCGGAGGCCATGACCCTTTTCGCTGTTATTTGCGCTCTCCTGTTCCCAGGAATTCATGTTGGGCGGATGTGGGTGATTTACTATTTCTTCCCAATCCCTAACCAGATGAGCGTTTGGCCGAATTTCCGCTCTCCTTTGCTTTGGGATTTCTTTGCGGTTGGAACTTATTTCACCGTCTCTCTGCTTTTCTGGTATACGGGATTAATTCCAGATCTGGCAACACTGCGCGACCGTGCCAAATCCCGGCTTCGGAAAATTACCTTCGGTATTCTCTCTTTAGGGTGGCGCGGTGGAAATCGTCAATGGCAGCACTATGAAATTGCTTACCTGGTTCTGGCCGGTTTATCTACGCCGTTGGTTTTATCCGTCCACAGTGTGGTGAGTTCTGACTTTGCCACCAGTATGGTGCCTGGATGGCACACCACCATCTTCCCACCTTACTTTGTTGCCGGAGCCATTTATTCCGGGTTTGCCATGGTGCTGACCTTGGGATTGATTGCCCGCCGGGTATATCATTTGGAACACATCATTACCCTGAATCACCTGGACAAAATGGCCAAAATCATGTTGGTCACCGGGAGTATGGTGGGCTATGCTTATGGTATGGAATTCTTTATCGCTTGGTACAGCGGAAATCAATACGAAGCATTTACCTTTATCAATCGCGCTCTTGGTCCGTATGCCTGGGCGTACTGGATTATGATTTTCTGTAATGTGGTGGTACCTCAGTTCTTCTGGTTCAAGAAAATCCGGCGAAGCGTGGTCTTACTATTCATTGCTTCCATTCTGGTAAATATCGGGATGTGGTTTGAACGCTTTGTCATTACGGTAACGTCTTTATCACGGGACTTTCTCCCCTCCTCATGGGATTATTACAGTCCCACCATTTGGGATATCGCCACCTTCCTGGGATCGTTTGGACTCTTTTTCACTTTATTCCTGCTTTTCCTGCGATTCCTGCCCATGATCGCCATGGCGGAAGTCAAAGGTGTATTACCTCAAGCAGATCCCCATTACGCCTCAGGAGAGAGTCATGAGTAGAATTCATGGACTTATCGCCGAATTCGAAAATCCCGGCGCCCTGCTGAAAGCAGCGGAAAAAGTGCGGGATGCAGGTTTTTCCAAATGGGATACCTATTCTCCTTTCCCCATTCATGGAATGGATCAAGCCATGGGAATGAAGCGTTCCAAATTGGGATATGTAATTGGTTTCTTTGCTACTTTGGGAGCTGCCACTGGATTTGTAATGCAATCTTGGACTCATGCTATCGCCTATCCTCAGATCATCGCCGGAAAGCCTTACTTTGCCTGGCAGGCTTATATCGTCATTACCTTTGCTCTTTTGGTTCTTTTCGGGGCTATTAGTGCGGCGTTTGGCATGTTAGCATTCAATCGCTTGCCGCGATTGAATCATCCCGTGTTTTTCTCTGATTATTTTGAAAAAACATCCGACGATGGCTTTTTTATCGGCATTGATGCCGATGATCCTCAATTTGATCCTGACAAAACTAGAGCTCTAATGGAATCGTTAGGATCGGGACATATTGAACTTTTGGAAGAGACAGAATGAGGCGGTCAAGTATCACCCTTTTGGGACTTTTATCGGTATTTGTATTGGCCGGATGTTTCCGAGGTCGTCCCTCAGAGAAACCACCGATTCATTTAAATCCCAACATGGATACACAGGAAAAATATAAACCTCAATCCCAAAGTATGTTTTTTACCGATGAGGCCACCATGCGGCCTCCAGTACCGGGCACGGTCGCTCGTGGCTTCTTGAAAACGGACAAACCTTACTACACCGGTCGTTACGAGGATAGTAGTTTTGTGCAGACAAACCCGGTTGCGCTGACTATGGAAATCATGAATCGTGGCGAGGAACGGTTCAATATCTATTGTGCCCCCTGTCATTCCAAACTGGGAGATGGTAAGGGAATTGTTACTAAATACAATTATCCCATTCCACCCACGTCATTTCATCAGGACCGAATCCGTCAGATGCCCGACGGTCAACTCTTTGAGATTATTTCCCAGGGTATCCGGAATATGCCCTCTTATCGTCACCAAATTCCGGTCAAAGATCGATGGGCGATCATTCATTACATTCGCGCTCTTCAGCGAAGCCAGCATGCGACACTATCCGATATTCCTGCTAACCAACGTTCCCAATTAGTTCCATAACCATGAATTCCTCTATTCCCCTTCCTGAATTAAAAAACTCCGGCAAGTTAACCACCTTGTTTTTTGGACTAGGCGCTGTGGGACTGGCAGTTCTGGCGCTGGGACTCCTGGCCAATCCGGAACAATTCTGGTTTTCCACGGCTTTGGGATTTGTGTATTGGGTTACTTTAGGTCTGGGTGGATTGTTTTTCGTTTTAATCCATCATATCACTGGATCTGTGTGGAGTGTCAACATCCGCCGCATGGCGGAAGCCGTCATGGCGACTCTGCCCTGGATGTTCCTGTTTGCACTCCCGCTGCTGATCTGGGGTCTGCCGCATATATTTGAATGGTCCCATCCTGATATCGTGGCCAATCATCCGGTGCTACAACGTAAAACGGGCTATTTGAATACTTCCTTTTTTACCATTCGTACCGTGGTCTATTTTGCAATTTGGCTGGGTGTCTCACTTCTCCTGTATCGCACATCTCTTAACCAGGATTCTGGGACTCAACCTGAGCTATGGACACGGAAACTGAGAGTCATTAGCGCGCCCTCCATCTTTTTATTTGCCATTACCCTTTCATTCTTCAGTTTTGACTGGCTCATGTCGATTGATCCCCTATGGTATTCTACTATATTCGGGGTCTATATCTTCTCCGGAAGTTATGTGATGATCCTGGCCTTTTTAATCATCCTTAACCTTCGGTTACAATCGCAAAAGAATTTCAAATCCCTAGTCACAATTGAACATTTTCATGATTTAGGGAAATTATTATTCGCGTTTATCGTTTTCTGGGGATACATCGGTGGATCCCAGTATTTCTTTATCTGGTATGCCAATATACCTGAAGAAACGGTTTGGTATCTGCATCGTTGGGAAGATGGCTGGAAATACGCCACGTTACTGATGATAGCAGGCCATTTTGCTATTCCATTTCTGGTTTTAATATTCAGAGCCAGTAAACGGAGTCTCCGGGTCCTGGGCGTCATGGCCTCATGGATACTATTCATGCACCTGGTGGATCTGTACTGGCTGATTATGCCCAACATCCATCCTCACGTTCCTGTTGTATCCTGGATGGATGTGGCTGCCGTTATTGGTATCGGGGGAATCTTTTTAGGGATTTTTTGGCGCACCTACACGGCCCATCCTTTGGTTCCTGTGGGTGATCCCAAATTAAAAGATTCAATAGAGTTCATCAACGCGTAGGATTATGAATACAACCCAAAAACCCGGTTATGAAACCCGTGATGTTTCACTGAAACATTTGTTCAGTATTGGTATAGTGGCCCTGCTGGTGCTCATTCTGATACTTGTGGGAATCCGGGAATACTTTGTATTCAGTACCGAAAAACAAGTCTACGATGTGGTTCTCCAACCACCTTCACCAAAGTTGATCGAACTCCGGGCCCACGAACAGGAAATCCTATCTACCTATGGCCAAGCGGATGAGGAAGGATATTATCGCATTCCCATTCAGCAGGCCAAGGAAATCCTGCTTCAGGAAGCCCTCCGAACCAATAAAGGAGATTGATCCATCTTAGCTCTTCTGCGTGTAAACACTCCCTGGATTTTATTGGGTTTGCTTCTAGGATCAGTGTCCGGTCAAGCGGTTAAATCCAACGATCCCCAATTAAATAAAATCGATGTTATTGAACAGTATGGCGCATCCCTGCCAACGGGCTTAACCTTTCAGGATTCCAACGGTGAGACGTTTCCCCTGGATCGAGTGTTTCATCAGGATAAACCGGTCATCCTCACCTTGAATTATTTTGAATGTCCCATGCTTTGCACCTATGAATTGAATGGTCTCGGAGAAGGTTTGTCCAAGACCCGCTTTATTCCCGGCTCTGATGTGGAATTGGTTACCGTCAGTATTGATCCCCGGGAAACGCCTGATCTTGCCGCCCAAAAACGCGATACGTATTTGTCCTCCTATTTTGAGGATCATCCGGAGGCCGATTGGCATTTTTTGACCGGCGACCAGGAGACCATCACACAATTGGCCGATGCAGTTGGTTTCCAATATTATTATGATTCCAAAAATCAGGAATACGCTCACCCGGCCGCCGTTGTGATTTTGACAGCCGACGGAGTAATCTCCCGGTATCTCTATGGGATTCAGTATAAACCTCGGGATTTGCGCCTGGCACTCACGGAGGCCGCCGAGGGAACCATTGGAAACACCATCGATCGTATTTTACTCTACTGCTTTCATTATGACCCCAATGCCAATTCCTACGTGCTCATGGCCAGCAACGTCATGCGCCTTGGTGGGGGAATCACTGTTTTGGTGATGGGTCTTGTCTTCGGCCTCCTTTGGAGGCGGGAATACCGAAAAAAACACGTTAATATGGGTAAATCACATTCATGAACCAAGAATCCTTTTTTCTCCCGAAACAGGGGTCAACGATTGCCCCAGATGTGGATTCGCTTTTCTACTTCATTTTCTACGCATCCACCATTGTATTTCTGATCGTTCTGATCGGAATGGTTGTTCTGGTTTGGCGGTATCGCCGACGGAAACAGCCATTGGGCCTTTCATCCGGGGCTGATCACAACCTTAAGTTGGAGTTGTTGTGGACTATCATTCCCACGGTCCTGGTTTTCATCACGTTTGTCTGGGGATTTAAAACGTATTTAAAAATGAATGTCGTTCCCCGGGACGCCATTGAAATCAAGGTCACTGGAAAGAAATGGATGTGGGTCTTTGATTATCCCAATGGCGCCAATTCTCTGAATGAGCTGATGGTACCAGTAGATCAACCAATCAAATTGCTCCTGTCTTCAGAAGATGTGATTCACAGTTTTTATGTGCCTGGATTCCGGATCAAGATGGATGTCCTACCCAACCGATATAATGTGACCTGGTTTCAGGCAACCGACGTAGGTGAATATGATCTCTTTTGCGCAGAATACTGTGGTACGGGCCATTCCCGGATGTTGGGCAAGGTCAACGTCCTCGCTCCAGACCAATGGGCGATCTGGTTGGAGCAAGGGAATTCAACCGCGAGCGACAAAGCATCTTTAGCGGAATTAGGAGCCAAGTTATATCAACAAAAAGCGTGTTTCAGTTGCCATAGCATCGACGGTACCAATTTGGTGGGTCCCACGCTATCCAATGTCTTCGGTCATGAAGTAACCTTTACTGATGGTACAAAAGGAATTGTAGATGAAAATTATCTGCGCCAGTCCATCCTGGACCCCCAATCCAAAATTGTAGCTGGTTATAACCCCGTAATGCCCACTTTCCAGGGACTCTTGAAAGACCGGGAAGTGGATGCTTTGGTGGCCTTCATCAAATCGTTGAAATCGGAATAAGTTATGAATTCAATTCCTGAATCGAATTATTTAAACGCAACCCAGGGTTGGAAATCCTGGCTGTTTACCTTGGATCATAAACGGATCGGGGTCATGTACCTCTTCTCAATTCTGTTCTTTTTTCTCTTTGGAGGATTTTTAGCACTGATCATGCGCAGTGAGTTGATTGCTCCTGGAGCCGATTTTATTTCCGCGGACACGTACAATAAATTGTTTACCCTCCACGGTGCGATCATGATTTTCCTATTTATCATTCCTGCCATTCCCGCCGCGTTGGGGAATATTCTGCTGCCCCTTATGATTGGCGCAAGGGATGTGGCGTTTCCTCGGCTGAATTTGATCAGTTGGTACGTCTACATGGCGGGAGCCCTTTTATCCATCATCACCATCTTCGCCGGCGGCGTCGATACGGGCTGGACGTTCTATACACCCTATTCAACCTCGACAAATACAGCCGTCATATCTATCACGGCCGGAGCGTTTGTACTGGGGTTTTCATCCATATTTACGGGAATTAACTTTATCGCTACGGTCCACAAACTTCGAGCTCCCGGATTGACCTGGTTCAAACTCCCCCTGTTTGTCTGGGGATTGTATGCTACTGCCATTATTCAGGTGGCAGCGACGCCCGTCCTGGGAATCACCCTTCTCCTTCTTATTCTGGAACGTTTGTTGGGAATTGGGATTTTTGATCCAGCCCTGGGCGGGGATCCCGTGCTCTATCAGCATTTCTTCTGGTTTTATTCTCATCCTGCCGTTTATATCATGATCCTACCGGGAATGGGAATTATTAGCGAACTAGTGTCCACCTTCTCTCATAAAAAAATCTTTGGCTACAAGGCCATCGCCTATTCCAGTATGGGAATCGCTTTCCTGAGCTTTATGGTCTGGGGTCATCACATGTTCACTTCCGGGCAATCGATGTTTGCCGGAATGGTCTTTTCCTTTCTCACGTTCCTGGTGGGTATTCCTTCAGGAATTAAAGTTTTTAACTGGCTGGCCACTCTGTACAAAGGCTCAATTTCTTTAGCAACACCCATGCTCTATGCGCTTTCCTTTTTGTTCCTGTTCACCATTGGTGGTCTCACTGGCATTTTCCTGGGCGCCCTCGGTATGGATATCCACCTTCATGACACCTATTTCATTGTGGCTCATTTTCACTATGTCATGATGGGAGGAACCGTGATTGCATTTCTAGGCGGTCTTCATTACTGGTGGCCCAAAATATTCGGTCGGATGTACAATGAACGATTGGGTCAAATTTCTGTCATTCTGGTGTTTATCGGATTCAACTTAACGTTCTTACCTCAATTTATTTTGGGACTTCGGGGAATGCCCCGCCGATATTTTGAGTACATGCCCCAATTCCAAAGTCTCCATGTGATATCAACCATCGGAGCCATGCTTTTAGGCTTCACGCTATTCTTCGTGTTTATCTACTTAGTGGTCTCTATTCGTAAAGGCCAACCGGCCGGACCCAATCCTTGGGGCGCCCTTACGTTGGAATGGACCACATCCTCACCACCGGATGAACATAATTTCCATGAAACACCCGTAATAGACCATGGACCGTATGATTATGATGTCGTTCCGGTAAAAGCCACTTTTCCACCATCAACCTCTGATAACCCGTCTTGAGCCTATGAGTGATACCTCTTCAGCTAGCATTCTTCAACCCCATTATTCCGACCTGAATCAACAACAGGAATCCGCTAAATTGGGGATGTGGGTTTTCCTCCTTACGGAAATCCTCATGTTTGGCGGTTTGTTTGTGGCCTATGCCATTTTCCGGGCCTGGAATCCGGATATGTTTATCCAAGCCCACCAGGCTCTGGATGTCCGTTTAGGAACCATAAATACCTTTGTCCTAATCACCAGTTCCCTGACCATGGCCTTATCGATTTACAGTATTCAACGCAATGAACGGAATCGAACAGTCACTTATCTCCTGTTGACCCTTTTATTGGCCGCTACCTTCATGGTCATTAAATACTTTGAATACACCCATAAATTCCATTTGGGACAATTTCCCGGTCGATATTACACGTACACCGGAATTGAAGGAACCAATCCTCATATCTTTTTCAGCATCTATTTCATCATGACGGGATTGCACGGATTACATGTCCTCATAGGAATGGGCTTGATTACCTGGCTCATTGTTCGCACTCGTAACAACGTATTTTCCGCTGAATATTACACGCCCGTGGAAATGGTGGGTCTATTCTGGCATTTGGTCGATGTCATCTGGATTTTCCTGTTCCCCTTACTATATCTCATAGGTTAACCCATGCAGTCATCATCTCAACCCCATCTCATTCCAATAAAAACCTATCTCTTGGTCGCTGGCGCGCTATTTATTCTAACGGCAGTGACTGTCGCTGTATCCTTCGTTAATTTGGGCGGATTTAACGTGGTGGTAGCGCTGGCCATTGCCGGGACCAAAGCAACATTAGTGGTCTTGTTTTTTATGCACCTGTTTTGGGATAAAAAAATTAATTTAGCCATTTTTCTTACGGCCCTAACCTTCCTGGTGCTGTTCTTAACATTAATATTATTTGACACCATGACTCGCGGCGCTGTGAATCCCGAATCCAAAGGCCCCATCCAAAAAGAAGCCGTGATCTATCAAAACGGCCGGCCGACCGCCGCACCTAACCATTGAGGCACTCGATCGGTCAGATGGCGATCCTGGGGATTCTGGCGTGGTCCTGCACCACACAGGGTCCACCATTGGATCAGTTGGGTCAGGTTCATATGCTTGATCTGAAATCCTCCAATGGAGAAGCCTTGGCACCAGACTTCTTTAACCAGTCCATCACAGTGGTGGAATTCTTTTTCACGTCTTGTCAGGGAGCGTGTCCCCTCATGAATACACAGATGAAAGCTGTATACGACAAACTGGATCCGACGCTACCGGTTCGGTTCCTATCCGTGACCATTGATCCAGACCGGGATACGTTTGAGAAACTTCGGAAATTTCAAGTCGATTTAAAGGTGGACCCGGAACGCTGGATCATGGCTCGAGGGAATCTGGATTCTATTCGGTTTTGGATTGAAGATGACTTCCATTTGGGTGTGGGGTCCCTTCCCGCTGAGCATCCCACTCGATTAATTCTGGTGGACCAAAACCAGCAAATCCGGGGGTATTTCGATGGGTTGAGTGAATCCAGTGTAAAACCACTGATAAAATCTATTCGACATTTATTGACGGAGAGAAATGCCCATGCCGCGTAAACCCCACTTAGCGCCGTCTACCATTTCCGCCTATATAGAACTAATAAAACCCCGCATCATGGTGATGGTACTGATCACCACATTTTTTAGTTTTTACTTGGGAAGCAACGGAACTATTTCGTTACCCTTGCTGTTGGCTACGCTAGTTGGCACTGCTCTGGTAAAGGGAGGTGCAGCAGCATTGAATCATTTCATGGAACGCGATACGGACGCCTTGATGGAGCGCACTCGCCTCCGTCCCCTTCCTGCCGGTCTTGTTCCAGCAGCCAATGCCTTGGCGTACGGAATAATTCTGGTCCTGTCCGGTGTGGCTTTCCTGGCCTGGCAGGTTAATTTACTCACTGCTTTTCTGGGATTGTTAACCGCGTTTTTGTATGTCTTGGTCTATACTCCCTTAAAACGAATCACCTGGCTCAATACCAGTATTGGGGCCATTCCTGGGGCCTTGCCGGCTATGGGAGGTTGGGCCGCTGCAACCAATCATCTGGACGCTGGCGCATGGATTTTATTTTTCATCCTATTTTTCTGGCAACATCCCCATTTTTATTCCATCGCCATCCTGTACCGAGATGAATACCAAAAAGCAGGGTTGGTCATGCTGCCGGGTATTGATCCGAAAGGTCAACGGACCTTCCATCAAGTTATTCTTCATTCCGTGGGACTGTTGATCGTCTCCATTTTGCCCACCGTCATGGGTCTGTCCGGTATGGTGTACTTTACAGGGGTAGTTATCACTGGACTCATCTATCTGGCGGCTGGATGGCCGTTAAGGAAAACCATGACGCTTAAGACCGCTCGCATGCTGCTAAAGACATCTATACTTTATCTGCCGGTGATGATGATCCTGATTGTCGCTGATCTGCAAGTCTGATGAATAGCGGTCGGGATCGATTCTGGTATACCATCATCGGACTAACCACCGTCGCGGTCCTGGCTGTAGTGGCTATTCTCTATTTACAACCGGAGGCTTCAGGAAATCGAGATGTATCGGCTCTCATTCAGCAGCTACCACGACTGAATGCTATCCTGAATTCATTGACCAGTATCGCATTGGTTCTAGCCTATATCCTGATTCGACGTGGCCATCAGACTTGGCATAAGCGAGCCATGCTGACCGCGTTTACCCTTTCGGCAGCATTTCTGGTGAGCTACGTGATTTACCACAGTGTTCAAACCGGCCCCACCCATTATTCCGGGAATTTCCCAGGTCTTTATTTCACCCTGTTAATCAGCCATATTATACTGGCGGCGGCAATATTGCCCTTAGCCTTAGTGACTTTATTCAGAGGATGGACCCTTCAACTAAAACGTCACAAGCGCATGGCGCGCTGGACGTTGCCCTTGTGGCTTTATGTATCCCTTACCGGAATCGCCGTATACGTCATGTTATATACATGAACAGCAATTTAAATTTTATCAGTCCAGTTTACGTATCCGGCGTAAATGTCGATCTCCATCAAACGGTTCTTTCAGCCAAAGATCGATCATACGAAGTGCTTTTTCCGCTGAAATAAACCGAGCTCCGAAGGATAGAATATTGGCATCATTATGACGTCGGGACAGACGTACAATATCTTCAGGCCCATCATAAAAAACTACGGCTCGGACGCCTTTCACCCGGTTGGCAGCCATGGCTTCACCCTGCCCTGAGCCCCCAAAAATGATGCCCCGTGCATGGGGTGATTGGGAAACAGCATAGGCCGCCGGCAGGATAAAATCCGGGTAATCATCATCCCGATCATAGGCATACGCACCGAAATCTTCTACCTCATAGCCCTCTTTTTCCAACGCTACTTTGACCGTTTCTTTCAGTTCAAATCCGGCATGATCTGTAGCCAGTATAATTTTTACTTTTTGCATTTTCTTTAACTATCCCCCTAATTCCAGAAATGAACGCATAATGGTTACCGGATCGTCGGTATCAAAGATACCTGATCCTGACACCAGCACATCGGCTCCCGCCGTGAGCACCTTACGGGCATTCCCCAGCTTAATGCCCCCATCCACGGAGAGTTGAATCTCCCGGTCCCCTGCCAGCTCCCTACGACGGTGGGCAATGGTCTGAATCCGATCCAGCGCAGTCGGGATAAAGGCCTGCCCCCCGAATCCCGGCTCTACGCTCATCACCAGAACCAGGTCCGCCAATGACAGAATTGGCCAGAGGTGTTCCAGCGATGTCTCGGGTTTGATGGATAT
Source organism: uncultured bacterium (assembly GCA_964535735.1). Lineage (GTDB taxonomy): Bacteria > Fidelibacterota > Marinisomatia > Marinisomatales > J089 > J089. The sequence goes on from CAZHTM010000022.1 coordinate 32,549, forward strand.
CCCCGCTCGTAAACCCTGAGCATGGATCATTTCAATTAGTTGGGATGCATGGGTTGTGGCTTCCAGATGAAACGTAAGAATATCCGCTCCGGCTTCGGCAAAGGGGACAACCAGGGAGGCGGGATCGGTCACCATCAGATGAACATCTAACACCAGATCCGTCACGGGCCGCAAAGCCTTAACCACTACCGGCCCTACGGTGAGGTTGGGTACAAAATGATTATCCATCACATCCACATGGATGTATTGGGCACCACCTGCTTTACACTGGGCTGCCACCGAGCGTAAATCTGAAAAATCGGCCGATAATATGGATGGAGCTAGAATCATTTAATCCCACTCAAAACCGGTTGCCCGCTTGGTGGCGGGATCGAATTCAATGGAATTGTAATCGTGAATCTCCGGAACGTAATAATACCAAATTTGCAGCGATTGGTCCTCATCCACCCATACCGAATCGGGGGTGCCCAAGGTTTCCCGTACTGTCATTTCGTCGGGCTGGCGAGATAGGAAATCCCAAATGTCGTACTCCGTGAGCAAGCCTTGATCGTATGGCGTGGGAAGGGTCTGAGTTTCTTCCATCGTTTCTTCCGTCACTTTCGCCGGTACCGGCTGGGGTGATACGGGCTGCGCATCGGGCACGGGATCAGGAGCCGAGGAGCAACTCCAGAGCAGGAGAAGGGCTGTCAGGGTTCGCAAGCGCATGAAGAAAAATACCGGATATTTACCGGAGAATACAAGCACGGGATCGGTCTTAAGCCCTGTGCTTTTCCCTTTAAAACTTTGCAGAAGTTTAGCCATCATATAACTATAACTGTAAATTCTACAAAACCGCGCTTCCCGCTCGTTCAACTTCCGCAAAGTTGATCTTCCCTTTGACGCGTTCATTGGTTGCTTATAAGAATGCAAGCAATTAACCAGATACCACTCACAATAACCAACAAATACTTCTCCACTACTCCATTCGCGTCATTCGTATAATTCGCGATTACTATAACTCCCGGTGGTCTGATCTAGGTTACCCGTGATTATTGTGTGGACTATTTTCATCAGTTTAATTATGAACATTTCAATCAGGAATTGGATACATACCTCCATATAGTGAACGTTAAGGAAGAGCGAATGCTATTATAAAAAATAGTAAAAGGAATGTGGCTAGTCAACGCAGGTCGCGTTCAAGATCATAATCAAATGAAAAAAGTAAACTGTAGCGAATTAAATTCTGTTTTGCAGCATTAATGAAAAATCGCTCCGCAGTAGTGAAAAATTTTATACAGGTTATTCTTTCTGTTAGCCATGAGGAAAAGATAAATGTTAATCGACGTTTCGATGACCGTTAAAGCCGGCTCCGTTTTCCGCCCTGGAACGCCGCCGGTAGACATTGCCACACGCACGTTCCATCACGAATCCGAAGGTGAATACAGGACCGTCATGCTTTCTATGCCAGCGCACTCGGGAACCCACGTGGACCTTGTATTCAGGGAGCGGCGTATTGCGCCAGATCGAATGATTGGCAAGGGAAAGCTGTTCGATGTTACTAACGTGACTGCCAATCAGATCCGGTTGAGTGATATCGAACACCAGATCGGAATCCAGGCTGGCGACTTTGTGTTCTTCCGGACAGACTGGAGCAAGTTTGCCGGTACTGACCAGTATTACCAGCATCCCGAGCTGTCGATGGAGATTGTGCAATGGCTGGTATCGAAAAAAGTCAACGCCGTCGGAATCGATGCGCAGGGGCTCGGTCGCAACCAACGCCACGGAACGTATGACCGGCTGTTGGCTGAGAATGACGTTTTCGTGATCGAGAACCTGGCTAACTTGTGTGCAGTACCAACAAAAGAGTTTACCGTGTACTTCTTTCCACTGAGCATCGAGGAGATTGACGCAATCCCTGCCAGGGTGCTGGTCCGGATCGATGGAGAAGACTGATCCATGAAACGGATTCTGCCCATCTTATCTTTGTTGATAATGATTGTCCCTCCTAAAAATTAAATCCGGACCCCAAAAAGGCCGAAAAATCCGGATAGATTAATTTATTCATGGGTTACACGGAAAAGCCGTATCACCAAATAAGTCAGGCTTCGACAGGCTCAGCCTGACAGGGAAGAAACATTACACCCAATCCGTCACTTCATCTCTGTCGTCCTGAGCTCGTCGAAGGGCGACTCTTCTCCCTGCCTAATGGCCATTCCGGATTGACCAGGCTTCGACAGGCGCAACCAGACAGGGTGTTTATCCGGTTGACAAGTGAGCATAGGACGGGTAGTTTCGAACGAAAGGGTTGGCCTTGGAAGAGTTGTTAGCCACAGAGGGCCCGGAGAACACGGAAAACCTATTTTAAGAAACCACAAATGACGCGAATTACACAAATTGGATATTAATTGTTGGTTATTCGATATTGGACATTCAGGAGGGATTCAAAATTGAAGATTGAAGATTTAGAATTTAACATTGAGGATGATGTTTCCTGGAATGCCGGTCTCCTTTCCTCCGTCACGCATCACGCTCTCATAAATCATGATTAATCGCAACATTCGGTTCTTTTTAATCACCTTGCTGAGTCTGACAGCAATCACGCTGTTTACCGCCTGCCCGAAGCCGCCGGATGAACCGCCACCGGAGAAAGCCGACTGCGATCCCGGGTATCTGCCCTGTGAGGAAGATTCCACGATCTGTTGTGAAGTGATCTGTCCTCCGGGATTTGTGCTGGGAGGGGAAGACTCTACCGAATGTATTCCGGTGCAGTGCCCGGAGTATTATCACCTCTGCGGGGAAGACTCCACCGACTGTTGCCTGGATACCAGTTCCCATAACATTACTTGGGACGTGGATACAGTTTTTACCGGGCTGGTGAACTGGGCCTATGATGTAGCTATTATCAACGACACCCTGATCTGGGTGGTGGGACGCTTTGAGATTCCTGACACCACCGGAAGTATGACGTCCTTCGAACGCACCTTCAATCTGATTGAATGGAATGGAAGGAAGTGGACGTTGAAAAAAGTATATAATCCCGAATGGTCTCAATCAGTAGGAGAATTAAACAGCATATATGTCATCAATGACGATGACATTTGGGTGGGAGGCCCATTTCATTACAATGGAGATTCTTGGGAGTTTTACAGAGGTGAGGATGGATGGCCGGTATTTGATAATTACGGCAAAATCAACGCCATCTGGGGTAGCGGTACTGATGATGTGTTTTTTGTCTCCAGTTATGGTCAAATCAACCACTGGAACGGAAGCGGGTTCGAGCGGATGGAGACGCCGACGACCGTTC
>CAZHTM010000023.1:0-10172 GCA_964535735.1 uncultured bacterium
ATTCCACCTTATTTGATGTACCCAATTAGTCATATTTCCGCTGAACCAATACAGTCCGACACTCCATTCCTCCAATTAAATAATTACTCCTTACTCATTACGCGTGAGTGGTTTCACACGGATAATATCTGCCAAATTGATAATCTTTCAAGATTTAATGGTTGATTAACGGAACACCTTCTCCATATCTCGTGAAAAATTCCCTGAAAGGGAATAATGTGAATAGAAAAATGAAAAAGGTAAGGCCGACCCTGAAAGGGTCGAATTACCATCCGGTTACACCTGTCCAAAATCGTCGTTGATCCTAAAATATCCAACCGCTTATAACATCGTTTTGAACAGCATTGGTTTTCAGCATTATTTATAAATATGTGAATTATTCGTTGGTTGAGCAACGTTAATTTTTATGACGTTGTACGTTACTACAAAATAAATTGCTTTTGTTGTCCATTTTAAACCATATTTGTAATGTTCCTTGAAAATTCAAACAGGAGAATGAGGCGATGAAAAAAGGTTTGTGGGCAATCGCTATTGTGGTAATGCTGGGGCTCATAGCAATGGGAGCGTCGACGGTAACGACGGCAAAACCGGCTGTTCAGAAAACAGTGAAATCTTCTTCGGATTGCTGCATTGGTCAGGCAGGGACCGGGTCAGCAACCCTACAAAAGGATGCCGGAAGTGCCTGTCCGTCACAAACTGCTGCAAACTGTCCAGCAAATAAAAATCAGTCTGCATCGAATAAGAGCTCCAGTTGTACTCGTAGCAGTACTTCAATTTAGTGTTCGCCCCGTTGGAACGGCGTGCTCTTCAGGGAAAAAAGCTTTTCTCGAGGGTTATCCAGCGGGGCTTTCTTTTTCAAACTACCCCGGGTTTCCGGGGTTTTTTTATATCTTACGGTTTAAGTTTTGGTATGCGAAAATCTATCGATAGCATTCAATTTAGAGCAGGGATCTGGGTTGTGGTACTTTTAATCATGACCGGATGTTCTCTTACCATTCCGGAATATCCGGAACCGATTCTATTGGATGATTCGTCTATCTCGATTGAATATACTTACGGTAATGTGGATATTGAGGTACCCATAAAAGTGGAGGAAGGCTCTCCAACCGCGTATCGATTAACCTTGTATTCCGGGCGGGATACAACGAAAGCCGTGATCGAACGAATATTAATGCCCGGAGATCGAATGGCGGTCACGCTTCCACGATCTTTATTTTTACCGGATACACTGATTCATAAAGCTGTTTTGGAGCCATTGGGGGATGATTATCTGACACGCGTGCAGCGATTTAGATATACGGGACCCACCATCACGCTCCCCGTATCCACGATTCGAATAAAACCAGTGCGGCTGGATGGCCGTATCATTTATTTGAGGGATGGAGTGGCTGTTACCAACGCCGATATCATTGTTCAGTTTCCCGACGGGAATCAATCCACGACACACTCCGATTCCGCTGGAGCGTTCCACTTTACTTTTCCCGCTGATGTTCTTAAAGATTCACTGTTAACCGTGTCGGTTGTTTCGGCCGGTTCATTTCCGGTGAATTCACAGGTAATTCCCTTATCCGCCGCGTCCAAATCCTATTCAGTTGAATTTGTGGTGGGACCTTCGGCTGAATTTTATCAAATGGGAGCGCCTTACCTGGTGATGGACAATCTGACACCGTTTCGAAAGGGACCGGAAAATGGCGCTGAAATTCAATTTCTCCTCCCGAAAGACGAAACCATTATGGTAACCACCGTGGCGGGCGATCGGTTGAAAGCCATCGTAGAGTTGAAGTCAGAGCGTTCCCGCAAACCCCAGTACGAGACCGGATGGGTACTGGCAAAACATGTAAAACCGATCGATTTATGAGACTCATCGTAACCAGTTTTCTGTTCATCGCTATTTCCTTGGGACAGGTTCGGGTAACCATCGAAACGATTCCTCCGGAGGCGGAGGTTATCATCGATGGCGTCAAAGCGGGAAAAACACCGATAGACGATCTATCTCTGACTCCCGGTCCCCATCGCTTTTCACTGGTCTTGAAAGGGTATTCTCCAGTGAATTATGAAACCCATTTATTGGCCGCCGAGAAAGCCACACTTCGGTTCCGTCTCAAGGAACGATTTAATGTGAAATTTATTTCCAAAGTCCCGGAATATCATTATCGGCTGGACGGAAAATATGCCTGGACGGAAGAAAAAATGAAGTTTGACATGGAGGCCGGACGGCATAACCTGGAAATCTTTGATGGGGATTCATTAATTGATCAAAAATCGTTTATCATTGATCAACCCACCACAATCCGTTATCAGTTGGAAAAAACTGACGATGATTAATTGAAAACCGTGTAAAGGTAGCCTAAATTCTAACACAATGTAACTAGCGGGAAAATTATTTCACCTATCACCCAATAACTCATGATAAATCAGGGAGAAAAAAGGTCATGTCTGAACGTGTTTATCCGCCAAGTGATGCAGTTTCAAAAAACGCATGGATTTCCAGTTTAGATCACTATTATCAAGAATATCGCCGTTCCATCGAAGATCCTGAAGGCTTTTGGTCGGAAAAAGCAAAATTACTGGAGTGGTTCGAACCGTGGAAATCGGTTCGAAAATTTGATTTTATCAAGGCCGATATCGCCTGGTTTGAAGGCGGGAAACTTAATGTAAGTTATAATTGTCTGGATCGGCATGTCCAGGATGGACACGGAGACCAGACGGCCTTGATTTGGGAAGGAAATCTACCTTCAGAAGATCGCCATATTTCTTATCAGGAATTATTGGACGAGGTTCAGCGTTTTGCCAACGCCCTGAAAGATATGGGCGTGAAAAAAGGGGATCGGGTGTGCCTTTATATGCAAATGATTCCACAACTACCGGTGGCGATGCTGGCCTGTGCCCGGATTGGCGCCGTTCATTCCGTGGTGTTTGGCGCTTTCAGCCCTGATTCCTTGCGGGATAGAATTAACGATTCCGATTGTAAAGTACTGGTTACCCAGGATACGGGTGTCCGCGGCACGAAAACCAATATTCCCATGAAAGCCAATGCGGATCTGGCCCTTGCGGGAACACCGTCAATCGAAAAGGTGGTTTGTGTCCGGCGCACAGGGGAACCGGTGGCTATGCAAGAAGGCCGGGATGTATGGTATCATGATGTTTTGGCGGCCGCTGATCCTGTTTGCGAACCGGAACCCATGGACGCGGAAGATCCCCTCTTCATCCTTTATACATCCGGTTCCACCGGAAAACCTAAAGGGGTATTGCATACCACCGGAGGGTATCTGGTATACGCGGCCTACAGCCATAAAATCATTTTTGATTATCACGAAGGCGATGTGTACTGGTGCACGGCGGATATTGGATGGATTACGGGTCATTCCTATATCGTTTACGGCCCCTTGGCGAACCGGGCGATTTCCGTCATGTTTGAAGGCGTACCGAATTATCCGGACTATGGCCGGTTCTGGGAAGTGGTGGATAAGCATAAAATCAACATCTTCTATACAGCGCCCACGGCCCTTCGGGCCTTGATGAAAGAAGGGGACACGTGGGTGACCCGCCATGATTTATCCTCTCTGAGACTATTGGGGACGGTAGGTGAGCCTATCAAAGAACCGGAATGGCTCTGGTATTATAATATTGTCGGAAAAGGCAGGATTCCAATCGTGGATACCTGGTGGCAGACTGAAACCGGAGGGATTTTGATTACGCCTCTTCCGGGAGCGACGCCGTTGAAACCGGGTTCCGCCACCTTGCCCTTCTTTGGTATTGAGCCGGTGCTTCTCACGGAGGATGGAAAGGAAATTGAAGGGAATGACGTTTCCGGGCTTTTGGCGATCAAATCTGCCTGGCCGGGGATAATGCGCACCGTTTATGGCGATCATGAGCGGTTCCGTCAAACCTATTTTGGATTATATCCTGGATACTACCTCACCGGTGATGGCGCTCGTCGGGACAGTGACGGTTATTATTGGATTACCGGCCGGGTGGATGATGTGTTGAATGTATCCGGTCACCGAATCGGGACCGCGGAAGTGGAAGGAGCGATCGGTAAAGCGGAGGGTGTTGCTGAAGCTGCCGTGGTAGGCTTTCCCCACGATATTAAAGGGCAGGGCATTTATGCCTATGTTACCCTGATGACAGGTGTGGAGCCGGATGATGACCTGGATCAACGTATTCGCCAGACGGTTCAGCGGGAAATCGGGCCCCATGCCAAACCGGATAAAATTCAGTATACGTCCGCCTTACCTAAAACTCGTTCGGGTAAAATCATGCGGCGGATTCTTCGTAAAATCGCTGAAGACGCGATCGATCAATTGGGTGATATATCTACATTAGCGGATCCGTCCGTAGTGGATAATCTGGTCAAAGGAAGGAAATAGCGTTTTCAGCGGCGTTTTCGGCGGGTTCAGGTTGAGACCTGGTAATTTCTTAGGTAATTTCCTCTGGATTTTTTTGAAAAAATACAGAAAGTCCTGAACCACGTTGAAACATCGGAAACATTAGGTTTTCGATGTGGGTTATTAGCCTTCGTAATCAATACAAATAATTGAGGGAAGTATGTCTTACTTGAAAGCAATACAGCGGGTGGCCGATGACTGGAAAAATTCCGATGCGGAATTAATCTGCGTCGGATTATTTGAAGATAAAGAATTAACGCCCTTGGCAACGACCATTGACGGTCATACCCAAGGTGCGGTTAAACAAGCAATCCAGATGGCCAATTTGGAAGGGAAAGCAGGAAAAGCTGACGTGGTCATCGTGGACAACCGGCCCTTACTTTTGGTGGGCCTGGGGAAAAAAGAAAAGTTCGGAGTAAACGATGCCCGAAATGCCGCAGCCACCGCGGCGCGACAAGCCATTGCCCGTAAATTTAAGTCCGTTGCGGTAGAATGTTTTCCCACTGATGCGGATGCCAGCCAGGCTGTGGCTGAAGGACTGGTTCTAGGGAGTTATCAATATTTGGATTATAAAACTCAGGATAAAGAGCTATTTGAATTAGAGGCCGGTTCGGTCATAGGTGGTACAGAAGCGCTGATAGAAAAAGGAACCATGATTGCTACCAGTGTCTGCTTCGCCCGGGATTTGGAAAATGCCCCGGGGAATTCCACAACGCCATCCCGGTTAGCCGAAGCGGCGCAGCAGATTGCCGCAGAAGGCGGAATGGATGTCACGGTTTTTGATCGGGAAGAATTTACCAAGATGGGTATGGGCGCCTTGGCGGCGGTCGCCTTGGGTTCCGATGAACCACCGAAATTTATTGTAGTGGAATACAAAGGCGGTGGCGATGAAAAACCCGTTGCTCTGGTGGGAAAAGGCCTGACGTTTGATTCCGGCGGCATATCGATCAAACCCGGCGCCGGAATGGACGAAATGAAATTCGATATGTGTGGTTCCGGAGTGGTACTGGGTGTCTTAAAAGCTGTGGCAGCCCTGAAACCCAAGCTGAATCTTGTGGCCGTCATTCCGTCAACGGAAAACTTGTCCGGTGGAAAAGCTTATAAACCAGGGGATATCCTCACTGCGTACAACGGTAAAACCATTGAGGTGTTGAACACGGATGCCGAGGGGCGACTCATTCTGGCGGATGGACTGAGTTATGTATCCAAACATTACGATCCTGAATTTATTCTGGATTTTGCTACCTTAACAGGCGCCGTCATTATCGCTCTTGGGCATATTGCTACGGGCGTGCTGGGAACCGATGAGAAGCTAATGGAGCAGGTAAAAGCTGCTTCCAAAGCAACGGACGAAAAGGTTTGGGAATTGCCCCTTTGGGATGAATATTGTGAACAGGTGAAATCCAAAATAGCCGACGTGAAGAACGTTGGCGAGGCGCGGCAAGCAGGCACCATCGCCGGGGCGGCCTTCCTGAAAGAATTTGTTAAAGAGGGAACCCCTTGGGTCCACTTTGACATAGCGGGAACCGCCTGGGGCGGCAAAGATTCCCCGTTAGTCTATCAAAAAGGCGCCACGGGAGCGGTTATTCGTTTGGTGTTAAACCTCCTGGACGTTTAGCCGGACTCAAGACCATTAAAAGAATACCCGATTCCGCTATCCAGGAAGTTGGGATACAGACAAGGAGGCGTCATGAATGCACTCCCATCGAGGGAAGACGCGTTAAACCTATTATTTGAGTATACAAAATCCGAATCACTCCGTAAACACGGACTGGCGGTGGAGCAGGTCATGCGAGCCATGGCGCGAAAATACGGTGAGGATGAGGAGCGTTGGGGGTTAACGGGACTCCTTCACGATTTTGATTACGAACGATATCCTACCGAAAAGGAACATCCCTATAAGGGAAATGAAATTCTCAAGGAATTGGGGTATCCGGAGGATATTCGGGACGCGATCATGGGTCATGCAAATTATACCGGTGTTCCGCGAACAACACTCATGGCCAAAGCGCTTTACGCCTGTGATGAAATCACCGGTTTCATATTTGCTGTAACCTATGTGCGACCCTCCAAGTCGGTCAAGGATGTGAAGGTGAAGTCCGTTACGAAAAAACTCAAGGATAAGAGTTTTGCCGCCAAGGTCAACCGGACGGAAGTGGAAGAAAGTATCCAGGAATTGGGGGTGGATCGATTGGAACACATCCAATTTGTGATCGACGCGCTAAAGGAAAAGGCGGTGGATCTGGGTCTGGACGGTCCCGGAGCGACCGATTCATGAATTATATAATATCATTAGTCTTATTTGTTCTGGGGTTCGGTATCGGAGCCGCGTTGATATGGGTTATTAAACAATCTGAGCTTAAAGCGGTGAAAGTGACCCGGGATAATCTCAGAGACTTGTTTGGGAGTTTATCCCGGGATGCTCTGGATCAAAATCAAAAATCCTTTTTGGAATTGGCTCAATCTCAGTTTGAACGTTTGTCCCAAACGTCAGCAAATCAACTGGATGAAAAGAAAAAATTGATTGAGCTGAATCTGAAGGAAATGAAAACCCAGTTGGAATCGCTGAACCGTCAAACCTCGGAACTCAAAGGCCAGATCGAACAATCCCGGGAGGGTATTCTCCAGTTGGAAAGTACCACCAGCCAATTGCGTCAAATTTTATCCAGTTCTCAGGCCCGGGGACAGTGGGGCGAACGAATGGTGGAGGACATCCTTCAATTCATTGGTTTAAAAGAAGGCTTGAATTACTCCAAGCAGACCACCCAGGAGTCCGGCTCCCGTCCCGATTACACGTTTTTTCTTCCCAACAAGCAATACATCAATATGGATGTGAAATTCCCCCTGGATCATTACGAACGCTACCTCACTGAGGAGAATGAAGCGATCCGGGAGCAGGAGAAAAAACAATTTCTCACCGATGTTCGGAAACATATTAAAGCAGTGGCATCCCGGGACTACATTTCTCCGGATAAGGGCAGTGTGGACTATGTGCTCCTGTTCATTCCCAACGAGAGCATCTATTCATTTCTTAATCAAGAGGACAAGAATTTAATCGATTATTCTCTGGATCAAAAAATCCTTCTATGTTCACCCATAACGCTGTACGCGATTCTGTCATTGATCCGGCAGGCGGTGGTCAATTTCTCCATGGAACAACGGGCGGGAGAGATGCAGAAGCAAGTGGGAATATTTAAGGATCAGTGGACTAAATTTGTAGATAAGATGGGTCGGGTTGGAAATTCGCTGGAAACGGCGCAAAAGCATTTTGATGATTTGACCAAAACCCGGGTCAGGCAATTGGAACGTCCGATGGATAAAATTCTGGAAATGGAAATGCAAAATAAACCAGAAAAATTGGAGTCGCCATGATACGTTACCGCCGACTAATCCTGCTTCCGTTGTTGATGATGTTTGCCTGTGTCGCTCCTGAAGAACCACTGGATGGTTTAATCGAAAATTTACCCGCTGTCGTCAATACAAATCGGGCCTTTACCCTGGCCTTAAAAGCTAGTGAATACAGTTTTGAAGAAACCTATTCATTGAGTTTTAACGCTCAACCTGAGGATCAGGTAGTCCTGACGCTGGTAGTGAGCGATGTGGGCGCGCGACTGGATACCACAGAATTAATAGTTTATTCAGGAGATACCGATTCTCTAATAAATCATTTTTATTTAATGACCAACCAGATTCAAACCCAAATATATTCTGTGGATAGCACTCTGTCAAATGTGCCCACTCGTGTGGACATCAAGGGGAATAACTATACGGGTCAGATTGATTTTGTATTAGCCCTGCAATAGAAGTGAATTCATAGGTATCATCAGTAATTAGGCTAATTAAGATTCACGCTGACATTTTCTGAACCCCGATTGTCAATGTTTTAAGCCGTCAATAATTGTCCGAAACTGAACGGACCGGCTTCGTGGGTTAGCATATGTATTCAAAATTTTGGGAGTTAAACAAGGGGATTTCATTCTTCAATCAATCCCCTTGACTTATCCTGGAATTCTCCTAATTTCTGCCAGCGTGGTTACTGAAATGAACAAATATTTCTTCTTTGTTACATGTCTGGTAACATTCCTCCGGGCAGTTACTCCTACAGCGATTCTTGATTTTGATGCCATTAATATGTCTACCGGCGATACCTATGCCCTGACGGAACGGTTCCGGACCGAAATCCAACAATTAGATACCAGCCGTCTCTTCCTGGACCGCAATAAAATTGAAGATGTTCTCCTTGAACAAGGTTTTCAGGAGACCTTTTGCTCCGATGAGGAATGCGCCGTGGAAATCGGGAATTTTCTGGGTGTTCAGGAAATCATTGTTGGCTCCATTGCCAAAGTAGGCGAAACCTATACGGTAAATATCCGGGGGATACGGGTGGCGACTGGCGAGATTGTCCATAGTGTTTCCAGGGATTATTCCACATCCATCGATGATGTCCTCACCCGTGGAATGCGTGAGTTGGCGTTGGACTATGTCCGACCCGCAGAAACAGGACTCCCTCCAAAAACTGTAAGAGGAAACCCCGATCTGGATTATATCATTCAGGAAGTGGATCGCTCTCTGAATTCCCTAAAGCCCATCCTGAACCGGGCTAAATCGGAATGGTCTGCTTCCCGTGAACCGGTGGTGATTGATTTGCGAACCCGGATTCGCGCCCGAACCGATGCGAAATGGGATCAAGACTCGGATTGGCTCCTGGTACCTGGGTGTTCCGGGTTATCATGCAGTATATGTGGACCTGCGGGAATACTTATTATTCCCGTGGTCTCTATTTTAGGGTACTATGATAATGTATACATTCCGGATCATCGTTTGGAACAAATCAGAAATCTATCCGACGCTGATCGTGCGAAATACGTTGCCGCTTATAAACATTCAGTCCGACAATTACGACTCAAACGAGCTATGGTTAGTTCTATTATTGGGATTTTATCAGGAAGTCTGATAAAACGTCTTCTATGACGGACTGAATTGATCGTTTTCTAAGTAAAACAGTTTAGCCGTTTACTTTAACGACTGTAAATTCTTAAGTCAATCAGGGGTGCTGTTCAATTGTTGAACGGCTGAGATTATACCCTTGGAACCTGTTTGGATAATGCCAGCGAAGGGAGCCTCTTATGAAACCCATCCTCATCCTTCTTTTTCTTTCCTTATGTAACGCCCAAGTCGTATCGATCACGGGTACAGTCATTCACGGCCAAACCGGCGCTCCTCTGGAAGCGGTTAATGTCACCTGGGGTGATCAGGGTACCGCCACCGACGCTCAAGGGCGGTTTTCAATGACAGGAAATCCGCACGACACTCTGGTCGTTTCCCATATCGGATTCATCCCCCAGCAACTGGCTGTTGCACAGGAAACGTTTACTATCCGCTTACAACCCAAAATCCTTCAGAGTGCGCCCATCACCGTTGAGGCGGTCCGGGCAGTAGAAGGCGTCACACCGGTCACGTTTTCCACGTTGACGCCAGACGAAATCAAACGCCGATACACGGTGCAGGATGTTCCCATGGTCTTGGCGTCGGAACCAGGGATCTACGCATATTCCGAAAGTGGAAACGGAACGGGCTATTCTTATGTGAGTATCCGTGGCTTTGATCAAAGCCGAATCTCCGTGATGGTGGACAATGTGCCTTTGAATGATAATGAAAGTTTTCAGGTGTATTGGGTAGATCACGGCGACATCCTAGCCCAAGCAGAGGATGTACAGATTCAACGGGGGTTGGGTATGGGTATCATTGGGTCGTCAGCCTTTGGAGGAACGATAAATCTTCGCA
>CAZHTM010000023.1:10272-11664 GCA_964535735.1 uncultured bacterium
TTGGGTATGGGTATCATTGGGTCGTCAGCCTTTGGAGGAACGATAAATCTTCGCACCGGGGTTCAATCTCCGGTGGAAAAAACCACCTTGTCCCTGGGCGGCGGTTCTTTCGCGACGACCAAAACGCGCCTCCAATATACTTCCGGTAATCGCTGGGGACCGGCCCATGCGTTGGGAGTAAGAATTAGTCAGGTGGAGTCCGCTGGATATCGGGAATTTCACGACAGTTTTCAACGTACTGGATTTGTTGGCTATGACTGGACCGGAGATCGTTGGTCCCATCAATTGCGAGCGATTGTGGGGAAAGAAATCACTCATTTATCCTGGGATGGCATTCCTTCTGAGGATATTAACGACCGTACCCTTCGACGGGTGGGATACCGAGCCTATACGGACGATTTCCTCCAGAAGATAGTATCGCTTAATTCGACGGTAAGAATCCATCCCAATCTTTGGGTAAGGTCCACGCTTTACCAGGTGAACGGGCAGGGATACTATCAGGTCCGGAAATCAGGAGTGGATTTTTACAGCTACAATCTGGATTGGAACGATAGTTATCCCGATTCAATAGAATTTGGCCTTACTACCGATGTGACCCGCCGCAAATGGATTGTGAATCGCTATTCCGGGTGGAATCCTACCCTTACGTGGATGGGAGCCCGATTGCGATTAGACGCCGGCCTGGAGTACCGGTCCTATATTGGGGATCATTTTGGGGAAGTGAGTGATTTCAGCGATGATTCGCTTCGTGTCCGATTCGGAAATGACTGGTATCGGTATTATCAATATGTGGGGCGAAAAACACTTTTGAATGCGTTTGTTCAATTCGGTGTACAACCCCTGCCTAGATTATGGATTTTCGCCAGTGGGCAGAATCAACACATCCGCTGGACCTTAGACCAGGAGTCGATTGGCCATGCTCCGGGTTATGCGTTGGAAACTACTTGGTCGTTTTTCAATCCCCGGTTCGGGCTTTCCTATAGGCTGTCAGATCGCCAGCGGTTTTTTGTCAATTTTGGTTCCAGCTATAAGGAGCCAGCCGACAATCAAATCATTGAAGCCGACGATGTATTCGCCGCCCCAAAGGATCGGGTCGCCCCCGAAATGATTTCCAGCCGGGAAATTGGATATCAATTGCATTCCGGTGGTTTCATCGGAAAGATAAATGCCTACGTAATCGATTTTAAAAATGAACAACTCAAAGAGATCGATATCAACCAGGAAGGGGAGTATGACTATTATTCCGCTCCCAAAACGCGGCACGAAGGTGTAGAATTGGAAGTGTCCTGGTTGGTGACATCTAAAATCCTCCTCACGGGGAATGGCACCTGGGCACAGTTCCGGTACCAATCCGGCGATTACCAGGGAAATCGGATTCCCAACACACCTGAA
>CAZHTM010000023.1:11764-12950 GCA_964535735.1 uncultured bacterium
TATGAATGGGATGGATTGCACACGGTGTATTGGCCTGGAGCGACGCGAAATGGATTCCTGGAATTAAGCGTGACGATTTAATCCATACATATCACACCCTGTTTTGGATTCTCTTTTTTAGGATAGGGAGCAGGCGGTAACTTTACGGCTCCAAATCTGAGCCATAATATGACTGATTCTACTATTCGAGTTCGATTCGCGCCCAGTCCCACCGGTGACTTCCATGTGGGCGGGGCTCGGACGGCCTTGTTCAATTATCTTTTTGCCCGACACCATGGAGGGACTTTCATTCTCAGGATTGAGGACACGGATCAGCAGCGGTTTCACCCGGAAGCGCTGAAATGGTTGTTGGATGGTCTGACCTATTTAGGCTTGGATTGGGATGAGGGGCCGGAAAAAGGCGGTGATTATGGACCCTATACACAATCGGAACGGCTGGATATTTATAACGAACAGGTAAAAACGCTCATCTCCAACGGGAAGGCGTATCCCTGCTTTTGTACTCCGGAACGGTTGGCGGAAGTTATCGAACAACAAAAAAGGGAAAAATCCAGTTGGATTGGGTATGACCGTCATTGTCGTCACCTGGACAGTGAAGACGTTAAACGTCGATTGAAACGAGGCGAACCCCATGTCATCCGATTCAAAATGCCCCTCGAGGGTGAGACAGTGGTAAAAGATGCCATTCGGGGAGAGATTCGTTTTACCAATAGGGAATTGCAAGATGCCGTTCTGATTAAAAGCGATGGTTTTCCCACGTATCATTTTGCCAATGTGGTAGACGACCACTTCATGGCTATTTCCCATATTCTGCGCGGGGATGAATGGGTTAACAGTCTACCGCTGCACTGGCAATTGTACGATGCGTTTGGCTGGGACCCGCCGGTGATGGCTCATCTTCCCGTGATTCTGAATCCCTCGGGTAAAGGGAAAATGAGTAAACGCGCCGACCGGGCGCCCGACGGTACGTTGCGCCCTGTATTTGTACGTCAATATGAGGAAGCGGGTTACCTTCCGGAAGCATTGGTGAATTTCATGGCTCTGGTGGGGTGGAGCTTCGATGACAGTCGGGAGATTTTCAGTCGTGAGGAACTGATTCAGGCGTTCTCCTTAGATCGCGTACATAAGTCACCGGCCGTCTGGAATTATGATAAATTAAACCAGATCAACGGCCAATACATCCGCC
>CAZHTM010000023.1:13050-20379 GCA_964535735.1 uncultured bacterium
AAAGAAGCGCAACGATTGATGGAGATTGCTCCCTTTGATCATCAGTCCCTGTACGAAAAATTTAAAGCCCGGGCGGCGGAATTGGGGTTAAAACCAGGTTTTTTTTTTCAGCCCGTTCGTCTGGCGGTCTGTGGAAAACCGGTAGCCCCTCCTTTATTTGAGACGTTGGAAATTTTAGGTCGCGAAACCTCTATAGCCAGAGTGACTTCCGCCGGTGATCGTTTTGAACATTGGGTTAAACATTCAGAGGAATAATGTCAAATTCAAATACGACTGATTTTATCCGTGAGATTGTAAAACGGGATATGGAAACCGGGAAGTGGGATTCCAGGGTCCACACACGATTCCCCCCGGAACCCAATGGATACCTTCACATCGGTCACGCTAAGGCGATTTGCCTTGACTTCGGTATCGCTGAAGAATTCGGCGGAAAAACCAATTTGCGGTTTGATGATACCAATCCCATCAAGGAAGAAGATGAATACATTCGCTCGATTATCGAGGATGTACGCTGGTTGGGATTTGATTGGGAAGACCGGTTGTATTTCGCGTCCGATTATTTTGAACAGATGTACGACTATGCCGAACAGCTCGTGAAACAGGGAAAAGCCTATGTGGATGACCAAACCCCGGAAGAAATTCGTATCAACCGGGGCACCTTGACCACGCCAGGAAAAAATAGTCCCTATCGCGACCGATCCGTGGACGAGAATTTGGATCTGTTTCGCCGGATGCGGGCCGGTGAATTCAAGGATGGAGAAAAAGTTCTGCGGGCCAAAATTGACATGAGTCATCCCAACATGAATATGCGGGATCCGGTTATCTATCGGATTCTCCATACCCATCATCATCGCACTGGCGATACCTGGTGCATTTATCCCATGTACGATTGGGCCCATGGACTGGAAGACTCCATCGAAAGGATTACCCATTCGCTTTGCACGCTGGAATTCGAAGACCATCGTCCGCTCTACGATTGGTTCCTGGATCAACTGGGTGTCTATCACCCGCAGCAAATCGAATTTGCCCGGTTGAATCTGACCTATACCGTTCTCAGCAAACGGAAACTGATGCGTTTGGTGGACGAACACATTGTGGAAGGGTGGGATGATCCCCGACTGCCGACCTTATCGGGTTTACGGCGGCGTGGATATTCACCCGAATCCATCCGGGCGTTTTCGGATGAAGTAGGTGTGGCGAAAAAACCCAGCACTACGGAATTAGCGCTCTTAGAACATTGCCTGCGTACCGATCTTAATAAACGTGCTCTACGGGTTATGGCGGTTTTAGATCCCCTCAAAATTACGCTGCGGAATTATCCGGAAAATCAGGTGGAATGGCTGGATGCGGACAACAATCCGGAAGATCCTTCTGCCGGAACGCGAAAAATTCCTTTTTCACGGGAACTTTGGCTTGAACGCTCTGATTTCCGGGAAGAAGCTCCCCGGAAATATTTCCGGTTAGCGCCGGGTCGGGAAGTCCGTCTGAAACACGCCTATTACATTACGTGTGTGGACGTAGTGAAAGATGAAAAAACGGGTGAGATCACTGAATTGATTTGTGAATACGATCCGGAAACCCACGGTGGATGGTCTTCTGATGGCCGCAAGGTGAAAGGAACGCTGCACTGGGTATCTGTGCCTCACGCCCTCACAGCGGAAGTACGGCATTTTGATCATTTATTTCTTAAGAAAAATCCCGATGAAGTGGAACCGGGGCAGGATTTTTTAGATAATGTGAATCCGCATTCGCTTCAGATTCAATCGGGATGTAAAGTGGAACCGTCACTGAAAGACGCCAAACCGGATCAGTATTTTCAATTTCTTCGTCAGGGATATTATTGCCTTGATCGAAAACTTTCATCACCGGATCATTTGGTGTTTAATCGGTCCGTATCCCTGCGAGATACCTGGGCAAAAATGAATAAAGAGTAGCATTTTATTGGAATTGATGGAATTTAGCCGGGGATGAATGGGTTTAATTTCATCCCCTTTTCAATTTGTAACTTCTGCAAAATTGCGGTTAATTTGATTCATCATGCGTTCACTAATTCGGTCTGCAATCCTTTCAACACTGTTGATCGCCAACCTGGGGGCTTTCAATTCCACCCCCATTTCGGTTTATTTATATCTTATCGAGTTTGAAAATATCACCTCCGATCCCACTCTGGAATGGATGGAAGCCGGTTTGGTGGATATCCTCTCTGATCAATTAAATCGGAATCCCGCCATCGCCATTAAATCACGGGATGATCTGGAAAAGGTGATGAATAACCGGAATTTATTATTGCACCAGCCAAAGGGACTGAAAAATGTCCTGTTGTTGGGAAAATTTCAGGATAAAGGAGGGGAAGTGGATATTCAGCTTCAATTGGTCAATATTGCCAATTGGGAGCAGATCGATCAGCGGAAGATCACCGGGAATATCTCGGAAATAACGTCCTTGAGTCAGCGGCTTTCCGATGCGGTGGAAACAATGCTGAAACCAATTTTACCCCAACTCCCCGAACCTTCCCCGGTGACAAAACCACTTTCGAAAGCTGATGAAGCCCTTCCCGAAATGGTGACGCCAATTACGGATCGCCGGGCACAGCTCAACCCATCTTTGGAACATTCGAAGACGGTACTTTCCTCTCTGGATAAAGAGTTGGGCGGGATGGAAGTGGCCATGGACTTGGCGTTAGGTCGCCGGGAAAAAGCGCCGGAAAAACATCCGGGTCTGAAAGGGGAATGGGAACTGGAATTAAATATGGCCAATAAAGAGCGTTCTAATCCGGAGAACGACGCCAATACGGAGATGTTAATTCGGGTTCTGGATAATCTGGTCAACCATCCCTACGAAGTGACCTTGAATCCTCCCAACATCATCTATGATCGCGACCAGAAAGACAGCGTGGAAGTGGAATTCAAGGTGATTTATAAATTGAAAGAAAATTTAATCCGGGATATGCTCACGTCATTACCCTATAATGCCTTAAAGCAGGAGGGGAGCCTCACCATATTCACGTTTAGCAAAGATCGGTTCAATTTTCCTACGGATTTACGCGAGCGCATTAGTCAGGGTGAGTATCTAGCTGCGCCCGTTATTCAATTCATTGATCGTCGGGATCGTCCCAAAGTGGTGATCGCCGATGCGATTGGTGCGTCATATGTTCATCCAGCTGGATCATCAATAACCTACGTGCCCACCCACCATTTTTCACCGCTGATAGATTTTACTATTGGAGGCTGGTCCCTCCAGGTCGCCATGGAAGCGGTGGATATCCCCGTGATTTATCGGTTTAAGCTCCCGATAGAGGCCACCGATGACCTCGTGAGGGTTAAGCTGAAATTTGTTTCTACTGACGACCTGCCGACGTTCATTTCACAATTGCATTAATAACGATTGAATCCAGGAATAGATTATGAAATCACGGCTAATAATTTTCGGACTATTGCTGAGTTTGACTCTTGGAGCGGATCCCCAGCCCAAAGTTCCTGAATTCACTTTAAAATTATTGAATGGCAAGACCGTATCGATTCAAGACTTGCTTAAGGATGGTCCCGTTTTAATCGACTTTTGGGCCACATGGTGCGTACCCTGTAAAAAAGAAATGCGCTATTTAAATACCTTTCATACGACCTATCAAAAAGACGGATTTACAGTATTGACCATTAATCAGGATACGCCAAAGAGTATGTCGAAAGTACGGGGCTTTATCCGGTCCAACCGGTATGAATTTTTAGTGGGATTGGATCCCAATAAACAGCTTTCACAAAAATTGAACGCTGTTGTTTTGCCCACAACCTTAATTGTGGATCGCGACGGTACCATTCGTTGGCAACATCAAGGGTATATCCCCGGAGACGAACAGGAAATCGAAAAACAGATCAAAGCGGTACTTTATGGAACGAACGCTCCCGGTGGGACAGACGCATCGAACGAATAAATTTGGTTTAATTTTCTTTCTTTTATTGGTCTTCAGCCATGTTCATGGGCAGGTGAGCTTTAATGGAGACTTGACTACACGATTTGGGGATAGTAAAAACGGTTTTAATTACTCTGAATCGATTATTAATACATTCCTGAACTGGAATCAATTCCAAACCTGGGTCCAGTATGAATACAGTCAACCTCCGGAATTGGGATCCCGGTTTAATGGATTTCGAAAATTTCGACTGGAGTTTAATAACGGACCTTTGGGTATTCGATTGGGCGATCTCTATGAAATCTGGGGACGGGGGCTGGTTCTGAATCAATTTGATGATCAACTCATCGACCTGGACAATGGTATTCGCGGGGCCGCCCTGGATTACACTTTAGGTAATATGGAGGCGAAAATACTAAACGGGAATGGTGTTCTGAGTCGTCGCTCTGTCGAAGTGGCGGGCTTTAATGACCGGACTTCGAATTATTCGTCCCGTCATCAAGTATTTGGCTCCGACTTATCCTTTTCCGGGGACCACTATTCCGTGGGAACAAGTTTCCTTCAATCCAGGGAAAATCACCTCCTTGGAATCTTTTTGGATGACTCGGTGTCTTTGGTTCACCGTATTCGGGCTATACGGGGTGAGATGCTCCTTCCCTGGATGGATGCCTATGTCGAGTATGCTGACAAAACCGTTCATGAACTTGATCTCTATTCTCAGGAGCCATCGAGGGTGAACCAAGGGTATGGTCTGTATGGGAATATCAATGGGTATCTAGGGAATTGGGCCCTGTCATTTGATTACAAAAACTATCGGTTTGTGGAATTAGATCCCTTTTATCGGTGGTCAACAATTACCCATTATGGCGGCGTGGTCGACTTCCAAAATCCACCTACGGTTTTCAGGGAGCATACATCGATCTTATTATCCCGGCTCACCCATCAAATCGATTTTAATGATGAACTTGGATATCAATTGGAAGTCAACGGTTCTTTGCCGGGAGGGGCAACATTGTTATTGAATGTGGCTCAATCCAGTCGCCATAGTGAATGGATCACCATCATGGATGGCTTCCCTTTTGGTTGGACATCTAAACCCATCCAGTCGCTTCTTCCTTCTGACCAACCAGCAGCGTATCCCTTCCGTGAGTTGTATACCGAAATTGAAGGATACGCCCTTCAAGACCGGATTCATTATCGATTTGGGTATGGCTGGATGGAGGATATTTCCGGATTGTTTATGAATGTAGAAGGGGATACGTCCCAGTTGATTTATGAATACAAACAGGCCTTAACCATTCCCACAATGTTCTCCTGGGATTTTGGAAAGCAGTTTTCCGTGGAAGTGAAAATGGAATTCCAAACACTCTGGCAAGGTTCGGTAACGGTTACAGATACCTTGGGAAAGGTGACCCGAACCACCTCATCAGTTTTTTATAAAGCGGAACAGGTGCGCGCGCCATACCAGCATAATCGATTCTTCGATCTGAGTATCAGCCGGTCACCACGGTGGTCAGTATCGTTGCTAATCGATGCGGTCGATGCGGAAGAACCGCCCTTCCAGGTGAGTGCGGAAAATGCTCTGGAAAAACTCATGGCGAATATTATGGACATTGATCGCAAGTGGATTGCCCTTGAAATGGTTGTGAATCTTAGTCCCCGAAATCGACTCACCCTGATGTACGGCTCTCAAAAAGGCGGTTTGGTTTGCAGTAATGGTGTGTGCCGGTATGTGGGCGCCTTTGATGATGGATTTAAACTCACCTTGACATCCATCTTTTGAAAAAGTGATTTCACATCCTAAATTCCCTTACGTCTAACCGCGGGAGGACAAATGAAAAGACGTTTAGTTTTTACAACCCTTATAATGGTATCCAGCATGGCTTTTGGTGAAAATGGCGGCCGTGTTACCGCTACATCGATGGATCAATTAGTGGGGATGGTTATGGATGCCAGCCGGAACCAACAAAAGGTTTTTGTCGAAGAATTTACGGGCATTAACTGACCCTACTGTCCAAGCGCAAGTTTTGCGCTCGATTATTTGCATCAGCAGTTTCCTGAGACCCTCGTTTCCATTGCCTGGCACACTCCTGGGGGATTGGGTGATCCATCGCTGACTAGCCCTGGGTACAATGACCGGGCTGGATATTATGGTGTCGGTGGTATTCCAACCGTTTGGTTTAACGGTGTTCAAAATACAGTAGGTGGTTATCCCAATGGCAACTGGAATCCCATGTATGATCAATTCCTGAATATCTATAATACCTTGATTGGACCGGATGTCCCGTATGATTTGGAACTGGGTGGAATCGTCGAAGGGAATACCGTATTGTATGAAATTCTATTGACTTTAGAGAGTGATATTGATCCCACGGATTTGGTGTTACATGTATTTACTTTTGAAGACCACATCAATGCCTACTGGTCTGGTGCAGGGCAATACCATGATTGCCGGTTTGTCATGCGTGATTGGATTGAAACCACGCCAATTACAGTTTCTGCACACGGTGAAGAGCAGTCTTTTATTAATTCCTTCAACATCTCCTCAGCCTGGAATGCAAGTGAGGTTGGGATTGTGGCGATTGTACAGAATGCATCCACGAAGGAAGTCTTTAACGCGTCCATGTCCTATGCCAGCGAACTTTCTAATGATTTTGACGGCGATAGTGTGGGCAACTGGGACGATAATTGCCCGTATGTTTTTAATCCCGATCAATCCGATGTGGATAGTGACGGAATGGGTGACCCCTGTGATCCGTGTGATAATTACAATGTGTTTGTTCCTGGAAACCTGAATGGCGACGTGGCCTCCGACCATCCTTTAGTGGATATCTTCGATTTACTTACCTTGGTGGATCATGTCAACGATGGAACCGAATTGGCCTTGTGTTCTGCAGAGACCCCAGATTTCAACGGTGATGGTAATGTGGATTTGCTGGACATCGTCATGTTAGCCCAATCCATTATGGTTTCCGATGATTAGTCATTCCAAATGATTACTGTAAAAGCCCTGCCTGTGCGGGGCTTTTTTTTAAACTATGCCTCAAAAGCATTGATTGGGGCTTGGGGATTCGTGTAGATTCGCTGCGCTTTTTCTCAGCAATATGATAATTTTGGGGAGTCGTCTAATGGCAGGACACCAGGTTCTGGCCCTGGCAGTCGGGGTTCGAATCCCTGCTCCCCAGCAGATATGCGCCCGTAGCTCAATTGGATAGAGCGTCTGGCTACGGACCAGAAGGTTGAGGGTTCGAGTCCTTCCGGGCGTACACATTTGTTCTTTTACATTTATATGGCCTGTTCGTCTAGCGGTTAGGACGTCCCGATATCTTATCGGGATAACAGGGAGTTCTCTTCGGAAGAAGGACACCGCAGAACGTATTTGAAAATAGAACTTATGGCCCGTTCGTCTAGCGGTTAGGACG
>CAZHTM010000023.1:20479-33107 GCA_964535735.1 uncultured bacterium
CGCAGAACGTATTTGAAAATAGAACTTATGGCCCGTTCGTCTAGCGGTTAGGACGTCCCGATATCTTATCGGGATAACAGGGAGTTCTCTTCGGAAGAAGGACACCGCAGAACGTATTTGAAAATAGAACTTATGGCCCGTTCGTCTAGCGGTTAGGACGCCGGCCTCTCACGCCGGTAACAGGGGTTCGATTCCCCTACGGGCTACCCCGATGAAAAACCCGGTTTATCGATGACGAATCGGGTTTTTTTCTAACTCGTGATTTATAAGCAATTAACTTTAATGAACAACAATAAAAGACCGTTAAAATCGACAAAAGAATAGCGTCATGTAAGTTGTATAATCCTCTGATTCTTGCGGTCTGACACTGGTTATTAATATCTGGAAAACTTGGTAAGAACGGCCCGATATCTCAACGGGATAACAAGAATTCCCCTACGGGCTAAGGAATTTGAATTTTAATCATCATCTTCATCATCATTGTCTTCATGATCTGATTCCTCAGATTCGCCAAAAGTTGCTTTCAATCCCTTGAGAAATTCAGTCCGTTCCGCTTCTGTCAGTTTGGCTTCCGGGTGCAGTAGGAGGTAGGAAGCTAATGGCATATCGCCTTCACGGAATTTCTCCGCTGCTTCGTCGCCTTTGCCAAGACTCCATTCTGACATGTTGAATTCCTCCCGTCCTTCATTAACGTGGTGGGTTACGATCCACGACACGGGTGCAACATGGGCGTACCATGGCCAGGTCGTTTCATTGGAATGGCAATCAAAACAGGCCCGTTTCGCATAGGCGCGTGTTTTTGGTGAATCCCAGTTTGGCTCTTGAATGACTTCAGGATTGGTTTGATTCAGTGGAAAAAACTGAATACCCAGAACCAGTATGAGTCCGTAAAACCATAATTTTCGTTTCATAAAACTCTCTTAGCTCTATTATTGTCAATGAAGTGGTTTGTAATCGGGACAAAATATGTTCTACAATATTTTTATATTCCCGATACGAAGGATAAGCAGAGTAATTCAGAATAACAAGGAATTGTCATTAAGGATAATTTCATTACGTAGATTATTGTAGGAAAGAAAATCATTCAATTAAATCTAAGTTGTGATGGAGATCAAGGGACAAATAAACATATCTTTCTGAAATTGCATATTGCATGACTGAATAAATGGGTGTCTCACAGAAGTAATTGGTGATATTGGATAAGATATTGCATTTTATTCAAGTCACACCCTATATTAATCAAGTCAGAATTCCTCATGAGGTAAGGGGATTTTCACTCCAAACACAAATTCCGTCTAGCGAGGACGATATGAAGAGGCCTAATCTAGATCGTCTCTGGAGTATTGCCGGCTTATGTTTATACCTAAGCCTGTCACCAATGAGCTATGCCCAGGATGAGTATGAATTCAATGGTGAGCAAACATTTTGGGATGAGTATAGCGATACGACAGATACGTTATATTATTATGAAGACGATAGTTTATACTATGGGGAAGATAGTCTTTATTACGATGAAGATAGCCTCTATTATTATGGTGATGACAGCCTATATTACGATGATGTTGGCATTGAGTACGAGGGGAGTGACTATTATGATGAAACCGGAGAGCCAATTCCGCCCGGGGAATTCTCCGATTTGGAGCTAGCAGATCAAGCGAGAAAAATGGGGTACACCGTTACATTCACTGGAAGTTCTCCAGGATATGTAAGCCATGCTTTGACGACGTACAACTCCAAAACCGATTACCGAATCAGTGTAGAATTCCCATTATTAATGCAAATTGCTGGAGTTCGTTTTCGATTCGGAGTGGAATTTGGCAAATTTTCCTTTACGAATTATTTACCGATTGGGGGACAATATGCGGGAAATACGGTGATTGGTTTGCTCTCATTTCCGGCGGGACCGGGACAGGTAAAAATAGGGTATGGACGTATCGGTGGATTTAATGGATTTATTGCTGAAAATTCCTATGGTTTTGCGATAGGCAATGTATTGGGTCTGCGAGTAGGCATTCGATCCACCACCGGGTTAAACGTGGAAAATTCCCAAAAGGCTAAACTGGGTACGGCCAGTTGGATGGATGGATTCATCTCTTTAGGATTTAACCTATAACACAATTGATTCCATACATGAAAATATTTCGCCTCAGTATAATACTACTGTTGGGATTTCAGAGCTTGATGGCCACCACCATCGGATTCCAGACTACCAGTTCTTCCGGATCTGAATCCACCACATCTGTGAGCCTGACATTAACACTAGATGCTTCAACTGGCGCTGATGTTACCGTGAACTATACCGTGAATTCAAACAGCACGGCGAAAAATTATCCCGCGGGTTATTATGATATTAATCTTCCGAACGGAACAGCGACAATCCCCGCTGGCCAAACCACAACAACCATTGACTTCACGGTGGTAAATGATAGTCGCTATGAAGATGATGAAACGGTAATTATTGATATCTACGCGCCGACGAACGCCACCCTTGATCCAACCGCTTCTCAGGCGACCTACACCATTACCGATGATGATAGCCAACCATCCATGTCTTTCCAAACCAGCACTAGTACCAATCCTGAAGGTGCCTGGGCCGCTGTGATTATTGAATTATCTGCTGCAGCTGGAAAAACGGTTACCGCTGATTGGACCATTTCGGATTTAACTACAACCAGCTCTGACTATAATTCAGGGAGTGGATCAATATCCATTACTGAGGGAAGTAGTACATACACGCTTTATATTTATTTAAACGATGATGGCTTGGATGAAGATGATGAAACATTCAGCATTGCTTTATCCAATTTTTTCAATGCTACATCAGGCAGTATTACAACTCATCAAATGACTATTTCCGATATCAATGATCCTCCTTCGATTGGATTTAGTTCAACCAGTGCATCACAAAATGAGTCGGCGGGTGCAGTCTCGGTATTCATTGAATTGAGTACGGTTTCGGGTTTAGACGTTTCCGTGAATTATTCTATTTCGGGAACGGCTACCGGGAGTAGTACGGATCATGACCTATCCGCGGGTACGGCTACGATTACCGCTGGAAATGCCAATACGACCATCGATTTTAATATTCTAGAAGATGGTTTAGACGAAGATAATGAGACTATTCTGATTATTTTAAACAGTCCCACGAATGCCACTTTGGGATCGGCGGATACCATGACTATAACTATCGTGGATAATGACTCCGAACCGTTCGTCTCATTTGATGCTGCTTCGTCCACGGGAGCTGAAAGCAGTTCACCGGCTAATTTGACAGTATCTCTGAACACTGCCTCAGGACGATCTGTTCAGGTGAATTATGGGGTTACTGGTGGCACTGCCACGGGTTCGGGAACAGACTATACACTAGCCAATGGAACATTGACCTTTCCCGCAGGTGTTACCTCAAAAGATATTTCCGCGGTTATTGTGGATGATAACCTAGCTGAAGACACGGAAACAATTGAGGTCACTATTTCAAGTCCCACCAATGCTACCCTGGGGACAAATACAGTTCATACCTATTCCATAACCGATAACGATTCGCCGCCTACAATCGGTTTTAGTACGGCCTCTTCTACATCCTCAGAAGGAGATGGGCAAGTAGGCATCACGGTCGCTCTAAGTGCAGTTTCCGGTCAAAATATTTCTTTTGATTATTCAATAACGGGAGGAACAGCTACTGCCGGAAGCGATTACACTTTTACGCCGGGTACAGCTACGATCTCTGCTGGAAATTCAGACACCACGATTACCGTTACACTAATTGATGACGCCTTGGACGAAAATGACTCAGAGACGATTGTATTTACCATATCGAATGTAACCAATGCCAGTCTTAGCACCGCCACCCATACCAAAACCATTACCGATAACGATAATGCTCCCAGCATTCAATTCAGTGAAACATCGAGCAGTGGTAGTGAATCGTCCTCACCAGTGAATCTGACGGTACAGCTTGGTGCTGTATCAGCTCTGGATGCGTCGGTGGATTACGCTATAGGTGTTGGGTCTACAGCTACTGGGTCGGGAACCGACTATACCTTGTCCAGTGGTACGCTAACGATTTCAGCTGGCGATTCCACCGGTGTGATCAGCATTACCATTACGAATGATGCCATTGATGAAAATAATGAAACGGTGATCGTACAATTATCCAATCCGGTAAATTGCAGTCTAGGTACAAACTCATCGTATACCTATACGATCAACGATGACGACAATCCTCCGACAGTTTCATTTTCTGCGGCCAGCGCCTCCGGATCGGAAAGTTCAACTGCGGTATCAATTCCTGTGGAGATTTCTGCCGTGTCGGGATTGGATGTATCGGTTGATTATGCCGTAAGCGGAGGAACCGCTACGGGATCGGGAACCGATTATACCCTATCCAGCGGCACGCTCACTATTTCCGCTGGTTCCACATCCGGCTCCATATCGCTTACCGTTGTTGAAGACGCACTTGACGAGATTAACGAAACTGTTATTGTACAAATCTCCAATCCCTCCAACGCCAGTCTGGGTGCTACACAATCTTATACCTATACAATCGAAGATAACGATCCCACACCGCAAATTGCTTTTTCGACTTCAGCTGGAACCGTGTCAGAAAACGATGGAACGGCTACAGTAACGATCCAACTGAATGCCGCCTCAGGAATAAACACTTCGGTGGACTATTCCGTGACCGGAGGCGATGCCACAGGCGGTGGAACTGATTTTTCGTTGGCGGATGGAACGGCATCCATCTCTGCAGGGGACGTCTCGACCACCTTGAGTATCCCTATCACACAAGATGCTTTAGATGAGCGGGATGAGACCTTGGTTATTACCCTTTCCAATCCTGTCAATGCGACCATCGGATTGGATACCACGTATACGTTGACCATCATTGATGATGACAATCCCGCTAAGATTGCCTTTAGCTCCAGCACATCTTCAGTGAATGAGGGGACAACTCCCGCATCCATAACCGTGACGCTATCGGCAGTCTCTGGTGTAACAACCAGTGTAGATTATGCCGTTAGTGGAGGTACGGCCACCGGATCGGGAACCGATTATACACTGGCTTCCGGAACTGTATCCATTGCCCCTGGTGATTTGACCACAACCTTTGATGTGACCATTGTGGACGATATTCTGGATGAAGACAACGAAACCGTAATCCTCACGTTGTCCAACCCGGACAGTGCTGATTTAGGAACCACTACTACTCACACATTGACAATTACTGACAATGATAATTCACCCAGTATCCAGTTTTCTTCCACGTCTGCATCCGGGAGTGAGGGCGGGGGGACCGTAACCATCCAATTGGAATTATCTGCCGTATCTGGACGGGATGTTATGGTGGATTATGCTCCCACGGATATTGAAGCTGTGGGATCAGGAACGGACTATACGTTGGCGTCGGGCACAGATACGATCACAGCGGGTAATCTCACATCATCTATTACCCTGACTTTGGTTGATGATGCCCTGGATGAAGGGGATGAAACCATGCAGGTGGATATTAGCAATCCGGTGAATGCATCTCCAGGGACGAATACAACGTATACCTACACGATTACGGATAATGATCCCCTTCCTGTAATAGGATTCAGTACATCCACTGCTTCCGGAGATGAGTCCACCAGTAATGTGTCGTTGACAGTGACCCTTACACCGGTATCGGGACGGGAGGTAACCGTGGATTATGCTGCGGGTACCGGTACGGCCACGGGATCGGGAACCGATTTCACTTTCACCGATGGTTCTTTGACTTTTGCCGTCGGTGAAACGTCTAAAACGTTGAGTTTAACCGTAGCCGATGACGGATTAGACGAAATCGACGAGATGGTCCTGATTGTTTTATCCAATCCGGGCCAGGCAACTCTGGGCACCGATACCCTGACGTATACCATTCTGGATAATGACGATCCCCCGGTAGTAGCCTTCGATTTATTGTCCAGTACTGGCCTGGAGAGTGTGGACAGTATTTATTTCGATGTCAGTTTGACTGCCGTTTCCGGGAAAGATGTATCGGTGGATTATTCGGTGGGTGCCAGCAGTACCGCCACTGGAGGGAATGTGGATTACAGTCTTCCCTCTGGTACGTTAACGTTCCCCGCTGGGACTACCACCGGCTCGATTCTGGTTACAATTATCAATGATCAGTTGGATGAAGATAATGAAACTATCGTTGTGGAATTGTCGGACCCGCCCACTAATGCCATCTTAGGCGCCAATGCTACACATACCTATACGATTATTGATAATGATGCCTCTCCGGTTGATTTTACAGTAGGGTCGGTTCGCACGCAGGGTGCCCCAAGTCTGGTGGGGTATTGGAATGCGTCCAATACAGGTCTCGTGGTTAAAGTTCCGGTGGACAATGATCCTGTTCTGGTAGGGGGGCAGATTCAGATTCAGGCCCGGAGCGGGTCCAGTGCGTATAAAAATCTGGGGTCGGCCTATACCATACTCAATGGTGACCTAGCCGACTCTGCGCAGGTTACCATCACCGCTAGCCAGTTTCAATCCTTCAGCGATTATGTCGAGGGAGCGGAAATTGAATTCACGGCTGTCATCACTGATATCTATGGGAATAGCACCACAGGGACCGCCAGTTCAGAAAAAATCATCATTGACACTACCCCGCCGGGCATATTCAATACCGGGACTTTTTCCGCTATTGGAGGTCTGGAAGTGACGGGATATTGGAACGGCACCAACACTGATGTGACGGCTAGTATTTCTATCGATCTGGATTCGACCCTGGCTGGTGGATACGTGTATTTATTGGGGGGCATTGATAATGCCAATTATACCCAAATTGGAGATTCTACCGGAATCCTTGCCGGCAATTTGAATACCAGCATGGATATTACCGCTCCGGCGGCAGATATCACTAGTTTGACCGGTTACCAAACCGAAGGGGTAAATCTGTGGTTGAATGCTGTTATTATTGATCGGGCGGGGAATCAGAAAATTGGCAATGTCAGTTCTACTATCCTCCAGATTGACGCCAATCAACCCACTGTTACCAATGTCACCTCCCCAGAGACGGATCGCGCCTACAAAGAAGGGGATACTCTTATCATCCAGGTGGTTGCCTCTGAAAATATTTTTGTGAGTGGAACACCCCGACTCACCTTGGAGACGGGTTCATCCGATGCCAGTATTTCCTATTCCACCGGGTCCGGGAGTACCACCATCGAATTCGAATATGTTGTCGAGGCGTGGCAAACGTCTTCCGACCTGGATTATACCGCCACCACGGCTCTTTCGTTGAATGGGGGCACAATTCGTGACGCGGGCGGGAACGACCTGGTACTGACACTGCCGGCGCCCGGTGCCGCCGGATCCCTTGCGGCTAATAAGGATATTGTGATCGATACGGAAGCTCCAGCCGCGACACTGAGTTACAGCGATTCCCTGGTGCGATTTGAGGACGGAACGGTTTTGATTACAGCCACCTTTACCGATTCCATGAGTCTGGATTCCCTGCCTAAAATCACCGTAACCTTTCCAGGAAGTGGAAGTCCGGATATTTCCAGCGCCGCTATGACCTATGTCTCCGGATCGGTATGGCAGTATAATTTATCCTTGCTTGATAACGTGGATGGTATCGTTACCATCACTTTAAACGGCCGGGATAAAGCGCTCAATGTCTTGCCTGGTTCGGCTGTTACGGGTGGGAATGTTTTGCGGATCGATAACACAGACCCGGTATTTACGTCCGTTTCTCCTGATACGGGAAGTTTTATCAATCATAAACGCCTGGGGTGGACCTTATCCGAAACCTTAGCCTCCGGTACCGTGACCTTTACTCGTCTGTCCGGACCGGGATCCACTGTGTCAGCGACACTCTCTGGAACGGAACTGGAAGTTGGGACCCGTGCTCCTTCAGAAATCACGAACACTGGTGACCTGTCCTTGGTTGACGGAACTGTGTACCGGCTCACGCTTACAGGAATTGACTCTGCCGGGAATACGGGCGCCATCTCGCTACAAAACATTACTTACGATACCACGGCGCCTACGGTTGCCCTTACCTATGACCAGTATTATGCCAGCAGCGACACCTCGGTCTTTATCACGGCGACTTTCAATGAAAAGATTTTACCCACGCCCTTGATTTCTGTCGATTTTACGGGAACGGGTCAGGATATTTCCAATCAAACCATGACCATTGGAGCCGATTCCACCGTATGGACCTACGCCTTGGCGATCCCAACAGGAACTGCAAATAATGGGATTGCAAATGTAACCATTACGGCTACCGATCTGGCATTAAACTCGTTGAGGACGGAGAACATCACCGGTAGAGATACCTTGATGGTGGATAATTCAGCGCCTTCCGTGACCTTTAGTTATGAAAATATCTCGCAGCCAAATTTGACCAATGAGGGAAAGGGAGGCGATATTATCCGCATCACTGCCAGTTTCAGTGAAGTGACTAAGACTAGTCCTGCTCCGGAGCTCACGATACAGTATTCTGACACGACCGTGACCGGAGTGGTGAATTCGGGGACTACCGGGGACTCTACCTGGACCTTCGATATTACCCTGTTGTCATCCCCTGTGGAAGCAAATTTGATTGTGAACGTAACTGCGGAAGATTTGGCTGGGAATTCTATTACTTCCACCACTGATGGGGATATCTTTTTCCTGGATAATATTGCTCCGACCACGTTTACTACCGGCGATGTCACCACTACGGGACTGAATCCAGTATTGGGTTGGATTAATGGCCGAACCGACTCAGTGAAGGTAAGTGTTCCTGTACCGTCGACGGATGGAACACTGTTGTTCGGTGGGAAAGTTGATGTCCAAATGACCATTCCTGCTCGAATGGGAACTAATAACTGGGTAACGGTGGGAACAGCTGACAGTATTATTCAGTTCGGTACCCATCTTGCGGATCGCTCCATGAATGCCGTTGCGGCGGCTTTTGCCGGTTTAGCAACACCTATTACGTTAGCGCAGGGAGATACGGTGTACACACGGGCAATTCTAACGGATCGGGTAGGGAATACTACCAATGGCGCCACTGCTGTCCGGACGTTGATTTATGATCCCTCACCGCCCACAATTGGTACATTGATTGGTGGGAATGTGGTGACCAACGACACCCTGATTTCAACCGATTCCCTCACGGTGGTATGGTCCGATTTTACCGATCCGGTGCCGGCTACGGCCTCGGGCACGGCCTATTATGAAGTGGCGGTCGAACATCTGGGGGATGCGACGATCAATACGTTTATGGATTGGGATTCTGTGGGATTGTCTCTGGTTGGTCGTTATCGGTTACCTACCATGCATCAAGAAACGTATCGGATGCACATTCGCGCTTTCGACCAGGCCGGGAATATTTCCGACACCTTGTCCTCAAACGTCATTCGACGGCTAAATTCCGCTCCCGTTTTCGCCAGCGTCGACACTCAACGGGTGGATGAAGATGTGGCACTATCTGTTCAACTTCAGGCAACCGATGTTGACACAGCTACGTTGTTAGGTGATACGCTTCATTTCTCTATTATAGATACGGGTATTGTTAATCCCACGCATCCTGTAACTGTCGATGAATTGTCCGGGTTGCTCACTTGGAATACACCACTTCAACAAGATACAGGAAGTTATCAGTTGCGCATTCGCGTAGGGGATGAATGGGGATTTGCAGATACCACAACATTTATTGTTTCAGTCATATCGGTGAATGATACGCCACAGGTGGTGATTACGCCGCCGTCAAACGCCATCAGCTTTATAGAAGACCACACGGATCTAGTGCAACTGAATCTGACCCCCTTCGCTGCCGACGTGGACAACGATTCCACGGAATTAACATGGCAGGCCGTGATTCTGGATACCACGACTAAAGATGGTTATCCTTTGGGAATTGTGGTTCCTGGCCCTGGGAGTGATGCTGGCATGGTGTCGACATTGGAACGGATGTACTCCGGATTTACTTCCACCAAAGCACAGCCACGTGGTTCCCGTATCGACGCCCAAGCTCTCATGCCTTTTGCCCAGAAAATTTCAGTGACCATTGACACGCTGAACGGAAGCACTTTCGCCACTTTTGATAGCGATACCAACTACTATGGAGCGAACCACCGTATTCTGTTTTATGTCAGCGACCCTCACGGCGCAACAGCAATGGATACGGTTTTTCTCACGGTCCTGCCGGATAACGATCCGCCGGTGGTGGCTGCCATTCCCGACACCACCGTCCTGGAAAATGATTCCTTGCGCCTGGACTTTGCTCGCTGGGTCACAGATGTGGACGACACGGCCCTCACTTTCACAATAACGGCCCTGACCAATCCTGATAAAATGACCCTAACTCCTGCTAGCTTTGTTTCCCAGGGATTCGGCGATTCCGTCCTGCTCCGTCCCCAGTCCCTGTGGTCCGATTCCGCCGTAATACAGATTATCGCCACCGACAGTTATTCCATGTCCGATACGGCTGTGTTCGTTTTGGACATCATCAGGGTTCCCCGGCCGGCGCTGGGCATTTCCGTCGTTCAGAACAACGCCTTCACCAACTATTATGATATTGTCATCACTGATACGCTGGAAAAAGTTGTGTCCCTGAATCTTACGGTCCAAAACGAAGCGGTGGCATTGGATACGGCAGGGTTTTACACCTATGTAGGCCGTTACTTGTTTACTACGCCGGGAACGTACACTTTCCAGGTGAATGCTCAGGGAATTGTCGGGGATACATCTGTAACCCGGCAAGTGGGACTCGCATTAGCGCGAGTGGTGTCTCCGTGGACCGGTGGAAGTTCCGATGGACGACTGCAAATTTCTGGCAGCCCTGGCGCTGTGTCCTTTGATCAGGCGATAATGATTTATGATTCCTCGATGATTAAACCTCACTTGGCGCGTTATGCTAGGTACCGGGTAGGAAATCGCGGCAATCTTCTGGAGGAACCGATTCAGGTATCCCTGGAAAGTCCTTTCGAGGAACAGGCCCTGTATTACAGCGCCGATGGTATCGGATGGGAAGAATTACCATCGATAACCGAAGATGGACAGATAAAAGCCTGGACCAGGCAATTAGGGTATTTTAAGTTGGGTGAACAAACCATTATTGTGCCCGGCATGACCAGCATTCAACTTAATTATCCCAATCCTTTTAATCCCGTAACTACCCTAGTGTACGATATCGGCTTTGCCGATGGACCGGATCAGCAGGTGGAGATCGTGGTCTTCAACGTGCTTGGTCAACAGGTTGCTACCCTTTTGAAAGCATATCAACCTATCGGACGACATCAGATTCAATGGAATGGCCGCGATCAGTCGGGACAAACCGTGTCATCTGGAGTGTATTTCATACAGTTGCATACCAATAAGGGACGAATAAAATCCCGGAAAGTGATGTTGCTGCGATGAAGCGAATAATCTTCATAGGCATAATCACCGCTCTGGTCCTGTTGGTGGGTTGCCGAAAAGAAATTACCGCCACAGAAGTGGATATGGCGGAATACGGATGGCAACTTTTTGATCAGGGAAATTATGCCGAAAGCAATACGTGGTTCATGAATGCCATTCATCAGGATTCAACCTATAAAGATGGCTACAACGGCTTGGGGTGGACGTTTGGGAAATTGATGGAATTGGATTCCAGCGTAACCTATTTCACTCAGGGATTGCCATACGCTCAGGATCCCAATATTCTGGAGAACACCAAACGGGAAATCTGGGCCGGACTATGTTTTGCCAATCATGCCCTCGGGGCGAATCAGGACGCGGTTCATTGGGGCGATTCATTATTGACAGAATTAGAGACCCTCACGCCGCCTACCTGGTCGTTTTCCCATGATACGACTCTGAATTATCTGGATGTTCATCTGACGATGGCAATTTCCTATTTCTCCATGGGCCATTTTTCTCCGTCCCTGGATCATGTCCAGTTTATTGTAAGCGAACTAAATCCCAACGCCAGTTTTACCGCTGATACGTCTACGGTTGTAGGCCGGCAGGCTATTGCCGCTGAAATTGAGACGCTTCGGGGAATTCTGGCCACCCCCTGATTTGCTCACCAATCCATTAGAACGCGATAAAAAATGGATGGCTGAAGCTTTCCGGCTGGCAGAAAAAGCTTATTCACTGGAAGAAATTCCCGTGGGAGCAGTCGTAGTGCAAAGGGGTGAAGTAGAGCGGATTATAGGTCGGGGATACAATCAACGGGAACGGCTCAAAGATCCCACAGCCCATGCGGAGATATTGGCCATCACCGCGGCTGCGAACACCCTCAACGACTGGCGGCTGAATGATTGTGTTTTGTACGTGACCAAAGAACCCTGTCCCATGTGCGCCGGAGCGATTGTGAACAGCAGATTGGCCGGTGTGGTGTTTGGATGCTACGATGAAGAAAAAGGGTGTTGCGGTTCTCTTTATCAACTCCCGAATGATCCGCGTTTTGGCGTCTCAGTATTTATTCGGGGTGGGGTAGAGGAGGAACGAGCTCAAGCCCTGATTCGGGACTTTTTTCGCTCCCACCGGAAGACGTAAGTTTTTGTCCTGAATTTTTGCTGAAATAATCAGGCTTGGAGAGATGGCAGAGCTTGGTTGAATGCGCCGCACTCGAAATGCGGTGTCCGATTTTTCGGACCGGGGGTTCGAATCCCTCTCTCTCCGC
>CAZHTM010000023.1:33207-34520 GCA_964535735.1 uncultured bacterium
CCCTCTCTCTCCGCTAAACTCTACGCATTTTACATCCACCGGATGTAAAATGACTTCGTTTAGCAGGACAATAGGGCAATTAATGTAATTTGGAATGTAGGCTTACTGCTACCTGACGAAGTCAACGCCAGTTGCATCGTCGATCGTACTCACTTCCTATGGCAAACCGCACCCTGATTAAATAATAAATCACCATACCTTCAATGTCCTGTACCTATTAATTCTTTTTTTAAAGAACGCGGTGATAGATTATAGTGTGTTCATAATCAAATATTTACCCTATCAACGCAATTACTTCTAATGCGAATCGCTGTATTGGGAGGAACGGGATTTGTCGGACAGGCGCTTGTGAGAGCGTTGGCGATGGAAGGGCATACGATTCACCTGTTTGTTCGACCTGGAAGCGAAACCCGCGTCCTCTCCCTGCGGTCCCTGAAAACCATCACCGGGGACATCACTCGAATGGAAGATATTCGACGCAGTCTTGATGGTGTGGACGGGATTATATATAGCATTGGATTGATTCGGGAATTTCATCGCAAAAACGTCTTTTTTGAGCAGTTGCATTATCGCTCAGTGGTGGATACGATTCAGGAGGCCCAACGCCGATCGATTCGTCGGTTTATTCTTATCAGTGCAAACGGGGTTTCGCCGGACGGCACTCCTTATCAAAGAACCAAGCACGCCGGAGAGCAAGCGCTTCGGAATTCGGGTTTGGACTGGACCATCCTGCGACCGTCGCTCATTTTCGGTCCACCTCGAGGCGCCGATGAATTGGCTTCACAATTGCTCAGGCAAATTGTCCGTCCCTTAGTTCCAGCTCCTGCCTTTTTTACCGGATTCTCCGTTCAGAAAGCTGGGAAATTTGAACTGTCTCCCGTGCATGTGGATGATGTGGCTCAAGTGGTGTGCCAGGTGTTGAAACGGGGAGATCGGTACAGGGAGAAAACGTTGGTACTGGGTGGTCCGGAAACCCTTACCTGGAATGAAATCATTCGTCGTATTGGCCGAGCTACGGGAAAGCAAAAATGGCTGATTCCTGTTCCAACCTGGGGGCTACGGCCAGTCCTGGCGCTTCTGGATCAGTTTTCATGGTTCCCCGTAACCAGGGATCAATTGACCATGTTATTGGCCGGGAATGTGGCGGAATCCACGGAGTTATTCCGTGAATTGGAAATTCAGCCTAAAAGATTTCACGAGGAGAATTTGCGGTATTTGTTGGAAGGATAGAGGTACTCTGGAATGTCGCTCTGAGTATTCCCGATTACCAAGACTTGAAGCAAGTATTATTTAAGCAGGATTGGATTAACAGA